>CAZHYF010000277.1:0-3509 GCA_964536635.1 uncultured Rhodospirillaceae bacterium | reverse complement strand
TGGTCAACACCGTACCCTTTGCTCGCTCGATCTACGATTGGCTGAAGAGCTAGGGCGCTTAGGACAAGGGTGCCTAGGACAAGGGCGCTTAGGACAAGGGCGGCCTAAGCCACAAAGCTGTCTTTGTAGTCCGCGCGCAGTAGGTTCTTTTGCACCTTGCCCATGGTGTTGCGCGGCAGCGCCTCAAGGATCACCACCCGCTTGGGTTGCTTGAAGTTGGCTAGCGCGCCAGCGAGACCTGCTTGCACCTGCTCGGGGCTGATGCTGGCGCCCTTCTGCGGCACGACCACTGCCACCACGCCTTCACCAAAGTCGGGATGGGGCGCGCCGATGACAGCGGACTCGTTGACACCGGGCAGCGCGTCGATCAGCAGTTCGACTTCCTTGGGATAGACATTGAAGCCGCCGGTTATGATCAGGTCTTTGCCGCGGCCAAGGATGTGAACATAGCCGTCGTGATCGATCTTGCCCAAATCGCCGGTGATGAAGAAGCCGTCTGCGCGCAACTCCTCGGCGGTCTTCTCGGGCATGCGCCAATAGCCGGAAAAGACGTTCGGGCCGCGCACTTCCAGCACGCCGATTTCATCCTTAGCCAAGCTTTCGCCGGTCTCGGGCGATGTCACCTTCAGCTCAACACCAGGCAGAGGAAAGCCCACCGCTCCCGCGCGGCGATCGCCGTCATAGGGATTGGAGGTGTTCATGTTGGTCTCGGTCATGCCATAGCGTTCCAAGATGGCATGGCCGGTAAGCGCGCGCCAGCGGTCGTGGGTCTCAGCCAGCAAGGGCGCCGAGCCCGAAACGAACAAGCGCATACCCGCCGCAGCCTCGGCCAGCCCGGGCAGATCCAACAGGCGGACATAGAAGGTGGGCACGCCCATGAGCGCGCTGGCGCGCGGCATGGCCTTCATGATGGCGCCGGCGTCAAAGCCCGGCATGAAGAGGCAGGCACCGCCCGCCATGAGGCTGATGTTGGTCGCCACGAACAAGCCATGCGTGTGGAAGATGGGCAGGGCATGGATCAGCACGTCATCGGCGGTAAAGCGCCAGTAGTCCTTCAGCGTCTGCGAATTGGAGGCCAGCGCAGCGTGGCTCAGCATAGCGCCCTTGGAACGCCCTGTGGTGCCGGAGGTATAGAGGATGGCCGCAAGGTCGCTGGCGGTCCGCGCCACCGCGGCAAAGCCAGGTGCTTCAGCGTCGCGCGCTTGGGTCAGGCTGCCGCTCTCATCGGCGGCCAGGGTCAGGATGTGAGCCACCCCGGATGCGCGGGCGATCGGCGCCAGCTCGTCCAGCCGCGCGGGATCGCAGACCAGCAGGCGCGGTTCGGCGTCACCCAGGAAATAGGTCACCTCGCTGGCTGTATAGGCAGGGTTGAGCGGCAGGAAGATGCCCCCCGCCATGACGACGGCGAGGTAGAGCTCCAGCATAGCTGGGGTCTTGGGCGTTTGCACAGCCACCCGGTCGCCGGGCGACAAACCCAGCGCGACCAGGGCCTTTGCCATTTGCTCGGCATGCGCGAAAAACTGGCCATAGGAGGTAACAGCGCCGCTGGCTGCATCTTCCAAGAAGCGCGCCTGATTGCGGCCCAGGCTGGCAGCGCGTAGGTGGCGCAGGAGGTGATTGCTGGTATAGGGCGCGTCAGACATAAGGAAGGGGTCCTTCAGTTGCTAGTCGCTGTTGGCTAGTGCAAGTAGGGCGGGCTTGGCAGCGGCCTCGTGCGCGGTGGCGTAGGCTTGGTGGCGCTGTTCGATTTGCGCGCCGTCGTAAAGATAGTTGACCATCACCCCCCAGGCCTGGTCCTGGCCGGTCTTGGACTGGTCCGCATCCAGGTGGATGGCATGCAGCGCTGCGCCATTGCCCAAGTGAAAGTGGGCGACCGGGTCCAGAACCTGGCCCTTGGCGCGCCGGGCCTTCAAAAGATAGCGCGCTGCTAGCTGGCGCAGGGCCTGATTATGGGCCTGATTTTGAACTTGATTTTGGGCAGCGTCCAAGGGGGGCGGGCTCTCCAAGGCGGCCAACAGATCAAGGATGTTTGCGGGCAGCCCTGGGGTTTCGCTGTCGTATTGCGCGAGCGCCCAAGCCCGCAGGCCTGGCACGGGCGAGAGCGTTACAAACTGCTTGAGATTGGGCAGTTCACGCGACAATTCCTCGACCACCTGCTTGATCAGGAAGCTACCGAAGGAGATGCCACGCAGGCCCTTTTGGCAGTTTGAGATCGAATAGAAAACCGCCGTGGTGGCTTGCTCAGGGTCCAACGGCGCGCGCTTGGATGCCAGAATGGGCGCGATGGCACCAGGAATGTGATCGGTCAAGGCGACCTCGACAAAGATCAAAGGCTCGTCAGGCATGGCTGGATGGAAAAAGGCAAACAGCCGCCGATCAGGCGCGCCGACCCGCTGACGCAGATCCTCCCAGCCCTTGATTTCGTGCACCGCTTCATAGGCAATGATCTTTTCCAGGATCGCAGCAGAAGTGGACCAATCAATGTGTCGAATTTCCAAGAACCCGCGATTGAACCAGGAAAGGAACAGGTGGCTGAAGTCCAAATCCAGGCCGCGCAGCTCCGGGTTTGCGTCGCGGAAGCCCAGCAGATCGGCGCGCAATTGCACCAAGCGTGCCGTTGCTCCGGGCACGCGATTGAGCGCGCGGATCAACGCCTGACTGCGTGGCTCGGCGGCAAAGTGCAAGGCACGTGAGGCCACGACGTCTCCAGGGCGCCAGACCGCCAAGGCTTGGCTGAGCGCAGCATCGTCGGGGCCGAATTCGAGCGCAATGCGCTCCAGGGCTGCCCGGCGCTCGTCAGCGCTAGCTGCATCAAGGCGATCCAGGATGCGCTTGGCGCCAACAAGTCCCGATGCCTCGCCGTGGTCGTCGAGCAGGCTGTGGCAAGCGCCCACCAGGTCGATGGCCTCATGGGCACCTGCCTTTGTGCGCTGACGGCCGCCTCCAGCGATGCGTCGCAACATGTCGCTCAGAAAATGCGAGCTTGCTGTGCCAGAGAGCATACGGGCGGGCTCCGTCGCCTAGGGGGAAGAGGGCAAGATTGCCTGCCAAGAGCCTAACAGGACGAGATCCAATCTGTCGATGCTCCCCTTTGGCCAGTTGTGCGATTTCCCTCAGTTGATTGGCTGCTAGGCGCCCTGCGGAGCACTAACAGCTTGATAGAGCTGCTGCATTCTTGGTCGGATCAAGCGAGATGCAACGATCAGCATTCCCTGTATACGCTCTCTCGCCTTGGCCTACCGCCTAGATCATCTGAGTGTTTGGTTTCTGGCGTTAGACCGCCTCCGCGCCCAGGTCGAGCACGATCTTACCTTGGCGGGCAGGGCGCATCACCGCGCGCTGTGCCTCGCCAGCATCGGCCAGGGCAAAGCGCTGCCCAACGATGGGGCACAGGCTGCCATCGCTCAGTCCTCGCAGGATGTCGGCAAGCGCGGCGGCTATGGCTGGGCGCTCGATGTTCCAAACGGCGGTGCCCAGGATATCCAGCTCCTTCATCATGGCGATCCGCG
>CAZHYF010000276.1:0-3528 GCA_964536635.1 uncultured Rhodospirillaceae bacterium | reverse complement strand
TTAGCTGTCAGACCGCCGCTCTGCCGGCCCATACAGCGATCCGGCCTACTTTTATTGAGTTGGCAGCATGCTGATGCACCCGCAGCGTCGTGCTGTCGTTCAATAGAAGCCGGTCGTCCACGCGCGGCAGGCCCCGCGGTTTGTTCGGCAGCAAGGGCTGGATCACGGACCATTCGAGGCCTGTCAGTTCACAGCTGGTCAGAGGCGCCGCCTTCAGACAAGCAGCACATCCCAGTCCATGGCCTATGAAAACTGTTTCATGCGTTCATGATCTAGGCCACCAGGCCAAGGCGTGACAGGCTGTTTCGCTTTGGGCTATTTTGTTCAAGGTGGTTTTGCGCTAAGGCTTTGCCATGCTGATCAAACGCCTATTTGACATTCTTGTCTCGCTGACCGCTTTGTTGGTCTTCTCGCCCATTTTGCTGGTCCTAATTCTGGTGATTTGGCGCAAACTGGGATGGCCGGTCTTCTTCACCCAAGTCCGTCCGGGCATGGGCGGGCGCCCTTTCCGGTTGATTAAGTTCCGCTCCATGCTGGACCCGACCCCCGAGCGCCAGAGCGACGCCGAGCGGCTAACAGCCTTTGGTGCAAAACTGCGCTCGACCAGCCTTGATGAGCTGCCCGAGTTGTGGAACGTCTTGCGCGGTGAGATGAGCTTGGTCGGGCCGCGTCCTTTGCTGATGGACTACCTACCGCTCTATAACACCGACCAAGCGCGGCGCCACGACGTGAGGCCCGGCGTCACGGGCTGGGCGCAGGTCAACGGCCGCAACGCGCTGGACTGGCCGCAGCGCTTCGCCTTGGATACCTGGTATGTCGATAACCGCAGCTTCTGGCTGGATTTGAAGATCTTGGTGATGACCGTGGGCAAGGTGGTGGCGCGCGAGGGCGTCACTTCGGCCAATTCGGTGACGGCAGAGCCCTTTCGGGGCAACGATGACCCACAGCACGAGGAGGCAACCGCACCCCATGACTAGGCCGCAGACTCCTAAGCAGACTCCCAAACTGTCGCCGCTGGTTGCAGCATTGCCCAACGCAATCAGTTTTGCGCGCCTGGTGGGTGCGTTGCCGGTGGGGCTTTTGTTGGTCGGTGGCCAGGCGGCAACAGCGCTGGTGTTGTTGACCCTCTTGATCGCCAGCGATTGGCTGGATGGCTATCTTGCGCGCCGCTTGGGGTTAGTGAGCCGCACGGGCACCTGGTTGGACCCCTTGGCGGACAAGGTTTTGGTGCTGGGCCTTTATCTCTATTTCGCGATCTGGGCAGCCATCAGCCCAGTCCTGACGGCCTGGTTCTTGCTGCCGGTTGCCATCATCACCGCGCGCGAGGTCTACATGATTGTGCTGCGCTCGCGGGCAGCCGATGCGGGCAAGGCGGTGCCGGCCTCTATGGTGGCGAAGGTCAAGACGACGGTTCAGTTTGCAGCCGTTTATGGCATGGTGCCCGGGCTCATGGCGTTGCGTCAGGCGGCGGCGCCCGATGTGGGCCCGGCTGGCATGCAGCCTTGGTTGCTTGGCCTTGCCGCAGGGCCGCTCTATCAGCCGGTGCTGCTGGCGCTGGTTTGGATTGCTGCGGGGCTGACGCTCTGGTCGGTCTGGGGTTACATCCGCCAGGCCCTGGCGGCGCGGCGCAATGGCTAGCTTGGCGGCAGGCCACAAGCCAGGGTTGGGCTGGTTTGACCGCGCGCTCTTGTGGCTACAAGGGCTGCTTCTGGCCTCGGCTGTGCTGACGCTGGCCTGGACCGGCTATCAGGCCTGGCGCAACCCCTTCGTTGAATCGCTGGTTGAGCGCAGCGCTGAGGAGCTGCGCGAGGCGGTCTGGTTGCAGGTTGCCCGCCGGATCGACGCCCCGGAACTGGAGCGCCGACTTCAGGCTGCCTTGGTGCAAGATCCCATCGCCTGGACCGAAATTGACCTGAACCTCAAGCTGGCCGAACGCCTGAAGTTGAGCCCAGAGCCTGCAACTCTGACTGCCATCACCCAGCAGCGCCGGGAGGCGCGCCAGCCCTTGGCGATGCTGGGGGCTTGCTGGCAGGGGCTGTTCGCTCTGGAGGTGGGGCATAGCGTGACCGAAGCCAGTTGCGCGGGCTTGTCCGAGGTCACGTCTATCGGCGATGTCAAATCCCTGCTGCGGGCAGGAGCCGCTTACGCCAGTGGCCAGCCTATCGACCGCTTCGATTTGAGTTTGGGCGTCGCGGGCCTTGTGCTGACCGGCGCAACGCTGGTGTCAGCGGGCAGCGCGGCCCCGGCCAAGGTTAGCGTGGCGACGCTAAAGGTGGCAAAACGCGCGCGGGTTTTGTCTCCGGGCCTCCAGCGAGTTTTGCAGCGTCGCCTGGCCCGAAGTATCAAGCTGGATGAGGCCCTGCAGGGCCTATCGAAGGAGCTGGGGCGGGGGGTGTTCGCCTCTGGAGCCAGTCTCCAGAGCCGCGCGCTGCGCTTGATCGAGCGCTCGGTCGATCCCAAAGCCTTTCAGCGTTTGGCCGACGACTTGGCCGATCTGGGCGTCAGTTTGCAGCGTGTCGGCCCCAAGGCTGCGCTCTATACCCTGCGTTTTGTTGGGTCGGGGCAAGACATTGCGCGGCTGAAGCGGTTTTCGGCTGCGCTGGGCAAGGAGACGCCAGAGGTGTTGTCGGTGTTGGGCCGAGGGGGCTATCGCTTGCTGGTTAAGACCAGCCGCAGCGGCCTGCGCCTGGCCAAGCTGGTTGGATTGTTGGCCTGGCAAGTGCTGGCCTTGGCGCTGAGCCTTGGCCTATCGCTTGGCAAGCTGCTGGTCTCCGGTCTGATCAAACGCGCCCGCCGCCGCCGTGCTGCGATGCTCTAAGCCCAAGCTCTTGGAGGCAAGGGCACCGGCGACCGTGGGCCTTAGATGGCTATTCCAAGGCCCAAGCGCCTGGGCTCAGGCGTCGGCATGCGGGGTTAGCGTGCTTCAACGAGTTGCCGTCATGACACATGCTCTAGAGCAAGCCGCGAATGAGTGGCAACACGAGAGAGTATGGACTTGCGCTAGAAATCAGTAGCTAGAGCGGAAGGGCTGTTGCAAGACCAACGCCTGACGCTCTAAGTCTTTGATTTGACCGCAAAGTCACCCCAAGCGACCTTGGCGCTCTTGATCCCAAGAGTTTGGGATTTGCGCTAGAGGTTCGACAGCTCGTAAATCGCTGTCATTTCCTGGAAGACTTCGGGCGTCAGCTCACCGGTCTGCGCCAGGCCATGCATCTCTTGGAACTCGACGATGGCCAAGCGATAGGCGTCATCAGCGATGCCGTCCTGTGGGCCTGGGTCGATGTCCAATCCGGCCAACATGGTCTCAACCGCAGCAATGCTCTCGGGCGTTTCCAGCGGATTGCCTGCAAAGGGGTTGAAGAGATACAGCAAGACCGCCAGGACCAACACGCTCACGGCAATCGAGGCCGCTGGCATGATCCACTTGGAGGACAAATCGAAGCCAGCTAGGGGGTTGCGCTTCAGGCCCGGCGACTTGAGGCTGCCGCCTGCCAGTGCAGCACTGCCCGGCTGGCCGTTATAGAGATC
>CAZHYF010000275.1:0-3538 GCA_964536635.1 uncultured Rhodospirillaceae bacterium | reverse complement strand
TAGGCGGCGGCGCGTTCGTTTGCCATACGCTCGACTTCGCGCATGACCATGCCGTAGAGATCGCGCGGCTCGTCCGGATCGGCAATCATATCGAGGTCGGTGTAGCGCCCGCTCAATTGCAGCGCATCGCGCAACCAACGCAGGGCCGAGAAGTCCTCGATCGCAAAGCCAACACCGTCGAACAAGGTCAGGGCGTCCGCGCTTTCGCGGCCCTGGATTTGACCGGTCAATACCTGCCACAGCTCCTTGACGGGATAATCCGCGTCGAGCTGCTGAATCTCGCCTTCAATGCGGGTCTGCTCGGGGTATTCAACATAGATGTCGCTGCGCAGCAGCACGTCTTTGTGCAGCTCGGTCTTGCCGGGGCAGTCGCCACCGATGGCGTTGATGTGCTGACCGCTGCCGACCATGTTGTCAGACAAGATGGTCGCGTACTGCTTGTCAGCGGTGCAAGTGGTGATGACCTGGGCGCCTTCCACCGCCGCCTGAGCGCTGTCGCAGATGCTGATCTCCAGGCCGGTGTTGGCCAGGTTGGCCGCACACTTCACGCTTGCGCTGCGGTCGATGTCATAGAGGCGCAGTTTGGTGATGCCGCACATGGCCTTCAGCGCCAGCGCCTGGAACTCAGATTGCGCGCCATTGCCGATCAGGGCCAAGGTGTCGGCGCCCTTGGGTGCCAGGGCACGGGTCGCCACGGCCGAGGTCGCAGCGGTGCGCAAAGCGGTCAGCAGCGTCATCTCGGTCATCAACACCGGATAGCCGGTATCGACCGAAGCCAGCAGGCCAAAGGCCGTGACCGTTTGCAGGCCGCTCTTGGTGTTCTTGGGGTGGCCGTTGACGTACTTGAAGCTGTAGTCCACGCCGTCTGAAGTCGGCATCAGCTCGATGACGCCCTCGTGTGAGTGCGAGGCCACCCGCGGGATTTTGTCAAACAGCGGCCACTTGGCAAAGTCTTCTTCGATATAGCCTGCGATTTGCTCGATGCAGGTCTCGACGCCCAGATCGAGCACCAAACGCATCATGTTCTCAACGCTAACGAAAGGAACGGTATTCAGGGATTTCATAGGTTTTCTCCGACGAAGAAAGCGACAAAGGGGTTAGGCGGCATCCGTAATTCGGCGGCCAAAAAGACTAGCGGTCAGGTCCACCAACAGGTTGGCAGAGCGGCCCGCGTGATCCAGGAAGGGGTTGAGCTCGACCAAATCCAAGGAGCGCAGCAAGCCGGACTCATGGATCAGCTCCATAACCAAGTGCGCCTCGCGCTCGCTGGCACCGCCAGGAACCGGTGTGCCAACGCCCGGCGCCAGACCGGGGTCAAGGAAGTCCAGATCCAGGCTAACGTGCAGCCAGCCCTTGGCATCGGCAACGCGCTGCAAGAAGCCCTTCAGGGGACGCACGATGCCGTGCTCGTCGATGGAGCGCATGTCGTGGATCCACATGTCGGTGCGCGCCAGAGCGCAGCGCTCCTCGCGATCAACCGAACGCAGACCGAGGATGCCGACCTGGCTCTGCGGCACGGGCTGCGCCATGGGCGGGAAATAGCCCTCAAAGCCGGGCTTGCCGGTCAGGTAGGCCAAGGGCGTGCCGTGCAAGTTGCCGCTCTGGGTGGTGTCGAGCGTGTGGTAGTCGGAGTGCGCGTCCAGCCACAAAACGAACAGGGGTTTGCCCGCCTTGACGGCTGCCGCCTGCATGCCGGAAACACTGCCCGCAGACAGCGCATGATCGCCGCCCATGAAGACTGGAACGCCGCCCTGGTCGGCCAGTGCCTCGGCCTTGGCGCTGATGGCAGCGGTCCAGGCCGCCACCTCGGGCAGAGCATAGAGCGCAGCGTTGCTGTGCTGTGCAGCGCTGGGGCTAAGGGGCGCGGCGACATCGCCAGCGTCCTGGCAGGTCAAGCCCAGCTCCTCAAGGGCGGCCTGCAAACCTGCGGTGCGCAGAGCCTCTGGGCCCATGATGGTGCCCCGCCGGCGCGCGCCCTGATGCAAGGCCAAACCCAAAAGATGACAATCAACGGAAGACGCCACAAAAGCTCCTGTCAGCGGAAGACTCGATTTGCGCCAAGATGTCGATTTATTTGCAAAGCGAATAGCCGCCATGGTAAACAATTTGCGCAGCAATTCGGACGCTTTGTACAATGCCATCGACCATTTTGGACAAACTGGACCTCGAACTTATCGAGCTATTGCGCCGCGATGGACGCGCCTCTCTGGCTACCCTGGCAGGCCAGCTCAAGGTCACACGGGCGACGGTTCGCACGCGCATGGAGCGCCTACAAGCCAGCGGCAAGATCTTGAATTTCACTGTCAAGTTGGACAGTGACCTGGGGCGCCCGCAGGTCTCGGGGATCACACTGGTCAAGATTTTGGGTCACAAGACAGGGCGCATCGTCCAACAATTGCGGCTCATCCCCGAGGTGCAAGACATCTATTCGACCAACGGCAAGTGGGATCTGATGGTGGAGATCGCTGCGCCAAACCTGGAGCGCTTTGACCGCGCACTGGACGCGATGCGGGTGATCGAAGGCATCGGCGAATCTGAAACCAACCTGCGTCTGGCAGCCAAGCGTTGAGCGCGGAATAGCTGGAAGACTCTGGTGAAAAAGTTTCACAAAGGGCTTGTTTTTCCCGCGTGACTGTATTAGCAAGCTGGCACACATCGTGTTAGCACGCTAACACATTTTCGATATGCACCTGCCCATGCCCAACGCCGCCCTAGACGCCGCCGCGCTCGCTTCTGCCGACCAGCGCCTGAACGAGCTGAGCCAAGCCCTCAGCCTTTGCCAGTCGCCGACCGAGATGAAGCGCTTCTTGATCGACCTCTGTTCGCCTGCCGAGCTGCGCGCGCTGGCCGAGCGCTGGCATGTCGCGCGCTTGTTGGACGAAGGCCAGCTTTCCTACCGTCAGATCAACGACTTAACAGGCGTTTCGACCACGACTATTGGTCGCGTCGCGCGCTTCTTGACCACCGAACCTCATCAGGGCTACCGCCTGGTTCTGGACCGCTTGGATGACCAAGCTCCTGTCCAGCCCAAGGACGACTAAGCGCAGCCCGCCACACGACACGCAACAGGACACATGATGGACACCCAACGCCTCAGGATTGCGATCCAAAAATCCGGCCGCATGGCCGAAGGCTCGAATGAGCTGCTGCAAGCGGCTGGCCTACGCCTGCCCTCACGCTCAAAGACCACGCTGTTCCAGCGCGCCCGCAACCTGCCGATCGACTTGCTGTTGGTGCGCGATGACGACATTCCGCACTTCGTTGCTACGGGCGTGGCGGACATCGGCATTGTTGGTGAAAACGTCTATGCCGAATGGCAACTCGATGCGCCCGAAGCACCGGTGAGCCTGGTGCGCCGCTTGGGCTTTTCCTTCTGCCGCCTCTGTCTGGCAACACCCAAGGACGGCCCGCTGCGCTCTCCCAAAGACCTAGAGGGCAAGAGCCTCGCCACCTCCTACCCCTTGATTTTGCAGCGCTATTTCAAGGAACAGGGCATCAAGGCCAGCGTCATGCAGATGTCGGGCTCGGTCGAAGTTGC
>CAZHYF010000274.1:0-3547 GCA_964536635.1 uncultured Rhodospirillaceae bacterium | reverse complement strand
TAAGGTTGATCGCAGTGAGGATTGCGCCGCAACTTATCCCCGCTGCATACCATTCTGCAAAATTTTGCCCAAAATGGCGGTTAGATGGCAAGCAGTCCCAATCACCACAGCCCTAAAGAGACCTATGCGAAACCTTGTTCTCACTCTGGCCTGCTTGCTTATGGCATCCACCGCTCAGGCCGGCACGACCTTCAAAACCAAATACTCCAGCATCGAGCGGGTGCCGGGCGAGTACACCAACACCATCACAGACGGCCAGATGAAGGCTGTCATTGATCTGTCCGATCAAGAGATGTGCATCGAGCGTACAGACAAGCGCTCCTTTTGCTGGCGCATTTCCTCGGGCAAGAAAGGCTTTGAGACCCCCACGGGCAGCTATCGACCGACGCGCATCTATGAGCGCTACTTCTCAAAGACCTACGATGATGCCCCCATGCACTACGCGGTCTTCTTCCACGGCGGTTATGCCATTCACCAATCGGTTGGCGGCCCCGGTGGTGTACCCGCCTCACATGGCTGCATCCGCTTGACCCCTTTGCAGGCCTACCGCTTCTATAACATGGTCCGCGCCTACGGACCCAAGCGCACAAAGATCGTGGTGCAGCAGTAAACTGAAACGATGCTGCGGCCCTGAAACCCGGGGCCCACATCGCCGTTCCAAACAAAAAAAGGGGAGCCGTTGGGCTCCCCTTTTTTGTCTGCGTGTGACGCGCGACGCTCAGCCTTAGGCTTGAGCAGCCAATTCGGCGCGGCTCAGATTGCCAGAAGCCTTGCGCAGCTCTTCAGCTTTGGCGCGGGCATCGTTGTTGTGCTTGTCCATGAAGTCTTTGGCCTTCTGGGCAATGGCACCAAAGGCTTCGGTTTCATAGACCGCCATGTCTGCCAGAACCTTACGATCCAGCTCGATACCCAAGTGGTGCAAACCACCCATGAACTGGCTGTAGTTCAGACCAAAAGGACGAACGCCGGCGTTGATGCGCTGAATCCACAGGCCGCGCATATCGCGCTTCCGGTTGCGGCGGTCGCGGTAGGCGTACTGCTGGTTCTTCTCAACGCGCTGGCGAGCAACGCGGATGGTGTTGGCTTGACGGCCGCGCGCACCACGTGCGAGCTTCAGGACCGCCTTATGACGGGCGTGGGAGGTGACGCCCCGTTTTACTCGTGCCATGTCGGACTTCCTCTTCGCTTAACGGTGGTAAGGCATGTAAACGCGCAGCAGGATAGAATCGCAGGCTTTGACGATTTCTGAACCCCGAGCATGGCGTTTCATTTTCTGAGAACGACGACGCAGCATGTGGCGCTTGTTGGCCGGACGCATGCGGAACTTACCAGTGGCGGTCGTGGTGAAGCGTTTCTTCGCCGCCGACTTGGTTTTCATTTTAGGCATTTTTCTCTCCATTTTTCGTGGGAAAGTTGCGTTAGCAGGCATGCCTTTTTGGCCCGCTGAACAGCAAGGAAAGCTGGGTATAGACAAGCGATGAATATTTTGCAAGCACTGTCGCAAACCTTGGTTCGCAGCTTTGCAACCCCCCTGGATAGCCCGTGACGGAGGACACTCATGGACATCTCTGGCAGCTACTTTATTGCAGCCGACAAGCAAACCGTTTGGCAGGCTCTGAACGACCCTGACGTCTTGCGCGCCTGCGTGCCAGGATGCGAGGAGTTGGAGCAAACCAGTCCCACCGAATTCGAAGCAACCGCAGCCGTAAAAGTCGGCCCGGTTAAGGCTAAGTTCAAGGGCGCGATTAGCTTGGAAAACCTAAATCCGCCGAACTCCTATACCATTACCGGCAGCGGCAAGGGCGGCGTGGCAGGCTTTGCCAGCGGCCAGGCCGAAGTGCGGTTGGAAGACGGCCAGGATGACGACGGCACCCCTGGGACACAGCTCAGCTATGACGTGGATGCCAAGGTCGGCGGCAAACTGGCTCAGATCGGCGGTCGCCTCATCCAGGGGACTGCCAAGAAGTTGGCGGATGACTTCTTTGAAGCCTTCCGAGCCACGGTCACCGGGAATGCGGCCGGTGACGCAGCCGGTGATGGCGCGGACGCGCAGCAAGCCTAAGCGGGCAGCACATGTTCAACGCCCTCCCGCTGCCGCTCTCGCTCATATATCTGCAAGGCTTGGAGGCTGCCACCAGCGCCGAGGCGCTGCGCGATGCGCTGTGCTGCGACGAGGTGGGGCAAGCACTGCCCTTTGATCCGCTGGGGCAAGAGTGCTTGGCCGACACCCTGCCCGCGCGCTTTGAAACTCTGTCGGTCTGGATCAAGGATCACACAGCGCTGATCGTCGCCGAAGATGTCAGCCAAAAGCTGACGGCTTGGCAAGGCACCGGGGATGACCCCTTTGAAGCCCTGGACGAAGCCTTTCCCGCCGATCGGCTGACGGTGTTTCATCTGGACCCAGCAGCCCAAACCTTTGGGCTCTTGTTTGCCGATGATGGGGTCTTGTTGCGGCGCCTCCATGTCGAGCTTGGCGAGGAAACCGACGCCGGATCAAGCGCTTGCGTGTCCACCGGACGCATCGACCCACACGAGCGCAGCCTGTGGGAAGCCAGTGAGCTGGAGCCCCCGCTGACCGCCGAAGCCTTGTTGCCTGCATTGGGCGATTTGCAAGACCAAGCTAGCGATGCGTTACAATTCGTGCTGACTTCTATGCTGGCTGATCGATTGCGTCGCGAGTCTGGTATAGACCTATTTGACGCGTCAGCGTCGATTTGGGACGAGTCTGTGGTCAGTTTTTGTCTAGATAATGACGACAACTAGGTAGAACCCCGCACTTATCGAACAACCCTGCGGCGTTTGGCCTTGCCAAGCTCTGAGCTGGCCCGCAGAGTTAGCCCATGAAATCCGCTCTGACATCTTGGGACCATTCCTTCGGCAAGTTCGACCGAGGCGACGAAGAATTCGCGAACATGGTCACCCACGCAATTGGCGTCGTTCTTTCTGTGATCGCGCTGATTGCTCTGACAATCGTGGGGGTCCTTTACGGCACCCCGGAAGGCTTGATGGGCGGGGTCGTCTTCGGTATCAGCCTTATCCTGGCTTATACCGCCTCGACCCTTCTTCACTTGCCCTGGATCAAGCCAGTCAAACTGATGTTCCTGGCGGTCGATCAGTCCATGATTTTCGCCCTAATCGCGGGCACCTACACACCGATCCTGCTGTTGTCGCTGGAGCCCAGCAAGAGCCTCCTGCTCTTGGGCTTGATATGGGCTTTGGCCATTATCGGCATCATCCTGCGATTGACCTATTTTGACCCCAATAGCCTGGTTCTAACCGGCCTCTATTTGGCCATCGGCTGGCTTGGGATCTTCTGGGTCTACTCGGTGGTCGCGGCGCTGGGTTGGTGGACTGTCGCCCTGCTGTTTGCTGGCGGACTGATGTATAGTGGCGGCGTGGTCTTCTACCTCTGGCGCTCGTTGCGCTATAATCACGCCATTTGGCACCTCTTCGTGCTGGCGGGCAGCGCCCTGCACTTCTGGGCCATTTTCACCGTCATTGGCCGTTGGTAAGGATTGCAGCCTGGCAGCCCCAAAGCGACCAACCG
>CAZHYF010000273.1:0-3558 GCA_964536635.1 uncultured Rhodospirillaceae bacterium | reverse complement strand
GAACTCGACGATGGCGTCGATCTCCACCGCAACACCGCGCGGCAGGGCGGCGGCCGAGACCGCAGCGCGGGCGTGCGCGCCCACCGCCTCACCGAAGGCGTCGAACATCAGGTTGGAGGCGCCGTTGATCACCTCGGGCTGGTCGCCAAAGTCGGGGGTTGAGTTGACAAAGCCGCCCAAGCGCACAATCCGCGTGATGCGGTCCAGATCGCCCACCGCTGCTTTGAGCTGGCCAATGATGTTGATGGCGCAAAGCCGCGCGGCCTCGGTGGCGGTGGCGGTATCCATGTCCGCGCCGACCTTGCCTTGGAACTTGATCTGACCGTTCTCGACCGGGATCTGGCCGGAGACGTAGATCAGATTGCCCGAGATGACATAAGGAACGTATTTGGCGGCGGGCGCGGCGGCGGCGCCGATGGTGATGCCCATGTCTGCCAGGCGGGTTTCGACTTGGCTCATAGCGGCCTTCCTTTTCACGATCGTTGTCAGTCTGTCTTAACAGAGCAGCACGCGCGGGGAAGCAGAACTTGCCTGGCACCGGCGCTGATTTAGGTGCTGCGGCCTGCGGCGCGCCAGATGCAGAGCAAAAAAAAGGGTGCTGCAAAAGCAGCACCCGAGTGGGGGATTTCAAATGAACAAAGAATCGAAGGTGCGGCGTGTGAGACCCGAAGTAGGGGACTAAAGGTGTCACTGGGGATTGCCGTTTCGACACGACTGTAAGTAGCAAGCTCTTAGGGGGTGGTCAACGTTATACTTAAGGTTGAGTTACAAAAATGGGCCTAAATCACTGTTTTTCCATATTTTGTGGGTGGCAATCCTGCACGCTTGTTGCCGAAATGCAACGAAACAGAAAAAAATGAGGCGTTGCAGATCTGCAACGGGGGCAAATGTGGCGAAAGCGCCCGAATCTTTTCCACCGTTTATTCACCAGACCGGTCAAGCAATCGGGCTTTGGCCGCGAATCGCCTCGATTTTTCGATGCGTCGAGGTGCCGAACGGAGCGGGGCTGTTTCGCCTGCTTTTCTCATTGACCCCGCGCATGGGCTGGGCTACCAGGAGCCTCCCAGTCAGCATGGGCCGCTCGCGCGTGGGCGTAGGCTTGGTTCGCAGAAGGCTGACGGTTGTTCAACAAGACGTGGCAAGCGTTAGGAGACCCATATGTTTGCAATTATCAAGACCGGCGGTAAGCAATACCGCGTCAACGAAGGTGACCTGTTGCAGGTCGAGAAGCTGGAAGGCGAAATCGGCGCTTCCGTGACCTTCGATCAAGTTTTGGCCGCTGGCGACAAGATCGGCGCCCCTCTGGTAGATGGCGCAAGCGTCACCGCAGAGATCGTCGCCCAGGGCCGTGACCGCAAGGTCATCGTATTCAAAAAGCGTCGCCGTCAGAACTCGCGCCGCAAGAACGGTCACCGCCAGTACGTGACCACCGTCAAGATTACCGCCGTTAGCGCTCGATCTTAGACGAACGCCATGCAAAAGGGCGGGGCCTCTGGTGAGGCTCCGCCCTTTTTCGTGCCTGAACTGCTGACCCGCCGGAGCGCGGGCTATTTTGCTGGCCGGAAGATGGCGAAGAAGCGCCCGTCGCGGTCAATGAGGAGGTGCTTCAGCGCCCCCAAGACGTGCAGCGCCAGCAAGGGGATCCAGGCGTGAACCGCCACCTCGTGGACTTCCTCCGTAATCTCGTGCAGGCCGCGGTTCGCGGATAAAGGCGACGGCAGACTGATAAAGCCCAGCTCAATCGCGCGGCCGCCCGACCAAACCGCCAGCAGGCCGGAGCCGACCGCCACCAGGAGGCTCAAAAGTAAGCCCCACATCACCAGTTTTTGGATCAAGGTTAAGGCGAAAGCCTGCTCGCCGACCGGCGCAAAGCCGCGCAGTGCGCGCCAAACGACCCGGGCCAAGATCGGAGCCGCCATCAGCGTGGCCCAAAAGATGTGGTTGTCCAGCGCCGCGCGCAGCGCAGTGCGCGGCAGGTCTTCGGTCATTTGACCGGTGATAAAGGCGGTCAGCAGACCAGCGACACCCAGCCAGTGCAAGGTGATGGAGATCCAGCCGTATTCGCGCCCTCTGGGGGCCGAGGCTTTTGGTGATGAAAGGGGCATGGGCACTCCTGTGTCTTTCGGGAAAGGAGCGCCTTGGCAGCCCCCTGTCGCATGCATAGCCAAGCAAGGTGGCGCGATGGTGTCGGCCAGGTTTCTGCTTTGTAACATGCGCGCGGCGGCGTTTGGGGCGGCCCGTCCAACAGGCCTGGGTCTAGCCTTTGTGCCGCTCTTGCAGGCAGGCCACCACGTCGTCCAGGCACAGCCCAGCGTCGTAGAGCAAGACCGTCAGGTGGAACAGCAGATCGGCGGACTCGTTGATCAGCTCCTCGCGATCCTTGGCCATGGCAGCCAAGGCGGTCTCCACGCCCTCTTCGCCGACTTTTTGCGCGATGCGTTTGGTGCCGCGCGCCATCAGGCTGGCGGTATAGGAGTCTTGCGGGTCAGCTTTGGCGCGCTTCTGGACGATGGCCTCCAGGTGGCTGAGCCAGGCGGTGCGGCCAGCGGGCTGCTCGGCCCAGCAGGTATGGTTGCCGGTGTGGCAGGTCGGGCCTTGCGGGCGCGCCTTGACCAGCAGGGTGTCAGCGTCGCAGTCCAAGCGGATATCTTGCACCAGCAGATAGTTCTGGCTGCTCTCGCCCTTGGTCCAAAGCCGTTGCTTGGAGCGCGAGAAGAAGGTTGCCTTGCCGCTGTCGATGGTGGCTTGCAAGGAGGCACGCGACATGTAGCCCAGCATCAGCGCTTGGCCGGTGTCGGCGTCTTGGATGAGGGCGGGCACCAAGCCGTCTGCGGCTTTGTCCCAAGCGACTTGGTCAGGCGTAAAATTGATCAGCATGGCAGCGGTGTAGGCGAGGCGCGCCAACGGGTCAATGCGGGAAATGTCACCGCAGGCTCGCCGCGCGCCAATGGAAAGGCCTAGCGGTTGAAAATGCGCGAGCGGATGGCCTTGTCGATCCGGCCAAGGGCGGCGGCCTTGGACTTGATGCCGGCGCTGGAGCCTACGAAGGCCTCGCAAAGGGCCCTTAGCTCGGGCAACTTGGCGGCCTTGTCGGCTTTCAGCCTGTCCTGCACTGCGCGGGCTTGCTCATAGCCCTGAGCGACCGCAAATTCCAGCGCCTCCTGATAGCGCTGAACCAGAAGCGTGTCGATCTTGGTTTTCGGCGCTGCTTTGGCTTTGGGTTTGCGCGCGGGCTTCTTCGGCTTGGCTGCTTCGTTTAGTTCCGCAACCGCCTCTGCGAGCGATCGCGATGCATAGGGCTCAAGCGCGCGAATGGCCTTGTCGAACAGGCCCTTCTGGCCGGTAAAGCCGCCGGTCGTGCTGGGGTTGCCTTTGGCGGCGGCCTTGAGCTGCTCTAGCGCTGCGATCAGGGTGTCTATTTGCATGTTTCAGGGCCTCACTTGCGCACTATTTGCTAAGACCGAGGTCGGTCATGACGGTTTCTGCCAAAGCATCATAGGCTTGGTGGATGGGCGTAAAGGCGGCTGTTGTACCACAGTAGGCGAGTGGCAGTTCCTC
>CAZHYF010000272.1:0-3575 GCA_964536635.1 uncultured Rhodospirillaceae bacterium | reverse complement strand
GCGCGGACCTATGGTCGGTGAAAGTCAATTGCGAGGCGCTTATGTCCAGTCAGAATCCCGTTTTCATTCCCGGTCCCACCAACATTCCCGAGGGCATCCGCCGAGCCTGTGATATCCCGACGCTGGATCATCGCTCGGCGCGCTTCAAGGACATCTTGCTGCCCGCGCTCGCCAACGTAAAGCAGGTCTTGAAGACCCAAAGCGGGGAGGTGGTGATCTTCCCGGGCTCTGGTACTGGCGGCTGGGAAGCGGCGCTCTCCAACACGCTGAGCCCCGGCGATACCGTGCTGGCCGCCGACGTCGGCATGTTCAGCCGTAAATGGGTCGCCATGAGCCGCCGCCTGGGCCTGAGCGTGATCGAAATCAAGCGGCCTTGGGGCGAGGGTCTGCCCGTTGAGGCCTTTGCGCAAGCGCTTGCCGACGACAAGACCCACACCATCAAGGCGGTTCTTGCTACCCACAACGAGACCGCAACGGGTGTGCGCAGCGACCTGGCGGGTTTGCGCAAAGCGATGGACACGGTCAATCACCCTGCTTTGCTGCTGGTTGACGGCGTTAGCTCGATTGCCTCGATGGATTTCCGCATGGATGAGTGGGGCGTTGATGTTGCGGTCACCGGCAGCCAGAAGGGCTTCATGCTGCCCGCAGGCCTGGCCATCGTCGGCATCAGCCAAAAGGCGCTGGCGGCCATGAAGCAGGCCAAGCAGCCGCGTTTCTATTTCGACTTCCAAGACATGCTGACCCTCAACCCGCAGGCAGGCTACCCCTATACGCCATCGGTTGGCTTGTTGAACGGCCTGCTGACCTCATCGACCATGCTGCTCGACGAGGGTCTGGAGCAGGTCTTTGCGCGCCACCACCGCATGGCCGAGGCCGTGCGCGCGGCTGCCAGCGCTTGGGGCTTGGGGTTCAGCGCGGTTTCGCCCGATCTCTATTCCGACACGGTGACCGCCATCATGGTTCCCCAAGGCATTGACGGCAACGCTTTGGTGAGCCACGCTGATGAAGCCTATGGTGTTTCGTTTGGCGCGGGCCTGGGCGACGTTGCGGGCAAGCTGTTCCGTATTGGCCATTTGGGCATGTTGACCGAAGCGCAGGCTCTGGCAGGCCTGGCGGTGGCTGAGATGGCCCTGGTGGACATGGGTGCGGACATCGCCCTGGGCAGCGGTGTTGCCGCCGCTCAGCGTCTGTTCCGTGCGCCCAAGTCTCAACCTCAATTGCAGGCAGCCTAGTCATGAGCGACATGATCATTCCAACCCTGGCAGACATGCTGATCGCTCACGAGCGGATCAAGCCCTACATCCATCACACCCCGGTGCTGACCTCCAGCTTCATCAACGCGATGACGGGTGCTGAACTGTTCTTCAAGTGCGAAAACCTGCAAAAGGCGGCGGCATTCAAGGTGCGCGGCGCCTGCAATGCGGTCTTTGGTCTGGATGACGAAAAGGCCAAGATCGGCGTTGCAACCCACTCCTCGGGCAACCACGCGCTGAGCCTGGCCTATGCCGCCGGGCGGCGGGGCATTCCTTGCCATGTGGTCATGCCGCGCACTGCGCCCCAGGCCAAGAAGGACGCGGTGATCGGCTACGGCGGCACCATCACCGAGTGCGAGCCCTCGACCTCATCGCGTGAGGCGGTGTTTGCCGAGGTCCACGCACGCACGGGCGCTGACTTCGTGCACCCATATAACGATCCGCGCATCATCGCAGGGCAGGGGACTTGCTCCAAGGAGTTGATCGAGCAGGTCGAAGATCTGGACGCCGTGATTGCGCCGATTGGCGGTGGCGGCATGGTCTCGGGCACCTGCCTGACCCTGTCGAACCTGCGCCCAGATATCAAGATCTACGCCGCCGAGCCCGAGCAAGCCGACGATGCTGCGCGCAGTTTCAAGGCTGGCCACATTATCGCCGACGATGCGCCGGTGACGGTGGCCGATGGCCTAAAGGTGCCGTTGAAGGACTTGACCTGGCACTTCGTGAAGAACCACGTCACCGACATTTTGACCGCTTCGGAACAAGAGATCATCGACGCTATGCGCCTGATCTGGGCGCGGATGAAGATCGTTGCCGAGCCTTCAAGCGCGGTGCCCTTGGCCACGATCCTGAAGAACCGTCCTCTGTTTGAAGGCAAGCGGGTCGGTGTCATTATCACCGGTGGAAATGTCGATTTGGACAGGCTGCCTTGGCAGTCCTAGCCTGAAAAACAACAAGACGAACAGGCTGGCTGGAATGCAGCCAGGCCAACGAACAGCAAAAGGAACACACCCATGAATATGCAGACAAACCTGGAAGGCCTTGAGGTCGGCTTTGATGTCCCCGCTCTGCCCGGAATGGACGAGGCGGACATTCAGACCCCCTGTTTGGTGTTGGATATGGACGCTCTAGAGCGCAACATCGTCAAGATGGGCGACTACGCCAAGGCGCACGGCATGCGCCACCGGGTGCACGGCAAGATGCACAAGTCGGTCGATGTCGCCAAGTTGCAAGAAAAGCTGGGCGGCGCGATTGGCGTTTGCTGCCAGAAGGTCTCAGAGGCTGAGGTCTTTGTGCGCGGTGGCATCAAGGATGTGCTGGTCTCAAACCAGGTTCGCGACCCGCGCAAGATCGACCGTTTGGCGCGCCTGCCCAAGCTGGGATCGCGCATCATCGTTTGTGTTGACGACCTGGCCAATGTCGCCGAGCTGTCAGCGGCGGCGCAAAAGCACGGCACGCAATTGGAAGTCTTTGTCGAAATCGACTGCGGGGCAGGGCGCTGCGGTGTGACCACCACGCCTGCGGTTGTGGAGATTGCCAAGTCGGTTGAAGCTGCCGAGGGCCTCAAGTTCAGCGGCATCCAGGCCTACCAGGGCGCGATGCAGCACATGGACTCCTACGAGGACCGCAAGGCCAAGCTGGATATCGCCATCGCCATGGTCAAAGACGCCGTTGAGGGCCTGAAGGGCGAAGGCATTGCTTGCGAGCTGGTCTCGGGCGGCGGCACGGGCTCTTACTATTTCGAGTCAAATTCGGGCGTTTACAACGAGTTGCAGTGCGGCTCCTACGCCTTCATGGACGCTGACTATGGCCGCATCCTGGACAAGGACGGCAAGCGCATCGACCAGGGCGAGTGGGAAAACGCCTTCTTCATTCTCACCCAAGTCATGAGCCACGCCAAGGACAGCAAGGCGATTTGCGATGCGGGCTTGAAGGCTCAGTCGGTCGATAGCGGCCTGCCGGTGGTCTATGGCCGCGATGACGTGACCTACATCAAGTGCTCGGACGAGCATGGTGTGATCGAAGACCCGCAGGGCGCTTTGAAGGTCGGCGACAAGCTGCGCTTGGTGCCGGGCCACTGCGATCCGACCGCCAACGTCCACGACTGGTACGTCGGTGTGCGCAACGGCAAGGTCGAGGTGGTGTGGCCGGTGTCTGCACGCGGAAAGGCCTACTGATGTATATCGTTGCCGAACAAGATATCCCGGCGCTGATCGATCGCCCGTCTGCCTTCAAAGCCATCGAGGCCGTGTTCGCAGCCATGGCCAGTGGTGATGCACGCAATTTTCCGGTGATCCGCGAAGACATCGGCTATGCCAATGC
>CAZHYF010000271.1:0-3596 GCA_964536635.1 uncultured Rhodospirillaceae bacterium | reverse complement strand
ACCAGGACACGCGCCAAGCCTGGACCATCGGTCACGCTTGGCGTAGAAAGCGAGACCCTCGCGCGGCTCGCCCGCCACCCGCCCCTTTCACTGCCCGAGCCAACCGCCATGACCGACCCGCGCCCCGTTGACGAGCTGTCGAGCCTGGAAGCAGCCCAAGAGCTGGCACAGCTCGCCGCCATCATTGCCGAGCACGACAAGCGCTATTATCAAGACGACGCGCCCAGCATCAGCGACGCCGATTATGACGCTCTGCGCCGCCGCAACGACGCCATCGAGGAACACTTTCCCAAGTTGGTGCGCCGCGACAGCCCTAACAAGCGGGTGGGCGCAACGCCGCGCTCGGGCTTCAAGAAGGTCCGCCACGCCATCCCCATGCTGTCCTTGTCCAACGCCTTTGACGCCGAGGACGTGCAAGACTTCTATGACCGCATCTGCCGCTTCTTGAGCCTTAAGGACGGTCAGGGGCTGACCATCATCGCCGAGCCCAAAATTGACGGACTGTCGGCCAACCTGCGCTACGAAAAGGGTCGGCTGGTGCAGGCCGCCACCCGCGGCGATGGTCAGGAAGGCGAGGACATCACCGCGAACATTCTCACCCTGCCCGATGTGCCCAAGTCGTTGGGCGATGGCGCTCCGGCGGTGGTGGAGGTGCGCGGCGAGGTCTACATGCGCGGTGACGATTTTGCCGCTATGAACGCAGGCCTGCGCGAGGCGGGCAAGCCTGAATTCGCCAACCCGCGCAACGCGGCGGCGGGCTCGCTGCGCCAGCTTGACCCACGTATCACGGCTCAGCGCCCGCTGCGCTTCTTCGCCTATTCGCACGGCGCGCTGGAGGGTCTGGAGATGGGCTCCCACGCCGACCTACTGGACCAGCTCGGCGCTTGGGGCTTCAGCGTCAATCCCCTGACCCGTGCCTGCCAGAGCGTTGCCGACCTGCTGTCGGTCTACGCCGAGATCCAAGGCCAGCGCGCGACGCTGGGCTATGACATTGATGGTGTGGTCTACAAGGTCGATGACTACAGCTTCCAAGAACGTCTGGGCTTTGTAGCCCGCGCCCCGCGCTGGGCCATCGCGCACAAGTTTCCGGCCGAGCGCGCCGTGACCCGCCTCAACGAGATCACGGTTCAAGTGGGCCGCACCGGCGCCATTACCCCGGTCGCAAACCTGGAGCCCATCACCGTCGGCGGCGTCGTGGTCGCGCGCGCCACCTTGCACAACGAGGACGAAATTCGGCGCAAGGACATCCGCCCTGGGGATTGGGTGGTCATCCAGCGCGCGGGCGATGTGATCCCGCAGGTGGTGGAGGTTTTGCTCGACAAGCGAGACCAGGCTTCTCAGCCATTTGATTTTCCTCAGACCTGCCCCGTCTGCGATAGCCCGATTGAAAAACCACAGGGCGAAGCCGTCGCGCGTTGCAGCGGCGGGCTGATCTGCACCGCCCAGCGCGTCGAGCGTCTCAAGCATTTCGTCTCCCGCGATGCGCTGGATATCGACGGATTTGGCGACAAGAACGTGGAATTGTTTGCTGATCTTGGCTGGCTACACTCGCCGGTGGACGTCTTCGCGCTACCGCAACAGGCCGAGACCCTGCGCGCCATGGAGGGTTGGGGCGCCACATCGGTCGCCAAGCTGAGCGCCGCCATCGAGGCCGCGCGCAGCGCCCGGCTCGATCGCTTGATTTTCGGCCTCGGGATCCGCCAGGTGGGCGCGGCTTCGGCCAAGCTGCTGGCGCGCTACTACACCAGCTTCGAAGCCTGGCAGGCCGCCATGGCCAAGCTGGCCGAGGGCGATGAAGCCGTGCGCGCCGAGCTTTTGAACATCGACAGCTTCGGCGCCGCCGTGGTGGATGAGCTGCAAGCCTTCTTCGCCAACGAGGGCAATCGCGCTGTCGTCGAGGCGCTGGGGGCGCTGATGGAGGTTCAGGACGTTGAAGCTCCAACGGCTGACGCCTCGCCCTTTGCTGGCAAGACCCTGGTCTTCACCGGCACCTTGACCACCATGAGCCGACCTGAGGCCAAGGCCTGGGCCGAGCGTTTGGGCGCCAAGGTCTCGAACTCCGTATCCAAGAAGACGGGTTTCGTGGTAATCGGAGCCGATGCGGGCTCCAAGGCCACCAAGGCCCGCGAGCTGGGCGTTGCTATTCTCAGCGAAGAGGATTTCCGCGCCATGGCCGAGGGCGGCGCAGACACCCCAGTCCCAGCCGAACAGGAGAGCCAAGCATGAGCCGAAAAGCGCGCCGCACCGGCGGCAAGCAACAGACCGTAACGGTCACCAGCATCGGCGCACGCGGCGATGGCCTCGCCAGCGATGATTTGACTGGCCAGCCCATCTTTGTGCCCTTCAGCCTGCCAGGCGAGCGGCTGTCCGTGAAAATCTTGCAGGCCAAAGCAGCCGGGGCCGAGGCCCAGCCGCTTGAACTGCTGGAAGCCTCGCCCGAGCGCATCGAGCCTGCCTGCCCGCACTTCGGGCTTTGCGGTGGCTGCCAGCTCCAGCACTGGCAGGCTGCCTCCTATCTGGATTGGAAGCAAGAGCGCCTGCGCGCCTGTCTGCAACGTGCAGGCTTTGCTGATCCCGAATTGCGCCCGCTGGTGCAAGCGCCCGAGCGCTCACGGCGACGCGCGACGCTCAGTGCCGAGAAGAGCCGCCAAGGCAAACTGAGCCTGGGTTTTCGCGCCCGCGCCTCCAGCCAGCTTGTCGATATCGAGACCTGCCACATCCTGCGCCCACGCCTGTTTGACTGCCTGCCCGCGCTGCGTCGCTTTGCCGAGGCGACCCTCGCAGCGGGAGCCAACGCCAAGTTTCTGCTCTGCGAGACCGATTCTGGCCTCGATCTGCAAGTCTTGTCGTCGCGCGATAGCGGTGCCCGTGACCATCTGGCGGTCGCAGACCTGGTCAATGAATGCGACTTGGCGCGCCTGGTCTGGAACAACGATCCCTTGATCACGCGGCGTCAGCCGGTCTTGCAGCTCGGCAACGGCGCGGCGGCGGCCCAGGTTTCCGTCCCGCCGGGCGCCTTCTTGCAAGCCAGCGGCGAAATCCAAGCCGCTATGACCGCCGCGCTGCTTGAGGCCGTTGAGCCCGCCGTTGATCTGGCCATCGACTTGTTCTCGGGGCTGGGCAGCTTCAGCTTGCCGCTGTTGGCGCGCGCGCGCCGCGTCCTGGCGGTCGAAGGCGACGGCCCGGCGCTGGACGCACTGGAGCTGGCCACCAAGCGTAGCCAGCTTACTGACCGCCTGTCGGTCGAGCGGCGCGACCTGGAGGCCTGGCCGCTACAAGGCAAGGAGCTGGCGAAGTGCCAGGCGCTCGTCTTTGACCCGCCGCGCGCCGGAGCCAAAGCCCAAGCGCCTCAGATCGCCGCTGCCCGAGTGCCGCTGGTGGTGGCGGTGTCCTGCAACCCCGCCACGCTGCAACGCGACTTGGCCCCTTTCGCTGAGGCGGGGTATCGCCTGGATTGGGCGCAAGGCTTCGATCAGTTCCTCTGGTCAGCCCACCTTGAGGCCATGGTGGTGCTGCGGTTGGATCAAGACCAGGCCTAGAGCAAGCCGCGAATGAGTGGCAACACGAGAGAGCATGGACTTGCGTAAGAAAATCAG
>CAZHYF010000270.1:0-3653 GCA_964536635.1 uncultured Rhodospirillaceae bacterium | reverse complement strand
TTGCAGGATGTGGCGTGGGTCTGGCCGTCGATCACGCCGGGCAAGATCAGAGCCTCGCCCCAGTCTTGCTCCTCGGCCGCTGAGGGTGCCGCGCCCTGCCCCATGGCGGCGATGGTCTCGCCCTGGATCGCCAGCCAACCGCGCTCCAACAGCCCCTGCGGCGTGACCAACGTGCCCCTGATAATCCGATCCATCGGTTAGTCTGCTCCTTGTTTTGGCGTCGTGCTATAGCCCAAATCCAGAGCCGTGAGCGCCGCTGCGACTGCTGCCTGCACCGGGTCGATGACGGGCAGGCCCAAGCGGTCCTGCAGCGCGGCGCGATGCCCGCCCATCCCCGCACAGCCCAAGATTAGGACATCTGCGCCGTCGTCATCGCGCAACTGCCTGCCAACCTGAATGATTGTTGCCAGCGCCTGGGGCTGGTTGCCGTCCGCAACGCTCATACCGATCGAGCGGTCGCCCGCCAAGCGCGCGCTCAAGGCAAGCCCCTCGATCTGGCGGGCGTGGCGCGCAATGGAGGCCGGTCTCAGCGATATCACGCCGAAGCGATGGCCCAGCAACAGCGCCGAACAATAGGCCGCCTCAGCGATCCCGAACACCGGTAGCGATGCTTTGGCGCGAATGGTCTGCAAGCCCGGATCCGAAAAGCAGGCGATAACCGCAGCATCGCAAGTCTCGGCCAAGATGCGCTCTTCTGCCAGGTGAGCCGCGAGCGTCACATCCGCATCGCTCTCGATCCCCAGCGGCGCGCCTGCCAACTCGGCACAATCAATCTGGTGCGCAGTGGTGCGGCGCAGACGCTCTAGACAGTCCGATATGGAGGCCGTGATCGCGCGCGAGGAATTGGGATTGAGCACAAACACGCGCT
Source organism: uncultured Rhodospirillaceae bacterium (assembly GCA_964536635.1). Lineage (GTDB taxonomy): Bacteria > Pseudomonadota > Alphaproteobacteria > UBA7985 > JAUIBT01 > JAUIBT01. The sequence continues at coordinate 2,785 of CAZHYF010000270.1, read as the reverse complement.
TCATGGCTGAACCTTTTTGGGCAAGTGAGCGATACGCCAAGGCGGCCAGTCTGGAGCCGCTGGGTCGCCCAGGTCAAGGCTCTTTCCGCGCGTTGGGCAGGCGTTCCATCTGACGCCGCTGCGGCTAGACGAATGCCGCCTCGCGCGCCCGGATCTCAGCGCAGATCGCATCATTGTGCGGGCTGGCGATACCTAGGCTGCGGGCCAGCGGCGGAATGGCGCCGTTGATGGCGTCCAACTCAGACGGCCGCCTGGCCTCGTGGTCTTGCAGCATGGAGGGCTTGGCCGTGCCGACACGCTTGGCAAAATCGGTGACGTAGGCCACCGGGTCATCGAAACTGAAACGCACTCCCCGCGCCTGTCCCACAGCGTAGGCTTCCAGCATGCAACCCAAAGCCCTGGCCCAACGCTGCTCGTCGGCCATCAGGTCAGACACCTGGCAGCCAAAAACCGTGCACGGCCCCGACAAGGTGACGTTGCAGAGCAGCTTTTCCCAGATGAGCTGCTCAATGTCCGCATAGGCTTGGGCGTCGAAACCCGCGCTCTGCCAAACCGCGACCAGCTGCTCTAGGCCCGCGTCCAACCCGCCGTCCATCCTGCCCAAGCGGATGCGCTTCATCGAGGTGTGCTGAGCACGCCCCGGCCCCACCATGGCCGCGCCAAAGCCTTCGGCGACGCCAAGCAAGACCTGCTCGCTTGGCAGGTGTTCAGCGATGCGCGCGCCCGCTCCAAGACCATTTTGGATGGTCACCACCTGATCGCCCGCGCGCAGCAGCGGCGCAATGGTTTGGGCAGCGTCTGCTACCCCCGACGCCTTGGTGGCTATGACGTAGAGCTGACAGCCCGCCGCCTGGGCCAGATCCAAGACCGCCGTCACCTGGCGGGTCTGGATGCGCCCGTCCGGCCCGTCCACGGTCAGCCCGTCGCGGTTGATGGCCTCCACGTGTTGCTGCCACAAATCAACCGCCCAGACCTCGTGCCCGGCCCGAGCAAAGCGCGCGGCGTAGATCGAGCCCATGGCTCCGGCCCCGATAATGGCGATTTTCATGCCTCACCCCCGTCTGGTAGATTGTAGTCCTTGCTCAACGCCCGTCGCAACGCCGGGTCACCGTGGCGCGGCCAGTGCTGCGCCAACAGGCTTTCGGCCTGGGCCTCAGCCCTTGCCGCCATGTCGGCCTGGGGCGCCGCCGTCCAAGCCTCAAGCCCGCTGCGGTCCGCCAAGGCCGGATAGTGGAAGTCGCTGCGCATGCGTGCGTAGGTCTCGGGCTGGCCCAAGAAATGCCCCTCGCCGGTTGCCACCGCGCGGATGGAGGCCAGCGCCAAGGTCTCTGAGCTGACCTCAGGCGGCACCAGACTGCGCATGATGGCGCCCAGCATGTCGTTGTCCGCGACCAAGGCCGCCGGGCTCATCGCCATGAGGCCCGCTTGTGTGCCCGCCGCCTGGGTGATGAGGTTCGCGCCCGCCTGCCCCGCGGAGCCGATGGTCATGGCCTTCTCGTAGCCCGACTGAAAGTCTGCCAGCTTGCTGTCGGTGGCGCCTGCGATGACCGAGCAGGGCAGATCCCAAGCCCGCAGCACCTGCACCGCCATTCCCGTCGCAAGGACCTGCTCGCCTGCGCCGCCCGCCATGCCGCCGCTGCGTAGGTCGGTAATCATCGCCCGCGGTCCAGCAATCGCTGGCGCGCCAGGTTGGAGCAAATGGACAAAGATTAGGCCCGCCAGGGTCTCGGCCAGCGTCTGTGCCACCGAGCCCGCTAGCGTCACCGGGCTTGAGGCGCCCAGTTGGCCAAAGACGTTGCAATGCACGGGGATGCCTGCCTCAACCGCGGCCGCCATGACCTCTAGCGCCTCAGCGTGCATGCGCAAGGGCGGCACCGCGTGGTTGATGTTGAGCGATAAGAAGGGGCGCGCGCGAAAGGCAGCCTCGCCGCCGGCCAAGCGATAGCAAAGCGCAGCGATGTCTGGCACATGCACTGGACTGCTGGCCTGCACCATGACGTGCTTGGCCGTGCCCAGCAGAGATGCAACAGCGGTCGCCCTATCCAAGCGCCGGGGGTCGTCGATGTCCCGCGCCACCAAGGAGCGCGCGAAGAACTGAACGTGCGGCAGAGCATCGGCAAGACGCGCGGCATTGTAGAGATCCGACAGGCTGGAGGGGCGAAACCTGCCCTGCGCGGTGGCGACAAACGGCGCTGCGCCGCCGGTGCCCGCATAGACCTCAGCCCCGCCCACCTGGAGGTCGTGTGCCGGGTCTTGCCCAGCCAACAAGACGCGTCGGCGGGCCTGCTTCAGGTAGTCCTCTGTGACCTGCAAGGGGAAGGTGAGCCGGTCGGCGGTGAGCTTGCCGCCCGCAGCCAGCACGAGCCGGGTCATGCAGGCCGGGGCCTGTTGAACACCGATGTCGGTGAGTATTTGAACCGCAGCCTCGCCGACCCGCTGGCAGTCGTGCGCGCTTAAAGGTTGCCAGCGCCCGCCTTGAGGTGGCTGGCGCTTTGTTTGTTCGGTAATGGGCGCAGCGCTGCGTCGCCGCCGCGCTCTGCTGTCCGTCATGCGGCCCCCTGCTTTGGCTCTCGGGCAGCATGGCGCGAGCAGGCAGTGGTCGTCAAACCGAATGTGACCCAAGGAGGCTGTTCAACACCAGGCGCGCAAGCTGGCGATCTTGAGCCTTGATCTTGAAGCGGAACATGGCATGATGCGCCCCGCTGCGCGCCCTTAGCTCAGTCGGATAGAGCATCCGCCTTCTAAGCGGACGGTCGTGGGTTCGAATCCTACAGGGCGCGCCATT
>CAZHYF010000269.1:0-3680 GCA_964536635.1 uncultured Rhodospirillaceae bacterium | reverse complement strand
CTAGCCCCAAGGCTTTCTGGTTCGCCCGGCCCGGGTGGTTTTGCCTTTGCCACCCAGGTGACTTGGCCCCGCAGCGCGCAATGCCTGTAGATTTGCGCGCCGCTTTCACTACAGCGTCACAATGCTCGCTTATGGCTGGTGCCAAACGGGGGGTATATGACGCTGTTTTTGTTTGTGGCCAAGGTGGCCTGGTTGGCCTTGCGACCTTCGAATCTCTTGTGGCTCGCGGCCCTGTTCGCGCTGGTCTTGGTCTGGCGTGAGCGCCGCCGGGCAAAGGGGGGCGAGAGCCGCCAGGCAGGCCGCAAGCTGCTGTTGGCGCTGGCCTTGGCCTACGTCGTGCTGGCCTCACCTTTGGGTCACATGCCGCTTTGGGCGCTGGAAAACCGCTTTGTGCCTTGCAATCTGGACCGGATCGACGCCGATGTGGTGGCGGTGCTGGGTGGGGCGGTCAAGACCAACCTGTCGAACCAAGTTGGTGCCATCACGGTGGGCGATTCGGGCGAGCGGCTCATGACCACGGCCGCGCTGGCGCAGCGTCCCGACGCGCCGCTGATCCTGGCCAGTGGCGGGGTCTTTGTCCTCAGCGGTCAAAGAAACGAAGCGCAGTGGATCGAGGCCTGGCTCAAGCAAATCGGCGTGCCCGACGGCCGTGTTGCCTTTGAGGGAACCTCGCTCAATACCTATCAAAATGCGCGCGAAATCAAGGCTATGCTGCCCCGCTCGGCCCAGCGCCTTGCCTTGGTGACCTCCGCCTTCCACATGCCGCGCGCGGTGGGGGTCTTCCGTGCAGCGGGCTTTGACGTGCAGGCCTGCGCGGTCGACTACCGCGTGAACTTGTTGCAGGTCTGGGGCTATCCGGACGCGAGCATGGCGCTGCGAAATCTGGACCTGGCGCTGCACGAGCTGGTTGGCGCGCTGGCCTATGGCCTGACCGGGCGCAGCCAGGGTTGGCTGGCGAGCGAAGCGCGCGCCCTGTAACAGCGCTCCTGTAACCGCAGTCCTGCAACCGCGGTCCTGGGCGTCGCGCCCGCGGGCCGCTTCGCCGCGCTCACAGGGCCAATTGGCCCCTAGACCTGGCGGCCAACTGGTGCCATAAGCAGAGCCAAAGCGAGCAGCCCTGATTGGTCTGTGCCGAGGTTTGGATCATCTGCGATCCGGCACGGGCAAGGCGCCGCTCTCCACCCACTGGCTGACAGAGACAAGACAGTATGGCTGACATTGGCACTTTGATTTCGACCTGGCTCACCGGACGTTTGGTGGGACGCGATGACTTCGGCAATGCCTACTACCAGGCGCGCGGCAAGGTGAAGCCTGCGGGTTCTGGCTCGCTGGTGCGGGCGCGGCGTTGGGTCATTTTCAAGGGCCGCCCCGAGGCCTCAAAGGTGCCCGCTGAATGGCACGCTTGGCTGCACCACACGGTTCAAACACCGCCGAGCGAGTCTCAGCCGCACCGTTGGCCGTGGCAGCGTCAGCACATCCCCAATTTGACCGGCACAGAGCTGGCCTATCGCCCGCCGGGCCATCCCTCCATGGGTGGCCAGCGCGCGGCCAGCGGCTCTGACTACGAGGCCTGGTCCCCCGATCAATCCTAAGCCAAGCCTTCTGGCTGTCGGGGCGGGCAGGCGTTCGCTCCGCAAGGCCAGAGCTGTGCAGCAGAGAAAGCAGCTCCTATGCGTCATTCGCCCCTTGAAACTGCGGTTGGTTTGCTGGTCCTGATTGCGGCCATCGCCTTTGGTACCTACGCGGTCAGCAACCAAGGCTTGTGGCAAGCGCAGCAAGATTCTTATGTCTTGGAAGCGCGCTTTGATACCATTGGCGGGGTCACTAAGGGCACCGAGGTCAAGATTTCGGGCGTTAAGGTGGGACGCGTTTCGGGCTTTTATTTGGACCCGAAGACCTTTGAGGCAGCCTTGAAAATTGAGCTGCCTGCAAACATCAAGCTGCCGACCGACAGCGCCATTCGCATTGCGTCGGACGGGCTTTTGGGCGGTAGCCACATCCTGATCGAGCCTGGTTATAACGTGGAGATGTTCAAGGAAGGCGATTCCTTTGAGCTCACCTATGGCGCGACCAATCTGATGGATTTGATCTCTGGCGCCGTGTTTGGCGGTCTGGGGGGCAGCGCACCTGCTGGCGGCGACGACGGTTTCGGCGCAGACGATGGCGCGCAAGATGGCTCCTTGGATAGCGACCCCGCGCTGGACGGTGAGGGGCAGGACAGCTCGCTTTGAGCCCGGCAGCGCCCACAGACCACCCCCAGCTCTTGGCTTTGCTGCCGACTTGGCAGGATTCAGCGGGAAATGCGCTGTCCTGCCACGAAAAGATCAAAGTGCTGAACCAGAATCTGGCTGAACTGCTGGACATGGCGCAGGATGCGCTGGAAGACGCCGTGGTGATGGGCGCCGACGAAGCGCAGGTGCGCGCTTGTTTGCACGCGCTGGTCGATGCGCTGGAAAACCCTTATGATAGCTAATCCTACCGCTGCAAGGAGACCGAAGGTTCGGGCCATAACGCGCCTGAGCTGGACCCTGGTTCTGACCATTGGTCTGGCCTTTTCTGGCCTCTGGGCAAGCAGTTCGGCACAGACCTATGATCCCTTCTTGGGTCAGTGGCTCGATGCCTATGGCAACGTCGTGCCCGCGCCGAACCAGGCACCGGTGGCCCCCCAACCCAGTGCGCCCAGCCTGCCACGCTTGCAGCCTGCTGCGCCGGTGGTGCAAAGCGCGCCGCTCAGCCCGCCGCCCAAGCCCCACATCAAGGGCCAGCTTGCCCTGCCAGCCGATGCTGCAAACCAACCGGCGACGACCCAGGTTAGCTTTGGCGACGATCCTTTGGCTCTGGACGAAGCGCCTGTCGATACCAGCGCGCCTGCCGAGCCCAGCGAGGCCACCGCGGCCGTTTTGGACATCGACGAGCCCGAGCCGACGGGCATTCTGTTCACCGAGCCTCTGGGCCTCTTGGCCTTGGGCGAGGGCGCCTTGGTGTTGGACCCGGCGCTGATGGAGGACGAGCCGAGCCTGGAATCGCTGCTGAGCGGATCGGATCGCGAGCAGCGGCTCAAGCAATTGGGCCTGGGCGATAAGATCGCGCTGCTGTCCACCAGCGAAGAGGCTGAGCGCAGCCGCAACCAAATGCTGTTCCAGCGCGCCTTGCAAGAGCGCGACCCGCCGCTGCCGCGCCGCTTCGCCCGCCTGCGGGCCATGGAGAAGATTACCGCGCGCATGACCACCATCGACGTACCGGTCGGCCAGACGGTGGAGTTCGGCACTGTGAAAATTACGCCACGGGTTTGCTATGAAAACCCACCGACCGAGCCGCCGGAGAGCGCCAGCTTCCTTGAGATTTCCGACCATCCCGTGTCGCGCGATGCCTACCAGATCTTCAACGGTTGGATGTTTGCCTCTTCGCCTGCGCTGTCCGCCATGGACCATCCGATCTACGACGTGTGGGTGCTGGGCTGCTTGGACATTGAGTAGGCGCGCAGCGTAACTCCGGCGTTGTTTCGGCAAGGCTGGGATTATGCGTCCTTGGAAGTTAGATGGAAGGGCGACTGGCTGGAAGCCTTTTTCGGAATTCCCTTTTTGTTTGACTTGTGATTCACCCTCTTTAGAGGCGTATTATGGGAAGACCTTCATTGCCGGGCTTCGCTGCGACGCACTGGTGGCGCCCTGGGTGATAGA
>CAZHYF010000268.1:0-3682 GCA_964536635.1 uncultured Rhodospirillaceae bacterium | reverse complement strand
CTGGCGGCCGGTGCGCACCAGCTTGTTGATGGTCTCGATCATGTGGACCGGGATGCGGATGGTGCGGGCCTGGTCAGCAATCGAGCGCGTGATGGCCTGACGGATCCACCAAGTCGCATAGGTCGAGAATTTGTAGCCGCGGCGGTATTCGAACTTATCAACCGCTTTCATCAGGCCGATGTTGCCTTCTTGGATCAGGTCCAGGAATTGCAGGCCGCGGTTGTTGTATTTCTTGGCGATGGAGATCACCAGGCGCAGGTTGGCCTCCACCATTTCCTTTTTCGCCCGGCGCGCATCGCGGTCGCCGCGCTGGACGGTGGCCACGACGCGGCGCAGCTCGATGATGGGCAGGCCGGTGCGCTCGGCGACATCGCGGACCTTGTCGCGCAGCTCCTGGACCATCTCGTCATAGCGTTCGTGCAACTGCGACCAGTTCTTTTCCTTTTCTTGGGCGACGTTGGCCAGCCACTCGGGCTCCAGCTCGCGACCCTGATACTGGCGCAAGAAGGTCTCGCGACGGATGCCGCACTTGTCCGCCAGGCGCATGATGCGGCCTTCGGTTTGGATCAGCTCTTTGTTGATGTCATAGAGCTGCTCGACCAACTGCTCGATGCGACCGTTGTTCAGGCGCACCTGCTTCATCAGCTCGACCAGCTTGGGGCGCAGTTTGTCGTACTCTTTTTCCACCTGCGGGTCGGGTTGCAGGCCGGCGCTGATGGTCTCGAAGCGCTGGTTCTGGATCTCGGTGACGCGCGAATAAAGCTCGGCGATCATGTCCAGGCTGGCCAGGACGCTGGGCATGAGCTGCTCTTCCATGGCCGACAAAGAGACGTGGTTGTCGCTGTCGTCCTCGTCGTCGTCCAGGTCGTCGGTGGTTTCGCCCTCTGCGGTTTCTTCGTCGTCTTTGTCCTCATCGTCCGTGTCGGCAGCGGCTTCGACTGAAGACGGTGTGCCGTCGTCCGAGGGGAATTCGGCGCCATAGGTCGCGTCCAGGTCGATGATCTCGCGCAGCAAAATTTCCTCGTTCTTCAACGAGTCACGCCAGATCACCAGGGCGCGGATGGTCAAGGGGCTCTCACAGATGCCGCGGATCATTTCGTTGCGGCCCGCTTCGATGCGCTTGGCGATGGCGATTTCGCCCTCGCGGGTCAGCAGCTCGACGTTGCCCATTTCGCGCAAGTACATGCGCACCGGGTCATCCGAGCGCCCGCCTTCGTCGTCACCGACGTTGCCGCGCTTGGTGACTTCGCCTTCGTCGTCCAAGCTCTCGACTTCGCCGCCATCGGTTTCGTTATCGTTATCGCTGTCTTTGTCTTCGTCGTCATCGTCGTCGTCGTCTTTGTCGCTGACAACGTTGATACCCATATCGCTCAGCCGTGCCATGATCTCTTCGATCTGGTCCGAGCTGAAGGTGTCGTCGGGCAGCGCCGCGTTCAGTTCGTCGATGCTGACGTGACCTCTAGACTTCCAGCTCTTCAGCGCATTGGCGAGCGCCTTTTCGGGATCGATCTTATCGTCGGTATCGTTTTGTTCAGCGGCAGCGGTGGCAGTAGCCATGGGCTAGGCACTCCAATAGGACATAAAAGTTACAGCGTGGGGCTGATCGAGGGCAAAGGCCAAACGCCATCGGCCACGGCACCCAAAGGGCGGTGGCGAGCGAAAGGCCGGCAGGGCAAAGAGAGGGGGCTAGAAGTGCTTATGTCTGTTCACCCGACACGCGTTGCTTGAGCTGCTCGATCTGTGATCGCTTCTGTTCGTCCCGGGCCTGTTGTTCTTGCAGCATGGTCAAGAACTCTTCGATACCACTTCTGGCCACGTCGTCAGAGCTTTCACGCGACGCATAGGGAGCCAAGGAGCTGGCCAGGGTCTGGAGCCTGTCCGTGTCGCCATAGGCTTCTAGCGCTGCAGTGAGGTGGCACCGAAGCGCCTCAGTGTCAAGGTTACCGGCCCTTTCTTCGATCATCAGGGCGGCATCCAGCAGATCAGCGCACCATTTGGCCAGGTTCGGGCGCGGAAAATGCACGCGGGATAAGGCTTCGGCGTAATCGGGCAGCAGGGCGGGGTGCTGGGTCAGAGCCAGCAGCAGCCCTTCCAGGCCGCGGACCATCAGTGAGTCGCGGGAAGGAGTCGTGTGTCGAGTCGGCTGCGGTTGGTAACCGCTGTTGGATGGGTGCCCGAAATTGGACCGGCCGGCAAAGCGCCCAGTTCTGCCCTGCTGGCCCCAGGTGGAGCCCCGATCAGAACGCACTTGGGGCGTCGAGCGTTGGACAAAGAACTGCGCCTCGTACCAGCCGCGCCAAAGCTGGTGATAGCCGCGCTTGACCTCGGGGTCGTGGATGCTGTCGGCCAAGGCGCGCATGCGGGCCCAAAAGGCGGCTTGGCGCTCGGGGCTGTCGGTCGGCGCTTCGGCCAGGCAGGCGCTCCAGAGCTGCTCGGACATGGGCCGGGCGGCCTCAAGGGCTTGGCTGAAGGCGCTGGCACCCTGGTCTTTCAAGAAATCGTCGGGGTCTTGGCCCTGGGGCAGGGTCAAGAAGCGCAGCGATTGGCCGGGCTTGAGCAACGGCAGCGCCCGCTCGCCCGCGCGCTGAGCAGCGGCCTGGCCCGCGCTGTCGCCGTCCAGGCAGAGGATCGGCTCGGGCGCCAGACGCCACAACAAGCTGAGGTGCTGCTCGGTCATGGCAGTGCCCAGCGGCGCCAACGCATAGCGGAAACCTGCCTGCGCCAGCGCCAGCACGTCCATATAGCCCTCGGCCACGATCAACGCCCTGTTGGCGTGGATGGCTTGGCGGGCTTGGGCCAGGCCGAACAGGGTCTCGGACTTGTTGAACAGCGGCGTATCGGAGGAGTTGAGATATTTGGGCTTGCCGTCGCCCAGCACGCGGCCGCCAAAGGCAATGATCCGGCCCTGACGGTCGCTGATCGGAAACATGAGCCGGTCGCGGAAGAAATCGAAGGGCGCGCGGCCATCATCGGGTTTCTTGATCAAGCCCAGCGCCAGCATGTCGGCCTCGCTGACCCCGCGAGCCTCAAGGGCGGTCTTGAGCTGGTTGCCCGGCGGTGCATAGCCAACGCGGTAGAGCGCCAGGGTCTGGGGCGCCAGAGCGCGGTACTGGATGTAGTCTTGTGCGGCGCGATGGTGGCCGGACTTGAGCTGGGCTTCATAGAAGCGGCAGGCCAGCTCCATGATCTCGTGGTAGGACTTGCGCTTGTCGGCGCGTTCGGCAGCCTGCGGGTCGGCGGCGGGCAGCTCCAGGCCCGCGAAGCTGGCCAAGCGCTCGACGGCTTCGGGGAAGCTGAGGCCCTCGGTCTCCATGACGAAGGTCACGATGTCGCCGTCCTTACCGCAGCCAAAGCAGTGGTAGCGGCCGCGATCGTCGCTGACCTTGAAGGAGGGCGATTTTTCGTGATGAAAGGGGCAAAGGCCCCACTGCTCTTTGCCCTTGCGGTTCAGTTTGACGCGCTGGCCGACGACTTGCGAGACCGGCAGTTGGTCACGCAAACGGTCCAAAAATGCGGGGTCAAAACGAGCCAAGCGCGCCTCAAGAGCCAGGCTGCGGGCGGGCCAGGCGGTGGCCAACGCAGCACAAACGGCGCGTAAGACCATTCTTACGCGCGGGGACTCAACCATGTAAGGGCTTGGCGCTGCGAACTCAATGGCAAAGCGCCGCCAGTGAGAGCGTCT
>CAZHYF010000267.1:0-3683 GCA_964536635.1 uncultured Rhodospirillaceae bacterium | reverse complement strand
TTACTATCAGCGGATTTCTTGAATTTGAAAGCCACTTTGGCGATTGGTACGATGTGAATGCTGATCCGTCCCAAGATCAAGTGACCCAGCTTGACTTCGCCGTCGATGGCCGACTGGACTTTGACTATAGCGCTACAGCTCGGTCAGGCATTACCTACGGCGCTCACTTTGAACTGGACCTGTTCCAATCAGACGACGACGCCCTATCAATGTTTTCGCAGGATGTTCGCGCGCTGATACCTGTGCGTCCGTTTAACTCCGATATCGCGACCGGTGACACGATCTCCTTCAACGATGGCTATGTCTTCATCGACTCTGCCTTGGGCTATCTGGCATTGGGCGATACAGGTGTTGCCGGCAAGGCAAAGAACCAGTTGAACGTGCCGATTTTGCCTATGGGAGCGTTTGAGTTTGATGAATTTGGCTGGTTCGCAGAGAACGAGCAGGTTTTCTATGGCAACAGTTTCGCCGGCATCGGTGTTGAGGTTTCGACGGATGATGACGGCAGATTTGCCCTGGGTGTCGGCTATGAAGGACGCGTCGGTGGCGTTGATGTCGAGCTTGGCCTCAGCGCAATGCGCGATGCGATGAATGTCGGAACTGCGGGGACACGCCAGATCAACAATTTGGCGGGCTCTTTGCAGGTAAGCGCTGGTGGCGTCACAACCGGCGTCAACTACGCGTCTTTCGATGTAGATAAGTGGCAGACCATCGAATATGTCGCCACGGGCGCTAGCTATAACATGGGTGCTTTGACCCTGGGTGTGGGCGTGGAAACTTACATCAACCACCTTGCCTTTATCGGCGGAGAAACCTACGTAACCAACTTGTTTGCCGGTGCCACATATGAGCTTGCAGATGGTTTGATCCTGGGCGTTGGTATTGGCAATTTGGACGCCGACAACACGGCTGGCAACCGCCAGGCAAACTACGTCAACTTTGCAGCCCCTGGCGCGCCCCGCCCCCGCGCGACCAACGCCATTTTCTCGGCAAAGGTCGAGCTATAATCGGCAGACGTCTGTCAGACGCTGGAAGGGGAGCGGCAAGGCTCCCTTTTTTTTGTGCCTTGCACGGGTGCGTTAAAACGGCCTCTCCGGATCGAGCGCGCCCGTGTGACGCCGCGCAGCCAGGCCCGCCCAGGCCCGCAGAGCCACCCTAAGCAAGCTTGGCGCTCTTGATCCCAAGAGCTAGGGCTTTGCTTTAGGCCGCCCCGCCGCCGGTCGCGCCAGCATCAGCCAGGTGGTGCGCGATATAAAGGCCTTCACCCATGCGCGCGATCAGCTTGAGCTGGTTGTCTAGCCAATCCATATGGCCTTCCTCGTCCAAAACGATGTCTTCGAACAGTTTCTTACTGCCGATGTCGCGATCCTCTTCGGCCTGGCGGGCGGCCTGCGTATAGAAGTCGATGGCGTCTTTCTCATCGCGCAGGTCGGCTTCGAACAGGCCTTTCAGTGTTTCAGCGGGCTGAATGGGGGTCTCAAGCGACAAGGTCGGGGCGCCGCCCAAGAAGATCAAGCGCGCGATGAAACTGTCGGCGTGGGTCATTTCCTCTTGCACTTCTTCGCGCATCTTTTCCGCCAATTTGTCCATGCCCCAATCGGCCAAGACGTGCGCATGCAACTGGTATTGGTGCATGGCGCCCAGCTCCATCGCGATAGCTTTTTGTAAATTTTCCATAGTTTTGGTGGCGTTGGTCATGGTGCCTACTTTCGTGTCTGTAGGCCTGAAAATCGCGCTTCTGGCGTCCAGGTCTTGGTTCCGAGGGTATGGAAAGGATCTGTGGAGTTGGGGGCCTAGCTACAATATGGCGCGATACCCTGCCGCCAGTATTGGAGCGGTCCGTTCAATGCCAACCAGGGCGCTTGACTAATTCTAAATCACTAGATATATAGTGATGTAGTGATAACAGCGAAACCAAAGGAAGACTGATTATGGTCATGCCATCGCGTGCACATGCATCTTTGGGCGCTCTGCCCCCGACCGGACATCCGGCACATCAACACCCAAGCCCGCGCCCGCAAGGGCAGGTCTGCGCGTGCCTTGACCAGGACACGGCTGCTCAGGGCTTCGCCGCCTTGGGCTCTCCAGCGCGCCTGCAAGTCCTGTCCAGCTTGGTCAAGGCTGGTCGACCTGGCCTGACCGTCGGCCAGATCGAGCAGCGCAGCGGCATCAAGGGTTCGACACTGGCTCACCACTTGAAGGCATTGGTTGGTGCCGGGCTTGCGGAGCAAGAAAAACAGGGCCGTTCTGTCGTCACCCGCGCAGCCTTCCACCAGTTGCAAGCGCTGGCCGACTATATCCTGAAGGAGTGCTGCGCCGAGATCAGTACGATCCAGCTCGCTCCCCAAACCGAGCCCGAGGTCCAGCCATGACCAGTTTGACATCACGCAAGATGCTGCCAGCCATCAAGCTGTCGGCGCTGCTGAAATCGCCCTGGACCTACAGCGTCCTGTTTTTGGCTCTGGTGGCGGTTCTGGACCGCACCAGCTTTGCAACTGTCTTTGGCATTTCGGCCAAGGCGCTGGGCGGAACCATCCCTTACATCGTCTTGGCGGTGGCGCTGGTCTCATACCTGAAAGCGGCGGGCGCTGAAGCCATGGTCGCCAAGGCCTTCGAGGGGCGCGAGACCCGCATGATCGTGCTGGCGGCGCTGTTTGGCGGCTTGGCGCCCTTCTGCTCGTGCGAGGTCATCCCTTTCATCGCCGGGCTATTGGCTATGGGCACGCCGCTGTCGGCCATCATGGCCTTTTGGTTGTCCTCGCCCCTGATCGACCCGCCGACCTTGCTGATTACCGCCAGCGCCCTGGGCTGGCCATTTGCCATCACCAAGGCCGTGGCGGCTGTCGGGCTGGGGCTGCTGGGCGGCTTTGCGATCAAGGCCGTGATGTCGTTCGGCTTGCTCAAGGAGCCCTTGCGGCCACAAAAGCCGCGCTCTTGTTGCGGTTGCGGGCCCGATCCCTTCAGCGGGCGTCCGGTCTGGCAGGTCTGGAAGCAAGCTGATCGTCGCCAGCGGTTTGGCGAAGAGGTGCGCATCAACGGCCTCTTCCTGCTGCAGTGGTTGACCTTGGCCTATGTGCTGGAGGGTCTTATGATCCACTACGTTCCAGCCAGTCTGATTGCGGGCTTGGTCGGTGGCGATGGCTTGGCCTCGATTGGTGTTGCTGCTCTGGTGGTCATGCCTGCCTACCTCAACTCCTACGTCGCTCCGCCGTTGGTGGCCAGCTTGGCTCAGCAGGGCATGAGCCCCGGCGCGGGCATGGCCTTTATCGTTGCCGGAGCGGTGTCCTGCGTGCCGGCCATGGCGGCGGTCTGGTCGCTGGTCAAGCCGCCGGTCTTTGCCGCCTACATCGGGCTTGGCTTGCTGGGCGCCATCTTGGCGGGCCTGGGTTTCCAGGCCAGCTTGTCCTTGGGGCTGTTCTAAGCCTTCTATGACGACACGCAAAAACGGAGCCGCTTAGGCTCCGTTTTTTTGTTGATAGAGGCTTAAGCTGCGACGGCTTCCGGCTCCAGGCTGGACATCAGGTCCCGCAGGTCCAAAGGCGCGGTGTACATGTCCAAGCTGCCGTCGGCTGCGCGCGGCCAGTCGGCCTTGGGCGTGTCCCAATAGAGCTCGACACCGTTGCCGTCTGGATCGCGCAAATAGAGCGCTTCGCTGACGCCGTGATCGCTGGCGCCGTCGATGG
>CAZHYF010000266.1:0-3716 GCA_964536635.1 uncultured Rhodospirillaceae bacterium | reverse complement strand
GGATGGATCGCACCCGTGCGTGTTCAGCTAGACAGCGGACCAGATCGCCAACTCATGGCCATTAGGATCGCAGAATTGGAAGCGCCGCCCGCCAGGAAAGCTGAAGATCTGGCGCGACAGGCGCCCGCCGTGCTTGGCAATGGCAGCCAGGACCGCCGCCTGGCTGGCCTCCAAATCGGGGCTCCAGAGCACCACCAGCGCGCCGCCGGTGCTGATTTCCTGATCTGATGCCACAACCTCAAACCCGCCCTTCAGGCTGCCAGAATCGAACTCGCAGTAGTCGGGCCCGTAGTCGGTATAGCGCCAACCGAAGGCCTCTTCATAAAAGGCTTTGGTGCGCGCCATATTGCGCACCTGCACCTCGACATAGTCTATACCGTGATGGACTTGCTTCATGGTGCGAACTCCCTAGTTTTGCGGCGTCCTTGGTTTGGCCCGGGTCAGCGCTGAGCTGGCGCCGGTACAGCCGCTGGAAAACATCCAGTCGAAAGCCTCAGAGCGCCACAGCGCCAAGACCCCTTCGCCGCGCATACGGCGGGCGAAGTCTGGATCTTCTGAATAGACGCTCCAAAGACGGCCCGCAAGGCCGCCGCCAATCATGAACCCATCTTGGCGAATGACCCGCGAAAAAGCCTGATCAGGGGTTTGCGCAGATGCAAACAGCACCAGCATGCGGCCCGGCGGCGGGTCATAGCGCGTGCCCAGCGCGAGCAGCGCTGCCATGGTTGCGAGCCAGGCCAGCAGCAACGCAACGACCAAGCCAAACGCAAAGCGATGCGGATTGAAGCCCTGCTCCATGCTGGATCAGGCAGGTTGAGCCGACAGGCGTGCCAAGGGGCGTTGGTCGATCGGCAGATGGACCAACACCGCAGCGGCGTTGACGCCAATGCAAATCCACCACATGACATCCAAGGAGCCGCCCGCCTGCTCTATGAGTGAGGCCATAGTCAGGCTGGCAAAGGAGCCGAGCTGGTGGCTCAAGAACACCAGGCCATAAAGCGTGGCCATGTACTTCATGCCAAAAACCTGGCCAACGATGCCGTTGGTCAGCGGCACGGTTGACAGCCACAGCAGCCCCATAAACGCGCCGAAGATCAAGATAACGGGCCCAGAGGGCGGCATGTAGATCAGCCACAAGACCCCCAGGATGCGCCCGAAGTAGATCAAGGCCAAAAGGACTTTCTTGGAATATTTGGCGCCCAGCAGGCCCGCGACATAGGCTCCGACGACGTTGAACAACCCGATCATGGCGATGGCATAGCTGGCCAGCTCGGCGGATAGTCCCTGGCTCGTGACATGTTGTGGCAGGTAGACCGTCACCAGCGACAACAGGAAGCCGCAGGCGAAAAAGCCGATGGTGAGCAAAATATAACCACGGTGGGTCAGTGCTTCGCCCAAGGCCTGGCCAAAGGTTTGGTCGCTCTCTGGCTGCGCAAACTTGCGCGCGGCTGCCTCTTGCTTGTCGCCACGCAGCACGAAGGAAAGCGGCAAGATCGCCAAGACCGTCAGGCTAAGAACATAGAGCGCAACCACCCAACCAAACTGGGCGATCATCACTTGCGCGGCGGGCACCACCAGGAACTGCCCCAGCGAGCCTGCTGCCGTCGCGATGCCCATAGCCCAGGAACGATGCTGGGGCTGCACAAGGCGCGCAAAGGCCGCCATCACCAGACCGAACGAGGTGCCTGCAATCGCGGTGCCCATCAAGAAGCCTGCCGACAGGTGCATCAAGACTGGGCCGCCGTCGATGGTCATCAAGAACAGGGAGGCCGCATAGATAATGCCGCCAACAAACAAGACGCGCCAAGAGCCAAAACGGTCGGCGAGCGCGCCTGCAACCGGCTGCATGACCCCCCACAGCAAATTCTGTATGGCGATTGCCATGGGGAAAACCGCTGCTTCCAGGCCAAAGCCGGTCTGACCGTCGGTGACCAGTGTCTTGAACAGCCCCATGGAAGAGCGGGCTCCAAACGACAGCATGGCGATCGCGCAGCCTGCAAACAGGACAAGACCCAAGCGCTTTTGGGTGGTGGACATATGGGTATTCCTTGAGATGTATAACGGCTGGCACGCGTCTTGCTTGGGATCGCACGCCTAACCTAGGGCAGCATATCCTGTAAGCGATAGTACAGCATACCCAAGACTTGCAAGGGCATGCGCAGCGCCTTACCGCCCGGAAACGCTTTGTGCGGTAGCTTGGCAAACAGATCGAAGCCCGCTTGCTCACCCAACACAGCCTGCGCCATGACCTTGCCCACCTGGCCGCTGAGCGCCAATCCTTGCCCCGAGAAGCCTTGCGCGAACAACACGCCCTCGCGGGTGCGCCCGACCTGCGGCGTCCGCTCCAGCGTAATGGCCACGTGCCCGCCCCAGGCGTAGTCGATCTTGGTGCCCTTAAGCTGGGGATAGACATGCTCCATGCGCGGGCGTACCGAGGCGGCAATGTCAGCGGGAATTCGACCGTTGTAGTTCGAGCGCCCACCAAACAGCATGCGATTATCCGCCGTCAGATGGTAATAGTTGAGGATGTTATAGCTCTCATCAACGCAGGCGCGCCCTGGTGTTAGCTCCTTGGCCAGCGCATCCTCCAGCGGTTCGGTGCAAACGATCAAGGTCGCAACGGGCAAGATATAGGGCTCTTGGCGCGGCAGCAGGCCGGTTGCATAGGCGTTGTTGGCAACAATACAGTGGCGCGCATCCAAAATCCCGCCCTCGCAGTGCGGGCGGTGACCGGTGCCAAGCGGCTCGATATCCAGCACTGGACTGGCTTCATAGAGGATGGCGCCCGCTGCCTCGGCGGCCTCTGCCAGACCCAAGGTGTACTTCAGCGGGTGCAGATGCCCGCCGCGCGGATCGAACAAGCCGCCCTTGTAGACCGGTGAGCCCACGTAAGCCTGTACGCCCGCTTGCTCGACCATTTGGGTACCGCCGTAGCCTAGCCCCTCCAGCTCTTCGTGGTAGGCCGCCAGCTCGCGCATATGGCTGGCCTTGCCGGCTGACATGAAATAGCCAGGCTGCCAGTCGCAGTCCAAGCCTAGCGCCTGGCGGCGGGCATGCAGCAAGTCCACCGCATCGCAGGCCAAGCGCCAAAGCCCTGCCTGGCTGTCGTGATCAACGCCAAAATCCTCCGGCGAGACGGCGAATCCAGGACAGAGCAGCCCGCCATTGCGCCCGCTAGCGCCAAAGCCGATGAATTCGGACTCCAAGACCGCAACGCTCAAGCCCGCCGTCGCCGCCTCCAAGGCCGCTGACAGACCGGTCAGCCCCCCGCCGACGATCGCCAAATCAACCTGCTGTCGTCCTTGCAGGCGCGCGCGCGCCTTGGGCTTGGGCACACTGGCCCAATAGTAACTCGTATCCTGCATGCTAGCCTTTGATATTTTCCGGGGTTCGCTCTATGGTCCGGCTAGCTTATAAACCATAGCAAGCAAAGACCATGGCTCAAATTTCCAGCATCCAAGATTTGGCAAATTGGATGCAGGCCCACGCCATCCAGGACGTGGAGTGCATCACTGCCGATATGAACGGCGTGCCGCGCGGCAAGATCATCCCCGCAGATCGCTTTTTGAAGATGGTCGAGACCGGGCGCGAACTGCGCATGCCCGAAATCATCTATGCCATGACCATCACCGGCGATTATCCGGAGGAAGATGTGGCGACAGACCCACGGGTCATCGACATCAACTTTGTGCCCGACCTATCGACCGCGCGGCTGG
>CAZHYF010000265.1:1404-3717 GCA_964536635.1 uncultured Rhodospirillaceae bacterium | reverse complement strand
ACACTGGCTCTGCGCTCGCGAACCAAAGCGCCCGGGTTTTGCTCTAAAAGCGGATCACTTCCTTAGTGCCGTAGCGTTCGCGCAGGGCCGTGTTGATGTCCGGGCTAACAAAACCGGAGACATCCCCACCCAGCTTGGCTATTTCCTTAACCAGGCGGCTGGCGATGAAGTGCTGCCCCTCCGATGCGGTCAGAAACACCGTTTCAACTGCCGGATTGATGCGGGCATTCATGCTGGCCATTTGAAACTCGTACTCGTAGTCAGAGACCGCACGGATGCCGCGCAATATGGCCGTTCCTTTGTGCTCGACCACAAAGGCCATCAACAGGTTGCTGAAGGGGGCCGCCACCACGTCGAGGCCGCGGGCACGCAGCTTGGCAAGCTCGCGATCAACCTGTTCAACGCGTTCTTCCAGGCTAAACAAAGGCTGCTTGTCGGGATTGTAGGCCACGCCGACGATTAGGCGGTCAAACAGCCGCGCGCCGCGTTGGATGATATCCATGTGCCCCAGGGTCATGGGGTCGAAGGTGCCGGGATAGATGCCAGTTCTCATGAGGCCATAGCCTTTGCTTGCTGGGTTTGGTTCGTATGGCCTGAACAGGCCAGGCCGGATAAGGGCGCACGGCAGCATTGTGCGCGCTTGGGCGCTGGCGTCAAGCGTCGCTGGCTTCCGAGAGCCGCTTGGCGACGAAAAAGCTGCGCAGAAGCTCGGCGCAATCCTGCTCTAGAACGCCCGAGATCACCTGTGGGCGGTGGTGGCTCTGGGGATGATCGAAGACGCGCGGACCATGATCTACCCCGCCCGACTTGGGATCGTAGGCACCATAGACCAGGATCGGCAGCCGGGCTTGCGCCAACAATCCGGCGCACATGGGGCAGGGCTCCAGGGTCACGAACAGCCGCGCGTCGGCGGGCAGCCACTTCTGCCCCAAAGCGCTGCAGGCGGCCTCGACCGCCAGCAATTCGGCGTGCGCGCTGGGGCGCTGGTCGCGCTCGACGCGGTTGTGAGCGCGGGTCAGGACTTGGCCGCCCAGCTCCAGCACGGCGCCCACTGGCACCTCGCCCGCGGCGGCGGCGGCTTGAGCTTCTGCCAAAGCCAGGCGCATGCCCGCTTCTAGGCTGAGGGGCGGGCTCATGCCGGCGGCTCGTCTGGGTCGGAGGCATCCAGGTGTGCCAACAGCGTGGCCTGTTGGGCCGAGAGCCGTTCCAAACTGATCTGAAGTTCCGCAATTTGAGCGCTGAGCGCGGCGATCTGGTCCTCGGGCTCCTCGCGGTAGTCTTCGGGGTGGAGTGCGTGGTCCAGGCTTTCAGCGCGATCCATGGCGTTGACCAGAATACCGATGAAGAGGTTCAAAACAGCAAAGCCCGAGATCACCACAAAGATGATGAAGAACAGCGCCGCCGTGCCGTGCCCCATCGCCATCAGGCCGCGGATGACGTCCGACCAACCGTCCATGATCATGAGCTGGAAAAGCGTCAGAAAGGTCTGCGGCAAAGAGCCGAATTCGTTGGGCATGGCCTCGGCATAAAGGCGTGTGGCCATAACCCCGAAGACATAAAAAAACAGCATCAACAGGCCGATGACCGTGGTCATAGAGGGCACCGCCGATACCAGGGCCTGCACCACAACGCGCAAGCTGGGAATGGCCGAGATCAAGCGCAGCACGCGCAGGACCCGCAGCGCACGCAAGATCGAAGTCCCGGAGGCGGGCAAGAAGGCCAGGGCGACAATCACAAAGTCGAACAGGTTCCAGCCGTTGATGAAGAAGCGATGGCGGTAGACCAGCAGCTTGAGCGCCAGCTCGATCACGAAGATCCACAAGGCGCAGCGGTCGATCAGCTTGAGCGCCGGTCCTAGAGCACTGTTGATGGCCGGGATGGTCTCCAAGCCCAAGGCGGTGGCATTCAGGATGATCACCGCCAGGATGAAGTGGCCAAACCAGGGGTGCTCGATAAAGCGATAGAGCAGGCCGGTCTTGCCCTTGGGGGGCTCTGGCGGTTGGGGCGCAGACCTACCGGCAGCGGTCTTGTTCCCCCCGTGCTGGTCCTTCGATTTGCGCAGCGCTGCCTGCGCGCTCATCTGGTGCAGAGCTGCCATGGTCTCCTCAAAACTTTCGCCGTCACCGGTGCCTTATGGCTCAGGCATCACACTAGGGCCTTGCGGCCCCTAGGCCAAGGCGCAAACGTGGTGGCCAAAGGGCTGAGTGAGACAGGAAGAGCGCTGCGGCCCTGGCTCCGATGGCGCGCGGTTTGCGCGCTTTGGTCTGGCGCAAAGCCGAGCTCGAAAGCCAAGCGGCTTCCTCGCGGTTTGCG
>CAZHYF010000265.1:0-1304 GCA_964536635.1 uncultured Rhodospirillaceae bacterium | reverse complement strand
GCGCGAGGTCAAAGATGAGGCAGGTGCTGGTGCCGAAAGCCACCACCCGACCCTGCGGATCGGTCAGCTTGGCTTCAGATGTGCCAACCCGGCGGCCCAAAGTGATCAACTTGCCCTCGCAGCGATAGGTCTCGCCGACGATCGGCGCGCGCGTCAGGTTGGTCTTGACCTCGACGGTGGTGTAGCTGCGGCCAGCAGGCAGGGCCGAGTGGATGGCGCAGCCCAATGTGCTGTCCAGCAGGGTCATGGCCCATCCGCCGTGCACGCCGCCCATGGGGTTGTTGAAGTTGGCAGGCGGGCTGGCATGCCAGACCACTCGGCCCTCTTCAACGTCGCTCATCCACTGGTTTGTGATGGCGCAAACCCCAGGCGCAGGCAGCGCACCGGACATGATCTGTTGAAACAGCTCCAGGCCGGACAAGGCGGCCAGGCGCTCGGGCGGCACAGGGCCGAGGTCTGTTGGATCAATCGGCTGCATGTCGGGGTCCGGTTTTAAGCGGCGCGCTCAACCGGAATGCGCGGCGGAGACAGAGCTTCCCAAACGCTGACCAGCGCCTTGACCAGATGGTCCATGTGCGCGTCGCTGTGGTGCGGGGTCGGCGTGAAGCGCAGCCGCTCCATGCCCTTTTCAACCGTTGGGTAGTTGATGGCCTGGACATAGATACCATGCTCGTGCAGCAGCATGTCGCTGGCCTTTTTGCACAAGGCTGCGTCGTAGACCATGACCGGCACGATGTGGCTGGGCGTGTCCATGACCGGAATATTGGCCGCGCGCAGGCGGGCTTTCAGCGTGGCCGCGCGCTCTTGGTGGCGCTGGCGCAGCGCGTCGTCTTGCTTCAGATGGCGCACCGAGGCCAAAGCGCCAGCGGTCAGAACGGGGCTCATGGAGGTGGTGAAGATGAAACCCGACGCAAAGGAGCGCACGAAGTCCACTAACAGCTTGGAGGTGGCAATATAGCCGCCCTGCACGCCATAGGCCTTGGCAAAGGTGCCCTCGATTATGTCCACCTTGTCGGTCACGCCATCGCGCTCTGAAACGCCGCCGCCGTGGCGGCCATAGAGCCCCACCGCGTGCACCTCATCCAAGTAGGTCAGCGCGCCGTACTTGTGCGCCAGATCGCAGGTGGCGCCAATATCGGACATATCGCCGTCCATGGAGTAAACCGACTCGAAGGCGACGATCTTGGCTTGTTCCTTGGGGTAGGCGGCCAATTTGGCCTCAAGGTCGGCCAGGTCGTTGTGCTTATAGATGACCCGCTCGGCGCGCGACAGGCGCATGCCTTCGATCATGGAGGCGTGGTTTT
>CAZHYF010000264.1:0-3787 GCA_964536635.1 uncultured Rhodospirillaceae bacterium | reverse complement strand
CTAAGGTGCCAGGCGAGGCCGACGAGTGTGGCACAACGCCCAAGTTGTTCCTTGAAAGCGCAGCAACTCTTGACAGCGCAGCGCTATGGCGCGACAGAAGGCGCGTATCAACGAACAGGAGCCTCTTCCATGGCGGACTTTCTGGCCGACTATCTGCCCATCCTCATCTTTTTCGGCGTCGCGGGCGGTATGGCTGTTCTTATGGTGGTCGCCTCTTTGCTGATCGCTCCCCAGCGTCCATACGACGACAAGGCCGATGCCTATGAGTGTGGCTTTGAGGCCTTCGACGACGCGCGCTCGCGCTTTGACGTGCGTTTCTATCTGGTCGCGATCCTGTTCATTATTTTCGATCTGGAAGTGGCCTTCTTGTTCCCTTGGGCGGTTTCGCTGGGCAAGATCGGGATCTTTGGTTTCTGGTCGATGGTGGTCTTCTTGGGGCTTTTGACCATCGGCTTCGTCTACGAATGGCGCAAGGGCGCGCTGGAATGGGAATAGGGCTGATCACGGCTTGCAAGCGCGCGCTGCAAGCCGGAGCCGCTGCTGCTTTCCCATGACTAATACATAATGCAGGCAAGGATCTTGCTGACCATGACAAACACCATCACCTCAAGCGATCTCATCAAGGGCGACCCGCTGCCGCCGGGCGCCGATCAAGATGCTCTGCTCAAGCGCGTTGGCCAAGAGATACAGGACCGCGGCTTTGTGGTCGCTTCTATGGACAAGCTGGCGGCCTGGGGTCGCACTGGCTCGCTGTGGCCCATGACCTTTGGTCTGGCGTGCTGCGCGGTCGAGATGATGCATGCTGCTGCGGCCCGCTATGACATGGATCGCTTTGGCTGGTTGTTCCGCCCGTCGCCGCGTCAGTCCGACGTGATGATCGTTGCGGGCACTTTGACCAACAAAATGGCGCCGGCGCTGCGCAAGGTCTATGACCAGATGCCCGAGCCGCGCTGGGTCATCTCCATGGGCTCCTGTGCCAACGGCGGCGGCTATTATCACTACTCTTATTCAGTTGTTCGTGGCTGTGACCGCATTGTGCCGGTGGATGTCTATGTCCCTGGCTGCCCGCCGACAGCCGAGGCGCTGATCTACGGCATCATGCAATTGCAGAAAAAGATCCGCCGTGAAGCGGACTTCGTGCGCTAGGCGCGCCGGTCCAACGAACAGACGCACAGGAACGATAAGGAATACCTTGTGGCCCTTTCTCTTGAAGCCTTAAACGAGCACCTTGGGGATGTTCAAGCCGCTCTGGTCAATACTGGCGCCGAGGCCCGTATTGAGCGCGACGAGATCGTGGTGATCTGCGCCAACGATGAAAACCTGGCTGTCCTGCAGGCTCTACGCGATGCCAGCACCACCGAATATCGCCAGCTTATTGATGTGACAGCGGTTGACAACCTGGCGCGCAGCCCGCGTTTTGACGTGGTCTATCACCTGCTGTCGCACACGCAAAACCAACGTGTTCGCATCAAGTGTGGCACCAGCGATGAGCAGCCCATTGCCTCGGCTTTTGATTTATTTTCCTCGGCCCTGTGGTTCGAGCGCGAAGTCTGGGACATGTACGGCATCTTCTTCTCAGGCCACCCCGATTTGCGCCGCTTGTTGACGGACTACGGCTTTGAAGGCCACCCCTTGCGCAAGGACTTCCCGCTGACCGGCTACAGCGAAGTGCGCTATGACGAGGCGCAAAAGCGTGTGGTCTATGAGCCCGTCAACCTGCCGCAAGAGTTCCGCAACTTCGATTTCACCTCCCCTTGGGAAGGCCAGGGCCTGCCTGGCGACGAAAAAGCCCAAGCCAGCGACGAGGGAGCGCAGTAAATGGCTGATACCGCAATCAAGCCCTTAACCTTTAACTTTGGCCCTCAGCACCCCGCAGCCCACGGCGTATTGCGCCTGGTTCTGGAAATGGACGGCGAGGTGATCGAGCGTGCGGACCCGCATATCGGCTTGCTGCACCGCGGCACCGAAAAGCTGATCGAGCACAAGACCTATCTGCAAGCGATCCCCTACTTCGACCGCCTCGACTATGTGGCGCCGATGAACCAGGAGCACGCCTTCTGCCTGGCGATCGAGCGCCTGCTGGGCATCGAGGTTCCGCCGCGCGCCTCATACATCCGTGTGATGTTCTGTGAGATCGGCCGCGTTCTGAACCACTTGATGAACGTCTGTACCTTCTTGATCGACGTGGGCGCTACCACTCCGCTGCTGTGGGGCTTTGAAGAGCGCGACAAGTTGATGGAGTTCTATGAGCGCGCTTGCGGCGCACGTCTGCACGCCAACTATTTCCGCCCTGGCGGTGTCCACCAGGACTTGCCCGAAGGCCTGCTGGAGGATCTCAAATCCTTCTGCGACGGTTTCGACGAGTTCTATCGCGACATGTCCACGCTGGTGAACAACAACCGCATCTTCCGTCAGCGGACCGTTGATATCGGCATTGTTTCGATTGAAGACGCGCAGGATTGGGGCTTTTCAGGCGTCATGATGCGTGGTTCTGGCGCTGCCTGGGACTTGCGCCGCGCGCAGCCCTATGAAGTCTACTCAGACCTGGATTTTGATATTCCAGTTGGCAAGAACGGCGATTGCTTCGACCGCTATCTCTGCCGCATGCTGGAGATGAAAGAGAGCATCAAGATCATCCGCCAGTGCATCGACAAGATGCCCAAGGGCCCCGTGATGATTGATGATCACAAGATCGCTCCGCCGCGCCGCGCAGAGGCCAAGGGCACCATGGAATCGCTGATTCACCACTTCAAGCTCTATACCGAAGGCTTCCACGTCCCGGCGGGCGAGGTCTACACGGCGGTTGAAGCGCCCAAGGGCGAATTCGGCGTCTTCTTGAAGGCCGACGGTTCGAACAAGCCGTCGAGGTGCAAGATCAGAGCGCCTGGATTTGCGCACCTGGCGTCGATGGATTTCATGTGTAAGGGCTATATGTTGGCGGACTCGGTCGCGATCCTGGGCTCGATGGATATTGTGTTTGGGGAGATTGACCGATGAAAGTCACCGCCCGTCCAGAACTCAACTACGGCGATTTTGCCTTCTCTGAAGAGCGCGAGGCTCAGGCTCAGCGCATCATGGCGCGCTATCCCGAAGGCCGCGAGGCCTCAGCCATCATTCCGTTGCTGGACCTGGCGCAGCGCGAAAATGGCGGTTGGTTGTCGAAAGAAGCCATTGATTATGTGGCCTTTCGCACCGGCAGTGCCAGCATCCGCGTCTACGAGGTCGCCAGCTTCTATACCATGTTCTACCTGGAGCCGGTCGGCAAGCACGTGGTCCAGGTCTGCCGCACCACGCCCTGTTGGTTGCGTGGCGCCGACGATCTGACCGCTGCGGCCAAGGCCAAGCTGGGCATCGGGCTGGGCGAGACCACGGCTGACAAGCAGTTCACGCTGATCGAGGTCGAGTGCCTGGGCGCCTGCTGTAACGCGCCCATGGTCCAGATCAATGACGACTTCTACGAAGACCTGACGCCCGAGCGCTTTGCAGCGATCTTGGACGATCTGGGGCAGGGCAAAGAGGTGCCGGTAGGGCCGCAGAACGGTCGCCGCTTCTCAGAGCCCGAAGGCGGGCCGCAGACCCTGCTGCACATCAGCGCAAGCGAGGCCTAGGAGCACACTATGCTGCAAGATCAAGATCGCATTTTCACCAACCTCTACGGCCAGCAGCACTTTGGGCTGCAAGCGGCGCTGAAGCGCGGCGTTTGGGACGGCCTGAAAGAGATGCTGGCGCGCTCACGTTCGGATATCATCGACGATGTGAAGGCCTCAGACCTGCGCGGCCGTGGCGG
>CAZHYF010000263.1:2471-3789 GCA_964536635.1 uncultured Rhodospirillaceae bacterium | reverse complement strand
CCTTGCGTGCTCTCCTGCCAGCCAAAGCCGCCCAGGATGAAAGCCAGCAGCCCCGGCCCCACCGCGTTGGCCACCTTCTGACCAAACAGCCAGTAGGCGTTGAAGGCGCCGATGCCTTGGCGGTCGGTGTCAAGGCTGGGCTCGATCAGATCGGGCATCAGCGCCCAGGGCAGTTGCAGCAGGCAGCCATAGAAGACGCCAATGGCCACCACATACCAACAGGTGGCGTCGATGTTGGTGCTGGGCAGGGTGAAATAGAAGCCCGCCATCAAGACGGCAAAGCCGCCCATCCCCAACTGATAGGCGCGCATCTTGCCCAGCCAGGCCGACGCCAAGGTCCACAAGGGCTGCGAGGCCATCGAGGCCAAGGTCACCAGAGCAAACATGGTGGCAAAGGTGCCCAACATGCCGACCAGGCCAAAGAAGCCCTGCGGGTTGTCATCCAGCACCAGGTAGGTCGAAAAGAAGTCGATCGACTGCGTGATGAGACCGAAGCCCAGCAACTGGATCGAAAACAGCCCCATCAACAGCAAGAAATTGCGATTTTTGAAGACTTTGGCAATCTGTTTGAACGGTGATTGCAGCGGCTGCGGCGGTGCGGTGTCATAGCGCCTTATCGCCCAGCAAGAGATCCAAGACGGCAGCACGATCAGCGGCACCATGGTCACATAGCCCCAAAAAGCCCCAGTACGCCCACCGCCAAAGGCCGCGATGATGCCTGGCAAGACGCCGCCCGCCACCAAAATGCCGATGGAGAAAATCGCCATGCGCCAGCCGGTGAGCGAGGAGCGCTCCAGCGGATCGCGGGTCATCTCGGCGGTCAAGGAGCCGTGGGGAATGATGATCAGCGTATAGCCCAAGGTCGCCAGCACGAAGGCTCCAAAAACCCAGCGCGCGGCGCTGGCACCCTGCCAATCATTCGGCACGGCAAAAATCAGCGCTGTTGCCGCAGCCATCACCACCACACCGACAGCGATGTAGGGCACACGCTTGCCCCAGCGCCCGCGCGTGTTGTCCGACAGCCAGCCAACAATGGGATCGGTCAAGATGTCCAACAGCAGGCCGACCGTCAGCACCAGGCCTGCGGTCTGTATGGGAATGCCCAGGTACTTGGTCATGAAGGGCAGCAGCAGCACCGCCTTCAGCGTCACGAAAATGCCGACGCCCAGATCGGGCAGACCGTAGGCGGCGCGGTGCGCTAGGGGCAAACTGAAGCGTTTGGCCTTTGGCGATTGAGACATGTGGCGAGCCCCTTTTCTTTATCCGAGCCTCAAGCTGGCACAGAGCGCCGGGCTGCTCAAGCCTGAGGCGGCACCGT
>CAZHYF010000263.1:0-2371 GCA_964536635.1 uncultured Rhodospirillaceae bacterium | reverse complement strand
TCAGGGCTGGATGATGAGGGCTCGAAAGTCGTTGACGTTGGTCAGCGTCGGACCGGTCACCACCAGATCACCCAGCGCCTCGAAGAAGCTGTAGGCATCGTTGTTATCCAGGTAAGCGCGCGCATCCAGGCCCAGCGCCCGCGCGCGCTCCAGGGTGCTGGCGTCGATCAGCGCGCCGGCGTTGTCCTCGATGCCGTCGATGCCGTCGGTGTCACACGCCAAAGCCGTGACGCCTGGCAGACCATCTAGGGCCAAGGCCAGGGCCAACAAGAACTCGGCATTGCGCCCGCCTCGGCCTTGCCCGCGCACGGTGACGCTGGTCTCGCCGCCCGACAGCAGCACACAGGGCCCCGGCAGCGGCTGCCCGTGGCGCAACACTTGCTGTGCCAAGGCCGCCATGACCTGGGCCACCTCGCGCGCCTCGCCTTCGATGCAGTCAGACAAGATCAGCGGTGTTATCCCGGCCTGGCGCGCGGCGTCTGCTGCGGCCTCCAGCGCCATTTGCGGCGTGGCGATCAACCGGAAGTCGCCCAGGGCCTGCTGGCCACCTTGGTGCGCGCGCATCACCGCCTCCAGGTGAGGCGGCAGCGCGATGCCAAACCGCTGGCACAACGCCAAAGCTGCCGCGCCATCGCCCAGCGGCGGGCATGTGGGGCCGGAGCCGATCACCCCCGGCGCGTCGCCCGGAACGTCCGATATGGCGTAGGTCACCAGCCTTGCAGGCGCTGCGAGGCGTGCCAGCCGTCCGCCTTTGACCGCCGACAGGGCTTGGCGCACCGTGTTCATGGCCTCGATATTGGCGCCCGCCTTCAACAGCGCCCGGCCAACGGCTTGCTTGTCTTCCAGGCTCACCCCCTCACCCGGCGCCACCAACAGAGCCGAGGCGCCGCCGGAGAGCAAAAAGACCACCAGATCGTTCGGCCCAGCCGCTTGCGCGCGCTGCATGATGGCACGAGTGGCAGCCAGACCCGCAGCGTCGGGAACCGGATGGGCGGCTTCGCGTTGCTCGATCTGGCGAGCTTGGCCAGCAGGCGGCGCGGCTTGGTGATCATAGCGCGTCACCACCAGCCCCTCTAGCGGCACCTCGGGGTAGCGCGCGCGCCAAGCCTCTTCGAAGGCCAGCGCCATGCTGCCCGCCGCCTTGCCTGCGCCCAGCACGATCACACGCCCCCCAGGCGCGGGCGGTTCGGGCAGGGGCTCAAAGCGGCCGTCGGGTAGCGCCACCTTGAGGGCGGCATGGAACAGCGCTAGCCCCATCTCACGCGCGCTTTGGTTCAGGCGCACCATGGCTCAGGCGTCGGCCACAACGCGCTGGCGCTGGCTGCCCAGACCGTCGATGCCGATCTCCAGCACATCGCCATCTTTCAAGAAGATCTGCGGCTTCAAGCCCATACCAACCCCCGGCGGCGTGCCGGTCGAAATCAGATCGCCCGGCTCCAGGGTCATGATCTGGCTAAGGTAGGCGATCAGCTCAGCCACGCCAAAGATCATGGTTTTGGTCGAGCCGTCTTGCAGCGTCTGGCCGTTGACCTTGGTCCAAAGCCGCAGGTTTTGCGGGTCGGCCACCTCGTCAGGGGTCACCAACCAGGGGCCAATCGGACCAAAGGTGTCGCAGGATTTGCCTTTGGTCCACTGGCCTTGGCGCTCCAGTTGGAATTGGCGTTCGGAGACATCGTTGGTCACCACATAGCCCGCGACGTGCTGCATGGCCGCCTCCTGGCTGACGTACTTGGCGGGCTTGCCGATCACCACACCCAACTCCACCTCCCAGTCGGTCTTGACCGAGCCGCGCGGCAGGCGCAGGTCATCGTTGGGGCCGCAGACCGCCGAGCTCGCCTTCATGAACACAATCGGCTCGCTGGGGATGGCCATGCCCGCTTCTTCGGCGTGGTCGGCATAATTGAGCCCGATGCAGATGAACTTGCCGGGGCGCCCGATGGGTGAATGCAGCCGCGCGGGCCCCTCGACCAAAGGCAGGGCCTCGGGATTAAGACGCGGAAGGGCCCGAAAATCGAGCGCGGGAACCATCATCGAGGCATCGCGCAGCCGCCCTTGCCCATCCAAGACGCCTACTCCTGAGGCAGTATCGGCTTCAAAACTGACAAATTTCACTGTTCGGACCCTCTTGCTTGGCAATAATGGTGGAATTTGCGCCGCATGCTAGCCCTCAGTCTGGCGGCTGTCCCACAGTTTTTGCCCCGCCAACCCTGCTTTTCCATCACGCGGGTCCCGGCAGCGGAGCAAGCCCCAGATCGCGGCAGAAAATCTCTCAGCCAGTGAGACAAAAAAAGGCTTGTGAGCAGCCCTTGGCTGTCATAGTAAGGGCGTCTGTCGCGTACAGGCTGCTGTAGGCGTCGCGCTAGGGGCGTAG
>CAZHYF010000262.1:0-3800 GCA_964536635.1 uncultured Rhodospirillaceae bacterium | reverse complement strand
CCCAGCTCGTGCGCCATGGTCATGACATCGCGGTTCTTGCCCTTGTAGTTCAACAGCACGTAGGGATGGACCGAGGGCACGCAGGGCGCTGCAAAGGCGCCGGGCGCCTTGCCAGGACGCACAGGCGCGTCGATCCAGTTCTCGTCAAAGAAGCGGCGCGCAATATTGGCCATGCGCGGGTCGAAATCGCCGTATGCGGTCAGCACCATGTCCTTGGCTTCAGCAAAGGGGATCAGGCGGTCATCGTTCTGGGGCAAAGGGGCGTTGCGGTCCCAATAGGCCAGTTTGTCCTTGCCCATCCACTTCGCCTTCAGCGCATAGTAGCGGTGCGCCAACTTGGGATAAGCGTTCTGGACAGAGCTGACCAGAGCGTCCACCACCGCGTCTTCGACCAAGTTGGCCTTGTTGCGCGATGAAACCGGGCGCGCGTACTTGCGCCAGCGGGTGGCGATCTCTTTCTTCTTGGCGATGGTGTTCATGACCAGCGTGGTGATGCGCAGGGTCTTTTGCAGCCCGCGACCGAAGCTTTGCGCCGCCTCTTTGCGCACCTGCTGGTCGGCATCCATGGTCTTGGTCAGGATCTCGGCCTGGCTGAGTTGCTCGCCGCGGAAGTCATAGCGCGCTTCGGCCATGGTCTCATCATAGAGCCGCACCCAACCACCATCGACGGGGCTGGCATCGACCAGATATTGTTCCAGCTCATCGCTGAGCTGGTGCGGTCGGCCCTCGCGGTGATCGCGAATCACGCTCTCGTAGGACTTGACGACGGGATCGCTCATCAAGGCCTCGACCGCAGCGTCGCTCATTTGGTTCAGTTCTAGGTCGTGAAACAGCGTGTGGCTGGAGACAACCGACGCCTTTTCCGCCTGGATCGCACGAAAGCGGCTCACCTTGGGGTCCGTCAGTGCGGTCTGGTAGGAGAGATTGGCGAAGTTCAAGACCTTATAAAGCGTCTCGCTCAGCGCCTCCATGCGCTGCATGAGTTGGCCAAAATCGGCCGGCGGCAGGTCGGCGAGCTTGCCCTTGTAGGCAGCCTCCAAGGTCTCTGCTTCTTGCAAACACCAAGCCATGTCTGCTTCAATTTTAGGATCGTCCAGGCCAGCGTAGAGGTGGCTCAGATCCCAGCTCGGCAGCACGCCTAGGGCGTCGTTAGAAGCAGCGGCAGAAGAAGCGGTCATAGGACTGTAACTCTTTTCTTGTGGAAGAAGCGCCCGCGAAGCAGGCAAAAGCTGGGTTAGCATGGCCTCAAGGCTTTACAAGCTGGCGTGAGAAATTCATAACCTTTGTAACAACTTGTGAACACACAGGTTCGTAACACAACGATAAGGCAGCGCAAACGCCAGCCGCCGCAAGGATCAATCTGGGGCACCAAACCCCGGCCTACCGGCCCCCTCCAACGCCGGTCTGGCGCCATCCCAAACGGCGAGGCATGCGTGCCAAACCAGGGAGAAGGCTGTGCCTTACGTAGTCGATTTCAGCGCGAAACCAAGCCTGCCAGCCATGTTTTTTGACGCCGCCAATGATCGCGGTGATCAGCCCTTCATGTGGGCCAAGCGCGATGGAAACTGGCAGTCCATCAGTTACCGCCAAGCGGCCGAGCAGGTACGCGCGCTGGCCAAAGCCCTGATCGAGCTCGGCATAGAGCCGGGCGACCGTGTGGCTCTTGTATCTGAAAACCGCCCCGAATTTGCCCTGGTGCATTTCGCCGTCATGAGCGCCGGTGCGGTGACCGTGCCCACCTACACCACCAATACAGTTGAAGATCACAAACACATTTTCTCCGATTCCGGTGCCAAGCTGGTGTTCGTCTCCACCGAGGCCCTAGCCCAGCGGGTTCTGCCAGCCGCACAGGCCTGCGCCACGGTCCAGGGCGTGATCGGCATCGAAGGCCTGTTCGACGCCTCCCCTCTGCCGAGCTACACCATGAGCGATCTGATCGCGCGGGCCGGTGAGCTGGACGATGCCGCTTTTGATCAGCGCCTTTGGGCTGTTAATCCTGAAGGCCTAGCGATCTTGATTTACACCTCAGGGACCGGCGGCGTGCCCAAAGGTGTCATGCTGTCTCACAGCGCTATCATGCTGAATTGTGAAGGTGCCTATGACGTGCTGCAACGCGGCTTCGATCTGGCTGACGAAACCTTCTTGAGCTTCCTGCCCCTATCCCATTCCTACGAGCACATGGCGGGCTTGTGCTGGCCGATCTCCATGGGCGCCCAGATCTACTATGCCGAAAGCGCCGAGAAGCTGGTTGGCAACATGGCCGAGGTACGCCCAACCGTCATGACCGCCGTGCCGCGCTTGTTTGAGGCCATGCGCTCGCGGGTCATCAAGGGCATCGAAGCAGCGCCCAAAACCCGCCAGAAGTTGTTCTGGATGGCGGTCAATATCGGACTGAAACGCATCGAAGATCCCAAATCTTTAAGTTTCACTGAACGCTTGCTCGATCCGCTGCTGGACCGGCTGGTGCGCGCCAAGGTGCGCGATCGGTTCGGCGGCCGCCTGAAGGCGCTGGTCTCAGGTGGAGCGGCTCTGACGCCCGATGTTGGACTGTTCTTCCAGGCCCTGGGCCTGACCCTGCTGCAGGGCTACGGCCAGACCGAGTCCGCGCCGCTGATCTCAGTCAATCGGCTGGATATGCTGAAGATGGACACCGTCGGCCCAGCTTGCAAGGGCGTCGAAATCAAGATCGCAAGCGATGGCGAGATCTTGGCACGCGGCAAGAATATCATGTTGGGATATTGGAATATGCCCGAGGCCAGCGCCTCCACCGTCGTCGATGGCTGGTTGCATACGGGCGATATCGGCAAGCTGGACCGACAGGGCCGTTTGATGATCACCGATCGCAAGAAGGATATCATCGTGCTGTCCGGGGGCGATAACGTTTCGCCCGCGCGGGTTGAGGGCATCTTGATGCTGGAGCCGGAGATTGCCCAAGCCATGGTGATTGGCGATAAGCGCCCCAACCTAGGCGCTTTGCTGGTGCCGGCCGATGATTTCATGCAAGACTGGGCCAAGGCCAACGGCAAGAGCGGTGATTTGGCAAGCCTTGCGCAAGACGCGGATTTCCTGAAGGCCATGAAAGCTGCGGTTGATCGCGCCAACAAGGGGCTATCGAACCTGGAGAAGGTGCGCCGGATTTGCCTGGCGGACGAGCCCTTTAGCACCGAAAACAGCCAGATGACGGCCTCGCTGAAGACCCGACGCCACATCGTCAAAGACCTCTATGCCGAGCGCCTGGAGGCCATGTACGGCGGTCCTGCGAGCTAACCAGCGCGTGCAGAGAGCCGTTGGAGGGCGATTTTCAGGCTGCAAGAAAAATGCTGCTTGCCTAACCGCGCTGCAATGGCTATTTCAGCCCCACGGTCGGAGTGTAGCTCAGCCTGGTAGAGCACTGTCTTCGGGAGGCAGGGGTCGGAGGTTCGAATCCTCTCACTCCGACCAGTTCATCTTACAATCCGACCAGTTCATCTTACAATTTGTCACGCTTGTTCTAGCGCCAACGGCTGCTGATAGTCTTCGAGAGTCATGGCATAGCGCAGATGGTCACGCCATTGGCCCGCGATCTTGAGATAGCGCGGTGAAAAGCCCTCGCGACGAAAGCCCAGACGCTCGATCAAGGCCAGCGAGCGGGCATTGTTTGGCTGCACATTGGCCTCGATGCGATGCATGGCGAGCTGTTGGAAATAGGAGCTCAACACCAGCGCCAGCCCCTCGCGCATCAGTCCTTGCCCGGCCAGTGGCTGGAAGGCATAGAAGCCAAGGTAGGCGCTGCAAAAATTGCCCCGCGCCATCTGGCTAAT
>CAZHYF010000261.1:0-3802 GCA_964536635.1 uncultured Rhodospirillaceae bacterium | reverse complement strand
AAGCGAATCACAGACAGGCAAAAAATCAAGCCATTTTATGAGTGCGTGACCTAAGTCCACCAGGCGCGCAAGGCGGTGTGTCCATTGCATTTTATACCCACCGCGGCCGCGACTGGCTGTTTGTGTCGCCGCTTGCGTTCCGCGACATTTGCAGTCCTTTGGACCTGGCCATCTCTGGGCCCTGGATCGCGCATGTGGGGCTCGATGAGGGCAAAGTTCGATACTCTGATGATGCCAATCGGGAGTATTCCTGGCGCTTTGGGGAGCGGCGAGCGCGGCGCACGCGCTAGCTTGGATCTTGCCTCACGCAGTGGTCTTGCCGCGGAGGCCGCTCATCCGCCAAAGCTTTCCAGCGCTGCGCTGCCTGCGATCACCAGGCCAAACAGCACCAAAATCACGGCCCAGTACTCAATCTTGACCCAGAAAAAGTCGTGGCGCGAACTCAAACGCAGTTGTTCGCCGGATTGCTCGTCGCGCACCAGCCGGTCTTTGCTGGGATCGTTCACCTTGCGGCCAAACCACCACAAAAAGCCGCCGGCCAGAAGGCCCGCGATCAGCATCAAGTAGTCTGTGGGCAGTGTGAGCGTATCCCCAAGGATGACCGCCAAGAAAAAGGCCACCACCGCGACGATGGGGACCAGGATGCCGTAGCCGCGCCAAACAATAAACATGTCCTTTAGTCCTTCCTTGATCGCTCGCGCAGGTTTGGCTTGGTTGCCCGCAGCCAACAGGCGCGATCTGACTGTTTTCGCCGCGATGGCAGCGACGCTCTTGTATCCAGGAGCTTGCGCCTTGCGCCAAGCGTGTGGAAACACGAGAGGGTAATCTGTGTCAGGTAGCGGCGGGCGGTCAGCGGTTCTGGCCAATATCATAGCGTTAGCAGTGCTATGAAAATTCCGTTGGGCGAAACATTGGACGCGCTTGGCTGGGTTGCGGTGCTTGCCGCGCCATGCCAAATATCCGCAACCATGGCGCAGACAAGCAAGCCACAGATCGCCTGATTTGCCAGTCTGCCCGCCGAGCGCTGCGTTGGTAGCGCAGCCAGATTAGGGAGCCCACCATGACCTCAGCCCAGAGCCTGCCCCAAGAAGCTAAAGTCGTTATCATCGGCGGCGGCGTCGTTGGGTGTTCGATTGCCTATCACTTGGCCAAGCTGGGCTGGAAGGACATCGTGCTGCTGGAGCGCAAACAGCTCACCTCTGGCACCACCTGGCACGCTGCGGGCCTGATCGGCCAGATGCGCGCGACGCTCAACATGACCAAACTGGCCAAGTATTCGGCCGACCTCTACACCGGCCTGGAGGCCGAGACCGAGGTTGCGACCGGTTTTCGCCAGTTCGGCTCGCTGGGTCTGGCCCTGAGCCCAGCGCGCAAAGAGGAGATGCTGCGCGGCATGTCCATGGCCAAGACCTTTGGCCTGGAAGCGCATTGGTTCAGCCCGCAAGAGTGCCTGGACAAGTACCCCTATCTGAATATCGAGGGCGTGGAAGGCGGCCTGTTCTTGCCCTCAGACGGGCAGGCGGACCCGGCCAACATCGCTCTGGCGTTGGCCAAGGGCGCGCGCATGCAGGGTGCCAAGATCGTCGAGGGCGTCAAGGTCACCGGCATCACCACCCACAACGGCCGCGTTTCGGGTGTGGCCTGGCAACAGGGCGAGGAGAGCGGCACCATCGCAGCGCCCTATGTGGTCAACGCTGCCGGGATGTGGGGGCGCCAGGTGGGCAAGATGGCGGGCGTCAACGTGCCCTTGCAGGCCTGCGAACACTTCTACATCGTCACCGAGGGCATCCCCGATCTGCGCCGCGACCTGCCGGTGCTGCGGGTGCCCGACGAATGGGCCTACTACAAGGAAGATGCGGGCAAGATCCTGCTGGGCGCTTTCGAGCCCAAGTCCAAGCCCTGGGCGGTGGATGGCATCCCCGAGGATTCCGCTTTCCTGACCCTGCCCGACGATTTCGAGCACTTCGAGCCGGTGTTGGAAAAGGCCGTCAACCGCGTGCCCATGCTTGAGAATGCCGGCATTGCCACCTTCTTCAACGGCCCTGAGAGCTTTACCCCCGACGACCGTTACCTGTTGGGCGAAGCGCCCGAGCTGCCGGGCTTCTGGATCGCGGCGGGCTTCAACTCCATCGGCATTCAGTCTGCGGGTGGTGCCGGTAAGGTGCTGTCCGAGTGGATGGATGCGGGCGAGCCTCCGGTGGATCTGTGGGACGTGGACATCCGCCGCATGGAGCCGCTGCAAGGCACCAAAGCCTATCTGGCTGAGCGCGTGTCCGAGACGCTGGGGCTGCTCTACGCCGACCACTACCCCTATCGCCAGTACGCCACCTCGCGCGGGCTGCGGCGCTCGCCCTTCTATTACCCGATGAAGGAGCGCGGCGCTTGCTTTGGCGAGACCGCGGGCTGGGAGCGCCCCAACTGGTTCTTGCCGCCCGAGGCCGCCGCGCGCGGCGAAGTGGCCGAATATCGCTATAGCTGGGGGCGGCAGAACTGGTTCGACTATGCGGCTGAGGAGCACAAGGCGATCCGCGAGGCGGTGGGTGCCTATGACATGACCTCGTTCGGCAAGCTGCGGGTCGAAGGACCGGACGCTTGTGCCTTCCTGCAAAAGGTCTGCGGCAATGATGTGGACGTGCCGGCGGGCCGCATCGTCTACACCCAGTTCCTCAATGCGCGCGGAGGGATCGAGGCCGATGTGACCGTGACGCGCTTGACCGAAACGGCCTACCTGGTGGTGACGCCCTCGACCACGGTGACACGCGACACGACTTGGCTGCGCCGCCACCTGCCCAGCGATGCGCGCGTGGTCATCACCAACGTTACGGCCGGCGAGGGTGTCTTGGCGGTCATGGGCCCCAAGGCGCGCGCCCTCTTGCAAGCGCTGAGCCCCGACGACCTGTCGAACGAGGCCTTCGGCTTTGGCCAGGCGCGAACCATCGAGCTGGGCATGATCCAGGTGCGTGCGCACCGGGTCTCTTACGTCGGTGAGCTGGGCTGGGAGCTTTACGCCAGTGCCGACCAAGCGCCCTATATGCTGGAGCAGGTCTTGGCAGCGGGTGAGGGCCATGGCCTGCGGCTCTGTGGCATGCACACGATGGACTCTTGCCGGATCGAGAAGGCCTTCCGCCACTTCGGTCACGACATCACCGATGAAGACCATGTGCTGGAGGCTGGCCTTGGCTTTGCGGTCAAGCTGGACAAGGCCGACGGCGGCTACGGCGACTTCATTGGGCGTCGGGCTGTTGCAGACAAGAAGGCTTCGGGGTTGACTTGCAGCATGCTGCAATTCCTCTTGGAAGACCCCCAGCCGCTGATCTACCACAACGAGCCGATCTATCGGAATGGCGTGCTTGTTGGCTATTGCAGCTCGGGCAACTATGGCCACACGCTGGGTGCGGCAGTTGGCATGGGCTACGTGCCGCTGGCGGCGGGCGAAAAGCCGAGCGATCTTCTGGCTTCGACGTATGAGATCGAGATTGCGGGCCAGCGCTTTGGCGCCAAGGCGTCGCTGCGCCCGCTCTATGACCCCAAGGGCGAGCGGGTCAAGGCTTAGGTCACAGGCTCATAAATCTCAGCCAGATAGCAATGGATGCGCGCTTGAGCACTGCCAGGTCGTTGGTTGCGTGCTTCTCGTATCGCCTGGCCACTCTGCGGTCGTGATTGATCTTGTTGAAGAAACGCCCAATGCGGTTGCGCTGTTTTTAGAGCGCTTTGAAAAAGCAAGGCTTCTTGGAGCGATTTTGCTGACAAATCAAAAAGTTAGAGCGCGTAGAGCGATGGTAATTCGCTGCACGCGCTCTAG
>CAZHYF010000260.1:2656-3808 GCA_964536635.1 uncultured Rhodospirillaceae bacterium | reverse complement strand
CTAGTGTCCTTGCTGTGGGTCAGAGCCCCAGGTTTGGTAGCCTGCAAGGGCCGTCAGGTCCGGAAGACTGCCGAGCCCTGGAGCTTTGGTCAGGGGCACGCTGCCGTCGCTGACCGGCAGCAGCTCGCCGACGATGATCTCACGCCCAGCGTTGGGGTGGCAATCGAGCTCAAGGTTGCCGGCGCCGCCGACGGCCGCTAGGGCGTGCAGCGAGGCGAGGCTGGCAAGGCCTCCGCCGAAGACGTGCGGGCAGTAAGCGGCCCCGCTTGCTAAAACGGCTTGGGCGATGCGGGTGCAACCGGTGATGCCGCCCCACTTGGTGATGTCGGGCTGGTAGTAGGCCAGCGCACCGCGCTCGATCCATGTGTCGAACTCCAGGCCGCGCAGGTTTTCGCCTCCCGCAAGGGCAATCGGTGAGGCCGCGGCAAGCTGGTCCCAGGCCTCCAGCGGGGTGTCAACGCGCATGGGTTCTTCGAACCAGCGCAGGTCATAGGAGGCCGCGCCCTGGGCCATGTCGATTGCAGCATCCAGGGTCAGCGACTGGTTGGCGTCGATTGACAGCTCAGCATCGGGGCCGATGGCTGCGCGCACCTCTGCGATATTCTGAAGATCGCGCTCGCGTCCAAATCCAACCTTCAATTTGAAAGCGCGATGTCCTTCGGCGCAGCGCGCAGCGGCGAAGTCGCCCGCACCGTCTGGATTGATGCCGGTTGCATAGACCGGGATGCGCTGCAAGGGCGTAGCGCTCAAGAGGGCTGCCAGGGGTAGGCCAGCGCGCCGGGCCTCCAGATCCCAGAGCGCAATATCAAGGCCCGCGATCACCTGTGCGACCGGGCCAAACTCGCCGGTTTGCAGCACCAGGATGTCGGTCAGGCGGGTCAATGTGTCAAAGGCCTCGCCGGGGTCTGCGTAGGTGTTGCCGACCAGCGCTTGGCCGATGTCGAAAGCCAGGCGCGCGCGGTGCTCGGCGCCAACCGCAGGCCAGTTTGACCAGACCTCGCCCCAGCCGACCGCGCCTGCCTCGTCGGTGACCCGCACCAAGACCATGGGCCTGTCGCGAAAGACTCCAAAGGCCAACTTGATCGGCTCGGCAATGGGCACGCGAAAGGCGAAGGCATCAACGCGGGAAATGGCGGGCATGGGGGCTCCTTT
>CAZHYF010000260.1:0-2556 GCA_964536635.1 uncultured Rhodospirillaceae bacterium | reverse complement strand
TGGCAGGTGATGTAAAGTGATTTTCGGTCGCCGCCAAAGAAGCTGGCCGCCGCTGGCGGCCTTCACATCTTGGTTGGTTGTCTGCGCCAGGGGTTGGACACAGCGCGCCGGGCCGCTATGACCTAGCGTCAGCAGCTCCTCTGGTACTCGGCAGATCGAGGCAGGAGTTGATGCATCCGATTGGAAAGGGGCCGCTATGCGCACGATTCGCCACTTTGATTTGCGTGCTTTCACGCTTGGTTGGGCCGTTCTGACCCTAACCCTCTTGCTTTCGAATGTCGCTGAAGCGCAGTCGCTTTGGGTCTGGCAGCAGCGGATTGCTTGGCAGTTCAAGGTGGATCAACTGCCACCAGCGGACATGCAGAGCTTGCAGGCGACCGCTGCGGCCAAGGACCTGCTGATCTTTGACGTGCGTGAGCCGGACGAATTCGCGGTGTCGCACTTGCAAGGCGCGCAGCAAGTCCATCCAGCCATCACGCCCGAAGCCTTCTTGCAGCGCTATGGCGACCAGATCGCGGGCAAGACGCTGGTTTTCTATTGCTCCATCGGTTGGCGCAGCTCGGAGCTGGCGGACCGCTTGTCGGGGGCGCTGACCGATCGGCGCGCAGAGCAAGTGCACAATCTTCGTGGCGGCATTTTCCGTTGGCACAACGAATCGCGCCCGCTGATCAACGCCAACGGGGCCACCGATTGGGTCCACCCCTACAGTCCCGACTGGGCAAACTTGGTTGAGCGCCAAGGACGAACCTCCTATCAGCCGCGTTAGCCAGTGGCCTGATTGAAAGTTTAGAGCCACCGCCACCTATGACCTAGGTCACAGAGGCCGATCGAGCCTGGCATTGCCGCTTAGAACTTGGGGCTAGCTGGCGTTGGTCGAACCGGCCACATACCGGCCCATAAACCCTTAGCGCATAGCATTTCATCCGATCCTGGCTGAGCTTGAGGGCAGCCGAGGCGACGGGCATTCGCCGCCTCATTCAACCCCCAGCTCGCTTGGCAAGGTCACCTCTGCCCGAGCGAGTGCCAAGATCGGAGATCGTCCATGAAAACCCCAACCAAAGTTGCAATCGCCGCTGCCTTGTTGACCCTTGGCGTTCAAGGCGCTGCCCACGCTTACAGCAATGCGGTCAATCGCGTTGTCAACCAACTCCGCTCGCAGGGCTATAGCTCCGTGCAGGTTCACCGCACACTGATGGGCCGCATGAAGATCGAAGCTCAGGGCAATGGCGGATCGCGCGAGATTGTCATTGATCCCAACACGGGCCACGTTTTCCGGGATCGCCAAGAGCGCGAAAATAGCTGGCGCTCACGTTCGAGTTCACACGATCGCGACGACGATGATCGGGGCCACAACGATCGTGATCATGACGATCGTGATCATGACGACCACGACAACGGCCACGACAACGACCACGACAACGACCACGACAACGACCACGACGACTAAGTCCAAACCGGTTCTGTTACCAAGGTAGCGCTCATGGGGCAGTGGTCATGGAGGAGGGGGCTGGCCTAGCCCAAGCTGCGGCTCCCCGGCGGCCCCTGGAACTGCCCCTGGAACTGCCCCTGGAACTGTTCTGCATCTGTTCATTATCTGGTCTGGGAGGGGCTTGGAGAAAGCGCGGTCCGGCGCAGGTGAGGCAAGCTGCACGGTTGTTTGTGCGCCCAGCCGGACTAGACTGACCGTCTCTCGCAAAAAGGCAGAGACGGTTTTGGTCGGCATGCATGGTGTCGCCACTACAAAACCTGCCAGATCCCGGCGGACAACGCTGCGACAAAACCAAAGGAAACGGCATGAGCGACAATCGCCTGTGGATCTTCTTGACCATTGTTTTTTCAACGACGCTCTGCCTTTTGGCGACAATCGAGTTCGTCGTTTTGGTCAACGACACCACCTTCAAAGTTGACTGGAAATATATCGAGCTTCTTGAGGTCATCGAGGTGATTTTCGCCGTCCTTGGTTTCTTTTGCGGGATGGTGGCTACGGTTCG
This sequence comes from uncultured Rhodospirillaceae bacterium, assembly GCA_964536635.1. Taxonomy (GTDB): domain Bacteria; phylum Pseudomonadota; class Alphaproteobacteria; order UBA7985; family JAUIBT01; genus JAUIBT01. The sequence continues at coordinate 565 of CAZHYF010000260.1, read as the reverse complement.
CTACTATCGCGACAACGCGCGTCTGCAACAGCGCATGGGCAACTTACAGAAGAAATTCGAAACGCTGGTGGCAGATATCTTCCGCGAATGGCAACTGACCGAGGCCGAAGGCGAGATTGCTATGTTGCTGATCAAGGGCTTTAGCATCGCCGAAATCTCAACCATCCGCGAAAAGAGCGAAGGCACGGTCAAGAACCAGTGTAGTGCGGTCTATCGCAAGGCGGGCGTCAGCTCCAAGCAGCAGCTCGTCTCCAGCGTTCTGGACATGCTGATTGGCCAGAAAAGCTGATCCTTGGGACGACGCCGACAGGAATTGCGCTCGGCGCCTACTTCGTCTGTTGACAGGGCTGGGGCCATGGGCTACAGACGGCGAACCTTGAAACGAGGGCAGCATTTGAAGCGAACTTCGCAGCAGATGTGGTCTGATTTTAAGGCAAAAATTGACTTGATGTAGGGGGCGTCTCCTGGTATCAGGTCGCCATTGTTCCGCGATAGCTCAGTCGGTAGAGCAACTGACTGTTAATCAGTGGGTCGCAGGTTCGAGCCCTGCTCGCGGAGCCACTTT
>CAZHYF010000259.1:0-3849 GCA_964536635.1 uncultured Rhodospirillaceae bacterium | reverse complement strand
AATATTGGCGGACCAAATTAGATCGGCGTGCTGTCCAGCCACTCGGCGATGGCCTGCACCTGCTCATCGTTGCGCAGGGTCGGCGTGTGGCCCGTGTCGTCGAACTCGACCAGCGTGGTCGAGGGTCCGCAGGTCAGCATTTTTTCAGCCACTTCCTCGGTCAGGAAGCTGGAGTTCTTGCCGCGCAGCACCAGCACGGGGCAGGTGATCTTCTCCCAGGTCTCCCACATATCCACGTCGAAGTAGGAAATCGAGTCGCGGTAGGCGTCGCCCACGCGGCTGTCCACCTTAAGCCGCCAGCGGCCGGTGCGGGTGCGGCGTGAGGAATACTTGGCCATATGATGCCAATCCTCATCGCTCATCGGCGCGAACTCTTTGTAGATTTTGCGCAAGTGGGTCTCGACATCGTTCAGAGACTCGAAGGTGTCCGACTTGCCGATGTACTGGGCGATGGACAAGAGCGCGTCGCGCGACACCTCGGGGCCGATATCATTCACCACCAGGCGGCGAATCGGTGACTGGGGCACCGAGGCCAGCACCATGCCAATGATCCCGCCCATAGAGGTGCCGATCCAATCCACTTCGCTGACATTGAGGCGCGCCAGAACCGCGTTCATGTCGGCGTTGTATTGCAGATAGTTATAGCCTTCCTCGGAAATCAGGTGATCGCTGTCGCCGCGTCCCACGACGTCGGGGCAGACGATGCGATAGCGGTCACACATGGCCTTGGCAAAGAAATCGAAATCGCGCGCGTTGCGGGTCAGGCCGTGGACGCAAAAAAGCGTCCGCTTGGTGTTAGCCGAGCGGCTGCCGCCCCACTCCAGGTAAGAGATGCGGTGGAATCCATGAAAGCCCAGCCCCAGGACGTAGTGACGTGAGTAGGCGTGTTCGGGGGCGGTCTTGCGTGAGGAATGCATGAAGGGGGCTCGTTATGGGTTGGGCGTTCGAAGGTCTAGGCGCCGAGGTCGTTGATTTGCTTTTGCAGCGCCAACAGCTGGGCCTTGATGTTTGCTAAGTTCTCGGCGTCGGAGTCGTTCGGCTCCGGCTGGGTGCTGGCCCGGGCTTGCGTGCCCTTGACGCGGGTCTTGGAGCGGGCGGGGTCTTCCTGGGGCGCCTGCGGGCCAGAATCCTTTGGGGCCTCATCCTTTGTGGCCTCTTTCGGTTCCTCCTGCGGCACTTCTTGACCGGGCGCTGGGGCAGCCCGATCGTCGCCCTTGGTCCCGCCTGCGCTGCCGCCCATGCGGGTAAAGGCGCGGAACATGTCCATCGAATGCTGGTAGTAGGACAGGTTCTGGCGGGCCATCGCGCGCGAGAACTCGACCATGGCGTTGGTGTTGTGGGCCATGGCCTCTTGCATGGCCTGCCCGATGGAGTCGCGCTGGTCGGTGAAATAGCTGAGCGACTGCGCCAAATAGGCGGGCAGCAGGGCCTTACAGTTGTCCGAATACATGCGGATCAGCTGGCGTTGGAACTCCAGCGGAAACATGAAGCCGCTGGACTGGCTCTCTTGGTCGAAGATCACCTGGTTGAGGATGCTGCGGGTCAGATCCTCGCCGGACTTGGCGTCCAACACGACGAAATCGACGTGGTCCTCGACCATTTTGATGATGTCGGCGATGACGATGTAGGCGCTGGTCGCCGTGTTATAGAGACGTCGATTGGCGTACTTCTTAATAACGATGGGCTCGTTTTGGCTCATAATCGCGTCTCTTGGCCGGGTGAACCCGTACACTTGCTCTGGCCCACCCCTTTGGCAGGCGACCCCAGTGTTAAACCGAGCCAAGCCCTTGAAGGCAAGACATAATCTTGACCGAGGGGCGAATTCCTTCGCAGTTGCAGCATGGTGCCCCGGGTGAGGTGCTGGTTGCGCTGGGGGCTGGCCGACAAAGTCGGGCAACAAAAAAGGGCCCCCAAAAGGGAGCCCTTCTTGGGCAGGTGGCCGAAGCCACCCGCCAGCGCAGCGCTTAAGACTTAAGCGAAAGCTTTGGTGTAAGCAGCACGAGCAGCGTCACCAGTGTCTTTTGCAGCCTTGTTGACCAGCTTGGTCATGGCTTTGTACTGCTCGGTCATAGTTTCAGCGGCTTTGTTGTAGTTCGCCATAGAAACTGAGTAGAAATCAGAAGCGTCAGCAGCTTTGTTCAGAGCCTTTGCGCCTTCGAAAGCAGAAGCTACGTTTGCAACGTAGTTTTCGTAGGCTTTCTTGTAGACAGCTTCAGCGCCACGGAACGCAGCAGCGTTGAACTCGATTGCAGCGTCAACGATTTTCTCAGAAGCACCGATTTGGTCGGTCATGAATTCTTGGCCTTTTTTAACGGCTTCAGCAGCAGTTGCAGTTGCAGCAGCAGCGGTGGTTTTGGTTTGAGTCGCCATTGTTGGGAGTCCTTATCAGGGAGGTGTTAGCGAATGTCTATCTAGCTAGCAGGAATTTTGTGCAGCGCAACAAAAATTTTCGCCTTGAGGATTGTGCGGTGCAAAAAAATGCGTCGCGACTTGAGGCAAAAACTTGGGACACCCGCCTCTGCTGGTCTGCGGGGGGCTTGACCTCTTAATAGCGCAAGCGGCGCCAAAGCAGCTATGCGTTTTTGCGGTGCCACCCATACCTAGGTAGTGGTTGGGGCTTCTAAACGAATCAGATAGATTGCGCCGCAGATAGTCACCTATCGCCGCTTCAAGCCCGCATTCTTTAAAAGACCTCATAAGGTAGATACGCATGGATCATGCACCCGCTACGGCCGCAAACGCGCCTGCAAACACGCAATCCGACGACCAAAAGACCACCATCAAGGCAGCCGAGCTGCTGGTGAAATGCCTCGAAAACGAGGGTGTAGAGTACATCTTCGGCATTCCTGGCGAAGAAAACATCGGCATCATGGACGCTCTTTTGGAGAGCGACATCGAGTTCATCACCACCCGCCACGAGCAGGGCGCTGCCTTTATGGCTGACGTTTACGGCCGCCTGACTGGCCGCGCGGGTGTTTGTATGTCCACCTTGGGCCCAGGCGCGACCAACCTGGTTACCGGTGTTGCAGATGCGAACATGGACCGCGCTCCGATTGTTGCGATTGCGGGCCAGGGTGCCACGACGCGCCTGCACAAAGAGAGCCACCAGATCCTGGACTTGGTGAACCTTTTTGCCCCCATTTCAAAGTATTCGACCCAGATCCGTGAACCCGAGATTGTGCCCGAAGTGGTGCGCAAGGCCTTCAAGTTTGCCCAGGCAGAAAAGCCGGGCGCGAGCTTCATTGATTTTCCTGAAAATATCGCTGAGATGCACACCGCCGCCATGCCGCCGCTGAAGCGCCAGGCGCCCATTCCGCCGACCGCCCCCATCGGCCGTTGCCGCGACGTGGCTGCTATGATCGCCAAGGCGCAGAAGCCGCTGATCATCGCAGGTAATGGTGTCATTCGCTACCACGCTGAACAAGAGCTGGTTGATCTGGCTGAAGCCATCAACGCTCCCGTTGCCACCACCTTCATGGCCAAAGGCGTGCTGCCCTCATCGCACTACCTGTCGCTTGGCACCGTGGGTCTGAAAGCCAAAGACTATGTGTCTTACGCTATCGAAGACGCCGACCTGGTGCTCTGCGTTGGTTACGACATGGTGGAATATCACCCCAGCCTGTGGAACCCCAAGCTGGACAAGCGCATCGTTCACGTCGATGGCAACCCGGCTGAGGTTGATGCCCACTACATCGTCGAAGCCGGCGTTATTGGTGATTTGAAAGATTCTCTGGCCCGTATCACCGCGCGCTGTGAAGAAGGCTCCAAGCAGGCCGTTAAGCCCAAGCGCGACGTCATCCGCAAGATGCTGAACGAGCACGCCAACGACACCAGCTTCCCCATGAAGCC
>CAZHYF010000258.1:2541-3856 GCA_964536635.1 uncultured Rhodospirillaceae bacterium | reverse complement strand
AGGAACAGGGCATCAAGGCCAGCGTCATGCAGATGTCGGGCTCGGTCGAAGTTGCGCCCAAGCTGGGCATCGCCGACGGCATTTTCGATATCGTCTCCTCGGGCGCGACGCTGGAAGCCAACGGGCTGGGCACCATCGCCGACGTCTTCCATTCCGAAGCTCTGCTGATCCAGACCGATAAGCCGCTGTCCGAGGACAAGGCCAGAATCCTGGCGCGCTTGCTGGTGCGCATTGAATCGGTGCAGGCCTCGCGTCAAATCAAATACATCATGCTCAATGCTCCGCAGAGCAAACTGGCCACCATTACCGACATCCTGCCGGGCGCTGATGCGCCGACCGTGCTGCCGTTGCAGGGCAAGGGCGACATGGTGGCGATCCACGCGGTGGTGCAAGATGCAGACCTGTGGGACACGCTGGAAAAACTCAAAGCCGAGGGCGCAAGCTCGATCCTGGTAACCCCGATTGAAAAGATGATGGCCTGATGTCTTTTGATGCTCGATCTTTGGCGCGTCCCTGGTTGTTGGACGCCGAGGCCTATGTTGGCGAGCGGGAGCTTTACGGCCAGAACGGCCTAACCCTGCTGGACATGAACGAGAACCCCAACGGCGGCAACGATGGTCTGAACCGCTACCCCGGACCCGAGGTGCGCGCGCTCTATGCGCGGATGGCGCGGCTCTACGATCGCCCCGAGGACAACCTGATGATCTCGCCGGGCTCGGATGAGGCCATCGGCATGTTGGTGCGGGCCTTTTGCGCTCCTGGCGAACATAGCATTGTCGTTAACCCGCCGACTTTTGGCATGTACGCGCTCAGCGCCAAGGTCAATGGCGTGGCAACCACTTCGGTGCCCATGTTGGAACGCGGTCGCATCGATTGGGACGCGCTGAATGCTGCGGTCGATCAAGACCCCAAGGCGCGGCTGGTCTTTTTGTGCACGCCGCAAAACCCCTGCGGCACTGCGGTCTCGCGCGATGACATTATCGCCTTTGCGCGCCGGCAGGCCGACCGCATCGTGGTGGTGGACGAAGCCTATCAGGAGTTCGCCGACCAAGCGAGCCTGATCGCCGAAACTGGCTTGCCCAACGTGGTTGTGCTGCGCACGCTTTCCAAGGCCTACGCACTTGCGGGCGCACGCATTGGCTGCCTGATCGCCAGCGCCGACATCGTCAAGATCGTCAAGGCCTTGCAAGGCCCCTACGCCCTGCCAACGCCCTCGGTCAAGGCGGCGCTCGCTGCGTTGAGCCCAGCAGGGGTGGCCCAGTCCAAACGCCAGATCGCCGAGCTGAAAGCCGAGCGCGACCGCCTGGCCGCAGCC
>CAZHYF010000258.1:0-2441 GCA_964536635.1 uncultured Rhodospirillaceae bacterium | reverse complement strand
CTGACCCGCGAGACCAAGGAGACCAGCATCTATTGCGCGGTCAATCTGGACAAATCCGGCCCTTCGCGTTGCGAGACCGGGGTTGGCTTCTTCGATCACATGCTGGATCAGCTCACCAAGCACTCGGGCATCGCCATGACCATTCAGACCCAGGGCGATATCCACATCGACACCCACCACACGGTTGAGGACACCATGATCGCGCTCGGGCAAGCGCTGGACAAAGCGGTGGGCGATAAGCGCGGGATCTTGCGTTATGGCCACTTCGACCTGGTGATGGACGAGGCCCGCGCCAGCGCTGCTCTGGATCTGTCGGGGCGCGCGCATGCCAGCTTTGAAGGCAGCTTCAAGGCCGACGCTCTGGGCGGGCTGCAGACCGAGATGGTGGCGCACTGCATCCAGTCGCTGGCCGAAAACCTGCGCGCCACGATCCACGTCAGCGTGACCGGCGACAACGATCACCACAAGTGCGAGGCCGTGTTCAAAGCGCTGGCCAAGGCGTTGAAAATGGCGGTCAAAGTCGAAGGCGACGCGCTGCCCAGCACGAAAGGTCTCTTGTGATGCAACGCGTCGCACTCATCAATTCGGGCTGCGCCAACATCGCCTCGGTCCGCTATGCCTTGCTCCGCCAAGACGTTGCGGTGGATGTCACCGCCGACCCTGAGCGCATCGTCAGCGCCGACAAGGTGATCTTCCCCGGCGTCGGCAGCTTTGACTACGCCCTGGATGCGGTTGAGAAGAGCGGCGTGGTGGAGGCCATGCGCAGCTTGACCCAACCAACCTTGGGCATCTGCCTTGGCATGCAAATGCTGGCCGAAGCCTCTGCTGAGGGCAAAAAGCCGGGCTTGGGCCTGCTGGAAGGCAAGGCGCAGCGGTTTGAAGACGCGCCAGGGCGCAGCGTTCCGCACATGGGCTGGAACCAGCTCAACCCCGTGGGCGACGATCCGCTGATGGCGGGGATCGAGCCGGGCTCTTACGTCTACTTCGTCCACTCCTTCTATCTGCCGCCCTCGCCCTACACTGTGGCGACCTGCGACTACGGCCAGCCCTTTACCGCTTCGCTGCATCAGGACAACTTCTGGGGCTGCCAGTTCCACCCCGAGCTGTCGTCGCATGTCGGCGCAAAGATCCTGGCCAACTTCCTGGCGCTTTAGTCCAATGAGCGCCCAACAGACCGATAAGCAACTGAACTAACATGATTTTATACCCCGCAATGGACCTGATCGACGGCAAGTGTGTGCGCTTGTCCAAGGGTCAATTCGACGCCAAAACCGAATACAACGACGACCCCCGCGCTCAGGCTCGCTCCTTTGCCGAGCAGGGCGCGACCTGGCTGCATGTGGTGGACCTGGACGGCACCAAGGCGGGCGCTCCCCTGCAAGCGGCTTTCATCCAAGCCAGCGTCGCAGGCCTGGGCCTGAAAGTGCAGACCGGCGGCGGTATCCGCTCGCTGGACTCGGCCAAGCAGGTTCTGGATGCTGGCATTGACCGTGTGGTGATCGGCTCCTTGTCGGTCTCACAGCCCGAGGTTCTGGGCCAACTGGTCAAAGACTACGGCAGCGAGCGCGTCGTGGCGGCTCTGGATCTGGTCATGCAAGACGGCGCGCCCTTCATCGCGACCCACGGCTGGCAATCGGTGTCTGACAAGCCCCTGGCCTGGGCCTGCCAGGCGATGATCGACCAGGGCGTGACCCACATCTTGATGACCGACATTTCCAAGGATGGCCTGCTGCAAGGCCCCAACGTCGCCCTCTACCAGAGCGCGTCACAAGACTTCCCCCAGCTCAAAATCCAAGCGTCTGGTGGTGTCTCCAGCCTTGAAGACCTGCGCCAGCTCGCAGGCTGCGGGGCCGATGGTGTGATCGTCGGCAAGGCGATCTATGAAAAGCGCTTCAGCGTCGTTCAGGCCCTGGAGGTCTTATGCTGAGCCGCCGCATCATCCCCTGCCTGGATGTCACCGACGGCAAGGTGGTCAAAGGCGTTCAGTTCAAGAACCACGAGATCGTGGGCGAGATCGTCGATCTGGCCCAGCGCTATGTCGATGAGGGCGCCGACGAGCTGGTATTCTACCACATCACGGCCTCAGCAGATGGTCAGACGGTCAACCTGGACTGGGTGGACGCGGTGGCCCAGCGCTTGGACATTCCCTTTTGCGTCGCAGGCGGCATCCGCAGCGTGGCCGACGCAGCAGCGCGCTTAGAGGCGGGCGCGGACAAGATCTCGATCAACTCACCCGCGCTCGAACGCCCCGACTTCATCGACGAGATGGTGGCGGCCTTTGGCAGCCAGTGCGTTGTGATTGGCATCGACAGCCTGGAGGTCGATGGCCAGTATCAGGTCAAGCAGTACACCGGACGCCCCGACAAAATGCAGGATTCCCGCCGAGACACCCTAAGCTGGGCCAAAGAAGCGGTGGAGCGCGGCGCGGGCGAGATCGTGCT
>CAZHYF010000257.1:1888-3896 GCA_964536635.1 uncultured Rhodospirillaceae bacterium | reverse complement strand
GCAAGAAGCAGAAATCAAAGCTCTGATGTCTGAGCTGGGCTTCCTCTAAAGCCAAACCGCGAGCCTGGCGCCGTATCGCGCTGGGCTCGCCCCTCTTATCGCAACGCTCCCTTTTGGTTCAGGAGACCGGCATGGCGTCCCGCTGGTTCACGCTTGAGCGCGCAATCGCGCTCGTGATCTTCATCATCGCGCTGGCCTATATCAACGCCAGCTTCAACATCCGCATGCTGCCTTTCGAGCTGCGGCAGCCCTTCAAGCCCAATACATTTCCGCTGGTTATTGGGATCCTGACGGCCATCGTTTCTTTCTTGGTTGCGGTCATTCCCCCGCGCTCTGCAGCGGCAGGCGAGGAAAAGGCGATCGCTGGTGATGCTGAAGGCTGGCGCGATTTCGACTGGAAGCGCTTCTTCATCTTCTTCGGTCTGATGCTTCTCTACGCCACCTTCTTGCGGCCCGCCGGTTTTTTGCCTTCAACCATCGTGTTCTTGGTGCTCGGCAGCCTGGTGTTGCAGGAATACCGGGTCTGGATCTCCATTCCCATTATTTTCGTTCTGACAGTCGGCCTTTGGTACTTGGTGACCAAAGTTCTGGGCATCTACATGCCCGCTATGCCCGATGCCCACTTGCTGGGCAAAATGTTCGGCCTCGCGGCCTCTGCAGGAGCTTAGATCATGCTTGAAGGTTTGTTGACGGGCCTTGCGGCCGCGCTGTCGTTCAAGGCCATCGCCATGGTTGTGGTGGGCTGTCTAATGGGCACATTTATCGGTATGTTGCCCGGCCTGGGCCCTATGTCGATCATCGCGATTATGATCCCCTTTGCGGTTAGCCTGGGCGATCCCACGACCTCGCTGATCATGCTGGCAGGCGTCTACTATGGTGCGGTGTTTGGCGGTTCAACCTCGTCGATATTGATCAATGCGCCGGGGGTGCCGTCAACAGTGGCCACCTCCTTTGATGGCTATCCCATGGCGCGCCAGGGCAAGGCGGGCAAAGCCTTGACCATCGCGGCGATCTCCTCCTTTGCTGGAGGCACCATTGGTGCGGTCCTCTTGACCCTGTTCGCTGGGCCTCTGGCCGAGTTCGCCAAGACCTTTTGGTCGGCCGAATACTTTGCGCTCATGGTCGCCGGCCTGACCGCCATCGCGGCCTTTGCAGGCCGCGGCCAGGTGCTGAAGGCCATCTTGATGGTGCTGCTGGGCCTCATGCTGGCCACCGTGGGCCAAGGCGCTTTGTTCAATCAGGCGCGCTTTACCATGGGCATCGCCGACCTTGAAAGCGGTGTTGGCTTCGTGACATTGATCATGGCTTTGTTCGCTTTGCCTGAGGCCCTGTTCTTGGTGCTCAACCCCAAGAAGGGTCACCAAGAGGGTGATGGTCAGGATAAGGAAATCAAAGACTTGCGCATCACCGGCGCAGAGGCGCGCAAGATCGCACCGGTGATTGGTCGTCAGTCCATCTTGGGCTTCTTGATCGGCGTCATGCCGGGAGCGGGCGCAACCATTGCCTCCTTTATCGGCTATGCGACCGAGCGCAACTTGGCCTCGTCTGAGGAGCGCGCGGAGTTTGGTAAGGGCTCGATCAAGGGCCTGTCTGCGCCCGAGACCGCCAACAACGCCGCTTCGACCGGCTCCTTTGTGCCCATGCTGACCTTGGGCATCCCGGGCTCGGGCACGACAGCGATTTTGTTGGGCGCGCTGATCGCTCTGGGCGTGACGCCGGGGCCGGCGCTGATCGACAAAAACCCCGAGATTTTCTGGGGCGTGATCGTCTCCATGTACCTTGGCAACGTGGTGCTGTTGATCTTGAACCTGCCGCTGATCCCCTACATCGCCAAGCTGCTGACGGTACCGCGCGCCTACCTGATCCCCTTTGTGCTGTTCTTCTCGCTCATGGGGGCCTACATCGGGCAGAACAACGCGACCGAGCTGTACTTGATGATCGGGCTGGCAGGCGTTGCCACGCTGCTGCGCTTTGCGGACTATCCGCTGCCGCCGATCATTATCGGCTT
>CAZHYF010000257.1:0-1788 GCA_964536635.1 uncultured Rhodospirillaceae bacterium | reverse complement strand
TGCCATAGGACGCTTTGCGCCAGCAAAATGCCTTTGCGCACCGCGACGACCAATGCGTCGATCTCGGCCTGTCCATCCTTCGACAGCCGGGTGCTGTTGGCGCCCAGGCGAGAGCGCAGCTCGATATACTTGTCTGAGATGATGTCGCCACAAGATTCAAGCCGGATGGCGAAATCCATAATGGCTTCGATGTCTTTGCCGTCGGGCTCGTCTTGCTTTGGCAGGGCCACCAGGGCGGCGCGAAAATCGGACAAGGCGGCATTCATTTGCCGTTCCATTTCCTGCACCCGTTCGCGGTCGGGCAGGTCGCGCGAGGCCTCGTCGAACATGGCGCCCAGCGTATCCAGCATGCGGGTGGCTTGGCCGCGCAAGGCAGAGCGCAGAACGTCGCCGTCTCCTTGGAACTCGGGCAGGGCGAAGCGCGACAGGCCGCTGACAGAACTCGACTGGCTGGCGAAGGGCAGGCAAGCCAAGCCAGCAAAAGGCGCCAGCAGCAACAGCAGCACGTTGTAGCTCGCGTGACCCGCCAGCATGAGGTGATCGGCCCGCCCCAGGGCGCTCAAGAGTTGGTCAAACCAGTGCTGGCCGATGCTGAGCGCGGCCAAGAATGTCACCGCTGGAAGGATGCGCAGTAGAGCGACCGCTTTTGGCACCATCTGGGTCTCTGGCTTGTCGCGGCGCAGCAGCCAAACGGGCAACAGTGCGCTACCGATGTTGCAACCCAGCACGAAGGCCAGACCTCCGGCTGCGTTCAGGTCGCCGTGCGAGGCAAAGGCCACCCCGGTCAGCACAGCCGCGAGCCCTGAGTGCATCAGCAAGGACAGGCCCAGCGCCACGAGGGCAGCGCTGACGGGGTCACTGTTGAGGTGAGAGACGATGGCGAAGGTGCCGGGGTAGGACTTGAGCGGCTCGACGGCCTCACGGATCAGGGCCAGGGCAAGCAGGATGAGGCCCAGGCCCAAAATGACCCGGCCCAGATTGCGCCGCCGCGCGTTACCGCCATTGAGGTAGAGCCAGCCGCCGCCCAACAGCGCCAGCGGGCTGACCTCGGATATGGGCAGCGTTAGGACCAAAGCGGCAATTGCCGATCCAAAGTCTGCTCCCAGCGACAGCAACACGGCTGATAGCACCGGCGTAATGCCCGCGCCCGCCAAACCTGCGGCCATCAAGATGACCACCGTGCTGCCTTGCATGATGGTGCCCAGCAAGGTGCCCTTGGCCACCAAGGAGACGATCGAGGACGACTGGCGCATGGCGCTGCGGATCGGCTCGCTCCATAAGCGTTCGATGCCAACGCGCATGAAACGAACCGCAAAGAGCAGCAGCATGGCGCCGCCCAACAGGTGAATGATGAAGCCGAGAATGGTCATGTCCGGACCTCTCGGGCAGGGTGTTCAATTGTGCACTTAGTGCGCTTAATGTTCTGGCTGGCTTGATATCGTGATGGCGTTCGATTAGCGAAGAGCGCGAATTGGGTAGAAGAAATTAGAGGGGTTCCGAGCATAAAGTTGAATGTGACATAGATGAGGGTAATACCTGTTTTGCGGCAAATATGCACTTTTTGCGGCTTAAAGCAAGAGGGCGTCGCGTTTTGTTGACCATATTCGAACACGATTCACCGTATCCAGCCCAGCCCAGCCCAGCCCAGCGCAGCGCAGCCGCAGCCCGGCCCAGCCACACCACAGTGCCGGGCGCGGCCAAGCCTCGTATCTGGAGAAGCGTCACGGGGGTGGCAGGGCTAGAGCGTCGGGCGTTGGTCTTGCAACAGCCCTTCCGCTCTAGCTGACT
>CAZHYF010000256.1:0-3929 GCA_964536635.1 uncultured Rhodospirillaceae bacterium | reverse complement strand
CGATTGGGGCAACCGCTGGCTTGAAGACCATCACAGGTGCAACGAGATCCGCCGCTCACTGGTGCCGCTAGGCCAGCAGCCCCTGCGAGCGCCAATCTTCCAACCAAGCCAAGCCGTCATGGGTTGGGGTCAAAGTCTTGCCGATCAAGCGCGGGCGGTATTCGGCGCCAAACAGGCCGCCGTAGCCCAGATCCTGGATCGCGGGCAGCAACCAGCCATAGTCCAGTTCGCCCGCGTCGGGCTCGCCGCGATCCGGCACCGCTGCAAACTGGATGTGCGCAATATCAGCCAAGGCCGCTTTGATCTGCGCTAGGTGGTCACCACGCATGATCTGGCGGTGGTAGCAGTCGTACATAATTTTCAAGTTGGGCGCGCCCACGGCCTGGATGAGATCGCGTGCCAGGTCCAAATCGGTGAGGAAATAGCCCGGAACGTCGCGTTGGTTCAGCGGCTCAATCACGATGGTGATGCGCGCTGCCTCTGCCTCTTGGGTCGCGTAGGCTAGGGCCTCGATGAAGGCGTTGCGGGCCGCGGGCCCTTCCGCCTTGCCCGGCATGACGTGCAGATGCCGCGCGCCCAGCGCTTTGGCGTAGCTCAGGGCCTGGTCGATGGCCGCCCGCGCTTCCTCCTCGCGCCCGGCAAGCGCGGCCAGCCCGAAGTCGCCCGCGCGCGCGCCCGGAGCCGTGTTGAGCCCCAACAGCGGCAGACCGGCATTATCCAACCCCGCCTTGAGCACCTCGACCGGCAGATCATAAGGAAAATGCAGCTCCAGCGCCTCGAAGCCCGCCCAAGCAGCGGCCTGCATGGCCTCGGGCAAATCACGCTCGCGCCACAAGAGGCCGAGGTTGGCTGACAGCTTGATCATGGTGGAGACCCTCCGGTGAAATCACGCTCCAGGATTTAGCAAACATTCAGCCCCAACGCAGCGCCAAAGACTGATTTTCAAATCCCTCGCCTGCCGATTGTGCTAGCGTCATCGTCTCGTCACTCGATGGTCAGGAGCCCTAGCATGCCCACCTCCCGTTTTTCTTGGCTTGCGAGCGCATGCTTGCTCGCCGTCGCCTCCAGCGCCACTGCTCAAGACCTGTGCCAGGGGTTTGGCCCGCAGAGCCCGCGCGATATTTCGAGCCCAGCGGGTCTCAACACCACCCGGTACACCTTTGCACCGGCTGCCAGCGACCTTAACCTTTGCAACATCCACACCCATACCAACGCCGAGCACAAGGGGCCGGGCTTTAGCATCGAGAGCGGCGACAAGCAGGGCTACCTTTGCAACGCAACCGCCGATCTGACCGCCGCTGAACTGGAAGACCCCAGCGGCGGCCATGGCGCCTATCACAACGTCAAGCCCGGCGACACAATCGAAGTGCATTGGGTCTACACAACCTGCGACATTGCACCCGGCAAGGGGCTGGGCTCCTGTCTCAGCGAGGCCTGCGCCAATCCCGAATTGCGCGTTGAGACCCAGGTCTTCTTGCTGGTCAACGACCCTGGCGCACTGGATTTTGAGGACTACGCCTATGCAGGCAACATGGCGGGCGGCCTGCACCAACCCAAAGCGCTGCCCGAAGCCACCGGGACGCCGGTCGTCTATGCTGGCTCGACCACCGGCCCCAGCTATACCCAACAGGCTTGCTCGCCCTACCAGGTGACCTGGAGCGTACGCCCGCAATGCGCCAAGCTCGACATTGCCTCGCTACACCGCTGGGCTGAAGCGCACAATGTGTTCGAAGAAGAGCACTCGCACGATGTCCGCCAGCTGGTGACCGCCGCAGAGTTGCTGTCACCCATCCAATAGGCACAAAAAAGGGGGCGACCGCCGGCAGCCGTCGCCCCTTTTTCATTTATGCCGCCTGCGCTTGTTACAGGCCCAGCTTGGCTTTCAACAGCGTGTTGACCACACCAGGGTTGGCCTTGCCGCCGCTGGCCTTCATGGTTTGACCCACGAACCAGCCCAGCAGTTTTTCGTTGGACTTGACCTTTTCGACCTGCGCCGGGTTGTCGGCGATGATCTGGTCAATAATGCCTTCAATCGCGCCGGTGTCGGTGATCTGCTTCAGACCCTTTTCTTCGACGATGGCTTCGGCGTCCTTACCGGTCTCCCACATGATCTCGAACACCTCTTTGGCGATCCGACCAGAGATGGTGTCGTCTGCGATCAACTTGATCAAACCGCCGAGTTGCTCTGCTTTCACAGGGCTGTCCGCCAGCTTGATGTCGGCCTTGTTCAGAGCGCCGAAGAAGTCGCCCATGGTCCAGTTGGCCGCCAGTTTGGCATTGCCCGCAGCCTTGGCGACAGCTTCATAGAAGTCCGCCGTCTCGCGTTCGGCCACCAGCACGCCTGCGTCATAGGCAGGCAGGCCGTAGGCCTCCATGAAGCGGTGTTTCTTCTTGTCCGGCAGCTCGGGCATGTCAGCGGCGATCTCGTCAACAAAGGCCTCAGACAGATTGACCGGCAGCAGGTCGGGACAGGGGAAATAGCGGTAATCGTGCGCGAATTCCTTGGACCGCATGGGGCGCGTGTGGCCCTTGCCAGCGTCCCACAGGCGGGTTTCCTGCACCACCTCACCGCCGCTTTCGACCAGCTTGACCTGGCGCAGAGCCTCGCTCTCGATCGCCTGCATGACGAAACGGATCGAGTTGACGTTTTTGGTCTCCGTGCGCGTGCCGAACTCGGCGCCGGGCTTGCGCACCGATACGTTGACGTCCGCACGCATGGAGCCCTCCTCCATGTTGCCGTCGCAGGTGCCCAGATAGCGGAAGATGGTCCGCAGCTTGCGCAAATAGGCGCCCGCTTCTTCGGGTGAGCGCAGATCAGGGCGCGAGACGATCTCCATCAGCGCCACACCGCAGCGGTTCAGGTCGATGAAGGAGCGCTTGGGGTCCAGGTCGTGGATCGACTTGCCCGCGTCCTGTTCCAGGTGCAGGCGCTCGATGCCGATGCTGCGGGTGCTGCCGTCTTCCAAATCGATCTCGATTTGACCCTCGCCCACGATGGGGTGGTAGAGCTGCGAGATCTGGTAGCCCTGGGGCAGGTCCGCATAGAAGTAGTTCTTGCGGTCGAAGACCGAATAGCGATTAATCTCGGCGTTGAGGCCCAGGCCCGTGCGGATCGCCTGGCGCAGGCACTCCTTGTTGACCACGGGCAGCATGCCGGGCTGCGCGCTATCGACGAACGACACCTGGCTGTTGGGCTCTGCGCCGAACGCGGTGGCCGAGCCCGAGAACAGCTTGGCGTTTGAGATGACCTGTGCGTGGACTTCCAGGCCGATCACGACTTCCCACTCACCGGTGTTGCCCTTGATGGTATAGCTCATTGCTCAAGCCTCCCCTTACAAACGCTGAAAGCCAGCAGCGGCTTCCAAGACTGAGGCTACGTTCAGGACTTCGCCCTCTTCAAAAGGCTTGCCCAGGACTTGCAGACCCAGCGGCAGCCCTTCAGAGCTGAGGCCGGCCGGCAGCGACAGGCCGGGCAGACCCGCCAGCGAGGCCGGTACCGTGAAGACATCGTTCAAGTACATGGTCACGGGATCGGTCGGCGCCTCGTCCAGGGTAAAGGCAGCGCTGGGGGTGGTGGGCGTCAGAATGGCGTCCACCTGGTTGTATGCGGCCAAGAACTCGTTCAAGATCATCTTCCGCACGCGGCGTGCCTTGTTGTAGTAGGCGTCATAGTAGCCAGCCGACAGCACATAGGTGCCAATCATGATGCGGCGCTTGACCTCTTCGCCAAAGCCTTGGCCGCGGGTCTTGGCGTACATGTCGTCCAGGTCCACGCCGTCAACGCGCAAGCCATAGCGCACACCGTCATAACGCGCCAGGTTCGACGACGCCTCGGCAGGCGCAATGATGTAGTAGGTCGGCAGCGCCTTGTCGGTCAGCGGCAGCGAGATATCGACGATCTCAGCGCCCGCGTCGCGCAGCCAATCCAT
>CAZHYF010000255.1:0-3981 GCA_964536635.1 uncultured Rhodospirillaceae bacterium | reverse complement strand
CTAGAACGGCCCGTCGGGGTCGAGCGCGCCCATGTGACGGCGCGCAGCCAGGCCCGCAAAGCGCAGCATGAGAGCCTTACGGCGCGCAGGTGCCAGCGGCGCGTGGTGATAGGGCCGCTCTTGAAAGGCCTCGTAGGCGTCGGCCAGCAGCAGCCCGACCTCCTCGGGGATCACCTCGCGCGGGAAATCGGGCGAGACGCCAAAGCCGAAGAAGTCGCAAAACTCTAAATAGTCCTGCCACTTGCTGTCTGCGCGGTAGTCCGCCAGGCCGGATTTGATCTCAACGATCAGAAAGTGCCCCTTGGGATCCATGGCCAGGAGGTCGGCGCGCCGCTTGTTGGGCAAGGGCACTTCGGGCAGCCAGACCCAGCCTTGATGCGCTAGGAAGCGACCCAAGCCTCGGCGGATGCGCAGAGCCTCCAGGCTGAGGCCATCGGTGCCCGCCGGGGGCAGGCGGTCTTGGCCAAGGCTCGGGTCTTGATCAACGGTCATCGGTAAGCGCAGCGCCCGGGTCATGAAACGAAAAAGGCGAGCCACCCTGCAACAGGGGCTCGCCTGAATGATAGCGAGTGCAAGCAGCCGAACGCAAGCGGCAGCGCTAGTTATTGAAGCGCAGCTTTTCGACCAGCTTGGAGGCAGCCTCACGTTGGCTGGCCATGGCGCTCAGCGGCAGATCTTCGGCCTTGAAATCTCCCCAAGACTTGAGAAGCTCCGAGGGCTCGACGCCAGGAACCACGGGGTATTCATAGTTTTCGGCCGAATAAATGGCCTGAGCCTTGTCGCTGAGCAAAAAGCGCATAAAGGTCAAGGCGGCCTCGCGGTTGGGCGCATACTTGGCCAGCGCCATGCCCGAAATGTTGACGTGGGTGCCGCGATCGCCCTGGTTGGGGAAGATCATGTTCACTGCCTCAGCCCAGGCGACTTGCTCTGGGTTGTTCAGCATCTTACCCATGTAGTAGGTGTTGCCGATGGCCAGGCTGCATTCGCCTTCTTTGATGGCCTTGACCTGGGCACGATCGTTGCCCTGGGGACGGCGGGCCAGATTGGCCTTGATGCCCTCTAGCCAAGCCTGGGTGGCCGCTTCGCCCTCTGCTGCGATCATGGCGGCGAACAGGCCGATGTTATAGCTGTGGGTGCCCGAGCGAATGCAGATTTGGCCCTTGAACTCGAGTTTGGTCAGGTCTTCGTAGCGTTGGACGCTGGCAGGGTCGATGCGGTCCTTGGCAGCGAAGATCACGCGGGCACGGCGGGTCAGGCCGAACCAATGGCCCTCGCTATCGCGATACTTGGCGGGCAGGGCGGCGTTGATGGCCGCATCGTCCAGCGCCTGGGTCAAGCCCATGGTTTTGGCGTCGTGCAACAGGCCAAAATCAGAGGTCAAAAACACATCGACTGGCGACAAGCTGCCTTCGGCCTTGGCGCGTTCCAGCAGGCCTTTGCTGGCGTAAAGGAAGTTGACCTTGATGCCGGTTTCTTGCTCGAAAGCTTGGAACAGCGGCTCCATCAAGAAAGTCTGGCGGTAAGAGTAGACGTTGACGGTCTCGGCCAGGCTGGCGCTGGTTTGTGCGGCAAACAGGCTGGCAGCGGCAAGGCTGGTCAAGGCGAGGCGACGGGTGATGCGAGTGATAGGGCGCAGCATAGCGTACTCTGAATTAGGACAAGTCCGGTCCGTATTAGCGAGGGGATGTTCAGCTTACAAGAGGAAAAACAGGACTAATTTGGTCTGCATCAAATTGTCTCCGAAATTTTGAGCGCGAGCGCAAAGGCTGCTGCCAGGCAAATCAAAGCCACCAGGGCGGTACTGACCCAGAACAGGTGAAAGGCGCGCGCCATGTCCTGGCCGGTGGCAGCGCTGCGGCCTTCGCCGATCCAAGGATCGTCAACCTGGTAGTCGCCGTAGTCGCGCGGGCCGGCAAGCTTCAGCCCCAAAGCTGCCGCCATCGCCGATTCGGGCCAGCCCGCGTTGACCGACCGGTGCTTACCCGCATCGCGCCATATGATGCCCAGGCTGCGGCTCAGTGCGGCGCTGAGCGTCAAGCGTGCGGCGAGCGCAAAGGCCAGCCCGGTCAGCCGCGCAGGCAGCCAATTGGCGGTATCGTCGATGCGGGCGGCCAGCTTGCCAAATGCTTCATAGCGCTGCGAGCGGTGTCCGATCATCGAATCCAGCGTATTGATGGTCTTGTAGGCCAGTAAGCCCGGAAGGCCCGCGATGGCGTACCAGAACAGCGGTGCTATGGCGCCGTCGGAATAGTTCTCGGCCAGGCTTTCGATGGCAGCGCGCGCCACACCGGCTTGATCCAGACGATGAGGATCGCGGCCCACGACGTGGGCGACCGCTTGCCGCGCGGCAGCCAGGTCGCCGGCCAGCAAGGCGCGCTCAACCGGCTTGATGAAGCGATAGAGGCCCTGGAAGGCCAGCAGGCTGGAGGCCAAAGCCAGCTCGATCAACCAGACAAAAGCAAGTCGGCTCGACAGGTCGTGGATCAGCCAGCCCAGCATCGCCGCCAGCGCGATCAGGGTTAGGCTCATCAGGCCGCCGCTTACCAGCCGCCAACGCCGCGTGCCGCGATTGAGCTGGGCCTCCGCCCAGGCGATGATCTTGCCAATCACCACCACCGGATGCCAAAGGCGCGCATAGAGCCAAGCTGGGTCGCCAATCGCCAGGTCCAGCAGCAGTGCCAGGAAAACCATCCAGGCGGGGTCCAAAAAAGCCATAAGCCGCCGCTTTCGCTCTTGATATTTTGTGCCAACTGGTTGACACCAGGGCCACGAGGGTTGCGCCGCAAATTTGGCGCTCTGTCAAATATTTCGCTGTCATGAAGCCGCGGCAAAGCGGCTCCATGCGGGCAAGATCGCAGGAAGGTCGTTATGAGCAAAGTTGGAATTATGGTCTGCGGGCACGGCTCGCGTTCGGTCGATGCGGTCTCACAGTTCAATCGTTTGGCCGAGCACATCAAGGCGAGCCATCCTGATTTGCCCGTAGAGAGCGGCTTTCTGGAGTTTGCAACCCCGGTGATCCGCGATGGCCTCAACAAGCTGAAGGATCAGGGCGTAGACCACATCTTGGCCATTCCGGGCATGCTGTTTGCAGCCGGTCACGCCAAGAACGACATTCCCTCGGTGCTCAATACCTACGCGGCGGAGGCCGGCATCAAGGTCGATTATGGCCGCGAATTGGGCATCGACAACAAGCTGATCCGCGCAGCGGGCGAGCGCATCATGGCGGCTATGGCCGAGGCGGACGCTCAGCACGGCGCTGTGGACAAGCATGATACGCTGCTGGTTGTGGTGGGGCGCGGCGCCTCGGACCCCGACGCCAACGGCAACGTGGCCAAGGTCACGCGCCTGTTGTGGGAAGGCTTGGGCTTCGGCCATGCGTTGACCGCCTATTCGGGCGTCACCTTCCCCTTGGTCGATCCGGGGCTGGAGATGGCGCACAAGCTGGGCTTCAAGCGCATCGTCACCTTCCCCTATTTCCTGTTCACCGGCATTTTGGTGGACCGCATCTATGACACTATGGCGGCTGTGGCAGAGCGCCATCCCGAGACCCAATTTGTTAAGGCGGGCTATCTGAACGACCACCCGCTGGTGATCGAGGCGTTTGGTGACCGCATCCGTGAGATCGGCGAGGGTGCCAACGTCATGAACTGCCTCAACTGCAAGTATCGCGAGCAGGTTTTGGGCTTCGAGGCTGAGGTGGGCTTGGCGCAAGAGAGCCACCACCACCACGTCGAAGGCATCGGCACCGGCGATGCAGCGGACACTGGGGGGCACCACCACCACCATGATCACAGGCATGACCACAGCCACCATCACCACGACCATGACCACGGCCATAGCCATAGCCATGATCACGACCATCACCACCATCCTTACCCGCACAATGACCACCCTATGGGGCCACGCTCTTTGCCGGGCAAGCGGGAAGGCGATGTTGTGGTTTGCCCTTGCGGACGTTGGGCGGCGCCTGCTTGCGATTAG
>CAZHYF010000254.1:0-4000 GCA_964536635.1 uncultured Rhodospirillaceae bacterium | reverse complement strand
CGGCTGGCACCGCCACGCGCTGTGCCAAACCGCTTTTGATCGCCTTGTCGATGCCCCGGCGGCCTAGCCGCTGGTCTTCGAGCGACGGATGTAGTTCTTCATCGCCGTGATCAGGCCGTCATACCCCTTGGCGCTATAGACGCGGGTGAAGCGTGCCTTGGTGTCCTTGCGCAGGCTCAACCCCTCGATGCTCACGTCGTAAAGACGGTAGTCGCCCGAGCCAACCAAGGTCCAATCGACCGAGTATTTCTTACCCTTGTGTGTAATGGTCGAGGCGACAATGGTGAGCGAACCGCGCTGTTGCGTGCGCGGCAGTACGTCGATGCGCTGGCCCGAATAGTTTTCAAAGAAACCCAGGATGTATTCGACCAGATAGTCCTTGAACAAAGAGCGGTAGCGGCTTTTCTGCTTCGCGGTCAGATCGTTGTATTCGCGGCCCAAAGACGAGCGCGCCAAAGCCGATACGGACAAGTAGTTATTCACGAACGAGCGTGCATTGCTGCGACGCGACGATCGTGACCCGCGGCCAATGCCATTTGTCGCTATGTCGGCGGCGGCGCGAACTTGCTCGACCGCCGTGGCAGCAAAGGCTTGGCTGGAGGTCCCCCCAAGAACCGCCAAGCTGGCGCTGGCCATCATGAGCAAACGGCGTGTGACTGACATGTAAAACCCCCGAAACCTATGGTTGTTATCTCGGCTCTATCATCTTGAGTTCACGCCGCATGTCAAGACTCGCCCCCTTGGGGTCGGAGCTTTGCGTTATAAATGTGATCAACGCCACCCCAAATAGCCCTAGGCCAACCAGGTAAGGAATTGTTTTTGCAGAAATACCACCAATCGCCACCGCGGGCGCGTCACACCTACTTAAGATTGAAAAAATTCCATCTGGACCAATAGCCGCGCCCGAGTCGGCTTTGGTCTGCGTAGCAAAAGCCGGACCAATTCCTAAGTAATCGACCCGTTCTGGATCGTGTTGTTTGAGTTCTTCTAACGATCCCACGCTGAGACCCAATATTGCTTGTTCGCCAAGGCAGTTGCGCGCCGCTTCCGGGCCCATATCATCTTGACCAATATGAGCCCCTTGCGCGCCAGCCACCGCCACAAGATCCACCCGATCGTTTAACAGCACCGGCACGCCAAAGGGTTCGGCCACCGCCACCAGCGCCTGGGCATTGGCCAGAAAGCTGGCCTCATCGCTGGTCTTGTCGCGGTATTGCAGGCAGGTAACGCCGCCCTCCAGGGCCAAGCGCGCCACCTCCAACCAACGCCCCGGCGGGCAGTTTTCGGGCCCAATCACCAAATAGAGCGGCAGGATATCGCGCAAGGCCGCGCGGCTGCGCAGGTTGGGGTGCTGGCTCATGCCTCGGGTTCCTCTTCCAACCAGGCGCCGTCCAGGGCGTCCAAGAATGCGGTCATAAAGCTGCCAAGACCGCGCGCGCGCCCGCCCGCCTGCTCGGCGGCCACTTTGAAGGCCTGGGCCGACAGATGCACCGCTTCGGCTGCCGGTCGCTGGCTGGCCGCAGCCGCGCAGACCGCGCCCAGGGTGCAGCCCATAGTCACCACGCGCGGGGCCAGGCGGTGGCCGCCCTCGCTCCAGGCCAGGCCTGCTGCGCTGACGCAAGCATCGCGCGGTCCGGTGATCAGCACGGCTTGCGGGCCGTCCGGCTCGCCCACCAGGCTCTGAGCGGCGTCTAGAGCCGAGGCCACGTCATCCAAGGAATCAACGCCTTTAAGCTGAGCATCTTGGCCGACCAAGGCTCTGATTTCGGCTGGGTTTCCCTTGATGATGGCCGGCGCTTGGCGCGCCAAATCGCGCGCTAGAGCCGTGCGCCACGCTCCCCCACCCGCGCCAACCGGGTCCAAGACCCAAGGCCGCCCGGCCGCTCTGGCTGCCAAAATCGCGGTGCGGAACAGGTCAGCCCGCGCGCCATCACTGCTGCCCAGGTTGACCAGCAGGCCGTCGCAGCGCGTTACCGCGCTTGGCAGGTCATCGCCGTGGCCCGGCATGACCGGCACCGCCCCCAGTGCCGATAGGCTCTGTGCCGTCAGCGGTGCCGCCACCGGCGAGGTCAAGCAGACCACCAGCGGCCGCACTCGGCCCAGGGCGGCGCGCAGCTCGGTCAAGGCACGGGGGTCTTGGGACACCTTGGGAAGCCCTAGGCGATCTTGCCGTAGGCTTGCAGGCTCAGCGACGCCCAGTCCTGCTGAGCAACCAAGGCTGCCTCATGGGAGCTGAGCACGGGCTCTACCTCGGGGTGCTTGACGCGCCAATCGGCCAGCACATCGCGCCAGGCCGCCTTGGCCGCCTGCATGATGTCCGCTGGTAGCGGCTGGATCGCGACGCCCTCGGCGCGCAAGGCCTTCAGCGACTGGCCGTTGAACCAGGAGGCCTCGGCCAGGCCGTGATAGTTCTCGACCTCAAAGGCCGCCGTGACAATGGCTTGGTCGGCAGCAGAAAGGCTGTCGAACAGCGCCTTATTGATCAGGCCCTCGGCCGAACCGTTGGGCTTGTTGAAGCCCGGCCAATAGTAGTGCTGGGCCGCCTTGGCAAAGCCCAACGCGCGATCGCTGAAGGGGCCCAAGAACTCAACGCCGTCGATGGCGCCTGACTTGAGCGCGCCGAAGATTTCGCCCGGTGGCAGCAGGGTCGGCACCGCGCCCAGCGCCTCATAGATCTGTCCGCCAAGGCCCGCAACCCGCAGCCGCAAGCCCTTAAGGTCCGCCAGCGAGCCCAAGGGCGCCTTAAACCAACCGCCCATGGTGAAATCCGAGTTGCCCGCCAAGAAGGGCTTGACCCCCGCAGGCGCATAGAGCGCATCCCAGAGCCTCTGCCCTTCGCCGCGCGCGATCCAGGCCTGGTGACCCGCTACGTCCAAGCCAAAGGGCAGCGTGGTGAAGGCAGCCGCCGCCGCGAACTTACCCGCTGAAAAGAAAGAGGCCGTGTGGCCCAGTTGCGCCGCGTTGCTGCCCACCGCATCCATGACGCCAAAAGGGCTGGTCAGCTCACCGGCGCCATAGACCTGCACCTCAAGGCGGCCATCGGTCATGGTGGTGATGCGCTGGGCAATGCGGTCGGCGGTGGTGCCGGGGCCCGGCGAGCCCTTGGCCCAAGAGGTGACCATGGCCAGCTTGCGGCGCTCAGCAGCATGGACGGCGGGTGCGACCAGGCTTGAGGCAAGGGCAGCGCTCGCGCCCAGACCGGACAGGCGCAAAGCCGAGCGCAACAGGCCGCGGCGCGACGGGTTTTGGGAAGAGGTCATGGACGAGCGGCTCCTAAATACGGGCAAAGGCGGCGGCGCTTGGCACACCGCCGACCAAAGGTGCGCGCCAAATAAGCAAATGGCGCCCCCGCTCGCAAGGATTTAAACGCGCCGCCCGAGTGCGCCAAACAGGCCGCTAGAGCTGCTCTTGCACGATGGCGCGGCCGTCGGCCTGCCGCTGGAAGAAGAGCGCCAAGCGCCGCTCCAACTGCTCGCCTAGGCTCTCAATACCGCGCTCGTGCGCCGATTGCAGCGCGAAGTCGTCCAGATACTCGTAGTCGGCAACGTTGTAGCTAACGTTTTCGGTCAAGCTGCCTTGGTCCAGCACCACGCCGTCGTGGACGTTGCTCAGCTTATAGCTCAAGGTCATGACCCGCTGGGCACGGGTGGTATCGCCCTCGGCCCGGACGCCAAGGCTGCGGGTCGTCAGAGCAAGGTCCACAGCCAGGTGATAGCGCGGATCGCTGGGCTCGCCATAGGGGTTGAGGCGGCGGGTCAGCTCATTGCGCAGCACCTGACCCTCGCGGTCGGCAATGGGTAGGACGAAAATCTGCGAAAAACGCTGATTTTGCACAACTTGTTGTTGATTGACCGGGCGAAACCCGCAACCTGTAACAGATAGAGCCATGAGCGCCAGCAGCGCCCAGCGCAACCAACAGTTAGACAACCACATTCACAATGCGTCCCGGAACCACAATCACTTTCTTGGGTCCGGTATCGCCGATAAATTTGGCAACAGC
>CAZHYF010000253.1:1569-4004 GCA_964536635.1 uncultured Rhodospirillaceae bacterium | reverse complement strand
ATAGCTCTGTGGAAGTTAGTGTCCGCGACAACAACGTTGACCAAGCCCTGCGCGCACTCAAGAAGAAGTTGCAGCGCGAAGGCGTATTTCGTGAAATGAAACTGCGTCGCCATTTTGAAAAGCCGAGCCAGCGCCGCAAGCGCGAAAAGGCCGAAGCCGTACGTCGTTACCGCAAGGTGATGCGCAAGCGCCTCGAGCGCGAAGGCTTCTAAGGTCGGCCCGGTTGGGCGAGCCGTGGTTTCCGCTTGGCTCGCCATCTTTGAGGCCGCCCATGTTCGACTCCCGTCTTCGACCGATCATTGATCCGCCCCTCAACGCTGTGGGGCGCGCTCTGTCACGCCTGGGGCTCAGCGCTGACCAGGTGAGCCTGTTTGGCTTTGGCTTGGGTATTCTGGCTGTTCCTGCCTTGTGGCAGCAGTCATACGCGGTTGCACTGGTGTTTATCTTGCTCAATCGGCTGGCCGATGGCCTTGATGGCGCCGTGGCGCGTGCCACCAAGCCCTCGGACCGAGGGGGCTTCCTCGACATCTGCCTTGATTTCTTGTTTTACGCGGCCGTCCCGCTTGGTTTTGCTTTGGCGGACCCGGCGCGTAACGCCCTAGCGGCTGCTGTGCTGCTGGCGGCCTTTATTGGCACGGGCTCCAGTTTCTTGGCCTTCGCCGTGATGGCCGAAAAGCACGGCCTCAGTACCAGCGCGCAGGGCAAGAAGGCCTTCTATTACCTGGAAGGTCTGACTGAAGGCGCCGAGACCATTGGCTGCTTTATTCTCATGTGCCTCTTTCCGGCTTGGTTCCCTGAGCTGGCGCTAGTGTTTGCGGGCATGTGCCTGGTGACCATCGTTTCACGCGTGCTGCGCGGCTGGCAGACCTTTGGCGGTTAGCCTCCGCTCAGCGCCGCGCTTCAGAACAGCTCCCACCAGTTCTTTTTGGGCAAAGCGATTTCAGCGCTGCCCGCGCCCCCGCTCAAATAGTCCGAGTAGCCCAGCTTGCCGTCGGCCTTGCGTTCACGCAAAATGGCGGCACCGAAACTCGGTGACCAGCGCCAGGTCAGGGCGTTAGCGCTCCTTGGCAGCGCGCCAGAAATTTCCAGCAGCGACTCGCGTGGCAGGTCTAGGTCGCCCACCTCAGGAATGACGACGCGCTTGACGAAGGTTTGCACCGATTTGCCGTCGATCTCGACCACCATGCCCTCCAGCAGGGTCGGGGTGAAGTCGTCGAACGCGCTGCGAAGCTCACCCGGCGGCAGCGCGCGCAGGCGATCATAGGCCTCGGCGTTGGCGGCTTGCGAGGTGTCGCTGTGTCCTTCGCCCAGTTGGGCGATGACGGCTTCAAGGTTCAGCGTTATAGCCAGCGTGAAGGACAGGCCCTTTTCGAAGCTGAGGTCGATGATGGCGGGGGTCACCTCATGGGCGCTGGCTTTGCTCAGCGGCAGGGCAAGGCTGAACAGACCGCTACACAAGACTGTGAGCGCCCAAAGGCGGGGCAGGGGCTTGGCCAAAGAGCGCGGAGCTGTCACAAGGTTAGGCATGGTTGGTCCTCGAAAAAGAAGGAAGACTTTCATGGCACAGAAATTGGCCGCAATCCAGGCAGGGCTAGGCGCGCTTTTGGCGATGATCGGCGTGTCTATCGCCTCAGCGCACGAATACTGGGTCGAGCCCCAAGGCGCGCCAGTGCTTGCGGTCGGCGACCCGCTGGAGGCCGAGTTCAAGGTCGGCGTGGACTTCAAGGGCTCGCGCAATCCTTTGATCCCCAACAACATCCGCAGCCTGGTCATCGTCAGTCCAGACGGCAGCCGAGCGCCTTTGGGCGGTGATTTGGGCCAGCGGCCGGCTGTCCAGGCGACCGCTGAGCAGCCGGGCACCTATGTTGTGGGCTTGGAGACCACCCGCTCCAAGCTGGTTTGGCGCGAGGCTGAGCGCTTTGCCAGCTTTATCGACTACGAGGGTCTAGAGGGGATTGCAGAGCAACACGCGGCGCGCGGGCTGCCAGAGGTGGGCTTCGCCGAGACCTACGCCCGCTCGGGCAAGGCCTTGTTTCAGGTCGGCTCTGGCGCGTTGAGCGACCAGGCCATGGGCTTGCCGCTGGAGCTCGTGATGACCCAGCACGACCCGGAGGCGGGGACAATTCGGGTGCAGGTTCTAGATGCGGGCCAGCCGCTGGCAGACAATCAGGTGCGCTTGTTCCGCCGAACGGCCGGAGAGGTCCGCGAGGTGTTTGCCCGAAGCGATGGCGAGGGCTTTGTCAGCTTTGGCGTCAGTGGCGGTGGCCAGTTCATGCTCAACACCGTGACGCTGCGCCCGGTGTCAGAGCCCAAGTGGGACGAGGTCTGGCACTCCTGGTGGGGCAGCCTCAGCTTCAACCTGCCGGAGTAGCGGCGCAGCACTGGCACGCAAGAAAACAGGCACGCAAGAAAACAGGCGTACAAGAAATCAGGCG
>CAZHYF010000253.1:0-1469 GCA_964536635.1 uncultured Rhodospirillaceae bacterium | reverse complement strand
CAGGCGTACAAGAAATCAGGCGCACAAGAAAAACCCCCAAGGGCGGCTGCCCTTGGGGGTCTTGTTTTAGGCTCTCAGCAGATGGCGGATCAGCGCCTCTTGCTCAAAGACCGCTCCGCGCGGCACATCGACGGCGAAGCCCATAGTGCTGGCACTCACCGGCGCTTTTCAGCCCTTCATGGCCTCAAGCATGGTGGTGCCCAGGGCTGCGGGGCTGGCCGAGACGTGGAAGCCCGCAGACTTCATCGCTTCGATCTTAGAGCCCGCATCGCCCTTGCCGCCCGAGATGATCGCACCGGCGTGGCCCATGCGCTTACCCGGAGGCGCGGTGACGCCCGCGATGAAGCCAACGATGGGCTTCTTGACCTTTGAGCGCGCGTAGAATTCTGCTGCTTGCTCCTCAGCATCGCCGCCGATCTCACCGATCATGATGATGCCCTGGGTCTCCTCGTCCGCCAAGAACAGCTCCAGGCAGTCGATGAAGTTGGTGCCGTTGACGGGATCGCCGCCGATACCGATACAGGTGGTCTGGCCCAGGCCCGCTGCGGTGGTCTGCGCCACGGCCTCATAGGTCAGCGTGCCCGAACGCGAGACAACGCCGATCTTGCCGCGGCTGTGGATGTGGCCGGGCATGATGCCGATTTTGCACTCGCCGGGGGTGATGATGCCGGGGCAGTTGGGACCGATCAGGCGGGTCTTGGAGCCGCAGAGCGAGCGCTTGACCTTAACCATGTCGGCAACTGGAATGCCCTCGGTGATGCAAACCACCAGTTCGATTTCGGCGTCGATGGCCTCCATGATGGAATCGGCAGCAAAGGGCGGCGGCACATAGATGGCCGAGGCGTTGGCACCGGTCACAGCCTTGGCTTCGGCAACCGAGTTGAACACCGGACGATCCAGGTGGGTCTGGCCGCCTTTGCCGGGTGTCACGCCGCCAACGACCTGGGTGCCGTAGGCAATGGCCTGCTCAGAGTGGAAGGTACCCTGGGCGCCAGTGAAGCCCTGGGTGATGACCTTTGTATTCTTATCAACCAAAACAGCCATGGTTCTTATGCTCCTTTTACCGCTTGGGTGATTTTCTCAGCCGCATCGGCCAGATTGTCCGCCGGGATGATGTTGAGGCCAGACTCTGACATGATCTGCTTGCCCAGCTCGACGTTGGTGCCTTCCAGACGCACCACCAGCGGCACGTTCAAGCCCAGCTCCTGCACGGCAGCGACAACGCCCTTGGCGATGATGTCACACTTCATGATACCGCCGAAGATGTTGACCAAGATGCCTTTGACGTTGGGGTCGCGGGTGATGATGCCGAACGCGGCCTTGACGCGCTCTTCGGTGGCGCCGCCGCCCACATCCAGGAAGTTGGCAGGCTCAGAGCCATACAGCTTGATGATGTCCATGGTGGCCATGGCCAGGCCAGCGCCGTTGACCATACAGCCAATTTCGCCGTCCAGCTTGACGTAGTTCAG
>CAZHYF010000252.1:0-4065 GCA_964536635.1 uncultured Rhodospirillaceae bacterium | reverse complement strand
CTAAGCGGACCGCTCCCACGAAGGGGAATAGGGGCTATCGGGACAAGGCGCGCTGGGCTAGCTTGGCGCGTCTTTCTTTTTTGATCCCTGAAGCAGGAGCCTTGCCTTGAAGTACCTTCACACCATGCTGCGCGTGACCGATTTGGACGCATCTATTGCCTTTTTCAATCTGTTGGGCATGCGCGAAATCCGCCGCCATGACCAGTCGAAGAACGGCTTTATCCTGGTGTTCATGGCGCCCCCAGGCGGCGAAGATACTCCGGTTGAACTGACCTATAACCTGGAGCCAGAAGAGCTGGGTGAAGCACGCCACTTTGGCCACCTGGCCTATGAGGTGGACGACATCTATGCGCTTTGTGCGCACCTGCAGGCCAACGGCGTCACCATCAACCGCCCGCCGCGCGACGGCCGTATGGCCTTTGTCCGCACGCCCGACAACCAATCCGTTGAGCTGTTGCAAAAGGGCGAGGCGCTGCCCGCGCAAGAGCCTTGGACTTCGATGGCGAACATCGGCCACTGGTAGGCCGTTAGGCTGACGCGCTGGTCTCCACCTCTGGCATTGGTCTCAGGTGAGGCGGAATGCGCGGCACGGCGGCCAGCAGCGCTTGCGTATAAGGGTGCTGCGGGCTGCCCATGACCTCAGCGGTCGGGCCATGCTCGACAATCTCACCGGCGCGCATCACCAGCACGCGGTCGGTGATGGCCTCCACAACGCTCAGGTCGTGCGAGATAAACAGGTAGGCTAGGCCGTAGTCGCGCTGCAGGTCGGCCAGCAAATCCAAAATGGTCGCGCGGATCGAGACATCGAGCGCCGAGACCGCTTCATCCAGCACAATAATTTGCGGGCGAATGATCAAGGCGCGCGCGATGGCGATCCGCTGGCGCTGGCCGCCCGAGAACTCGTGCGGGTACTTGAGGCGATCGTCTGGCGTCAGGCCAACGGCGGTAAGTGCGGCTTCGACTTGCGCATGCCAGTCAGCGGGGCGGCGCTCCAACAGGTGATAGGGCTCGGCGACAATCTGCTCGACGCGATGGCGCGGGTTAAAGGAGCCAGCCGGATCTTGGAACACCACCTGCATGGCGCGGCGCTGCTGCCGGCTGAGCGCTTGGCCTGGGCTCAAGGTCTGATCCAGCAGGCGAAGGGAGCCGGTCTGGCGCGCCTCCAGGCCCAAGATCAGACGGCTGAGCGTGGATTTCCCGCAGCCGCTTTCTCCCACCAACCCCAAACTCTCGCCCTGGCGCAATTCAAAGCTGACCGACTTGACCGCAGCGATGCGCGCGTGCGGCGCAAAGGGCTTTGGCCGCGCGCCCTTGTAGGCGTGGGAGAGAGCCTCGACCTGGAGCAGGGCTTGGCTGTTCCGGCTCACCAGGCGCGCTGGCTGGTGGGTCGAAGCAGCAAACAGCCGCCGGGTATAGGCGTGGGCCTGGCCGCAGAACACCGCTTGGGTGCTGCCTTGCTCGACGATGCGCCCCTGTTGCATGACCGCGACGCGCTGGGCGGTCTGGGCCACCACTGCCAGATCGTGGGTGATGAGCAGCAAGGCCATGCCCTCGTCAGCGACAAGGCCTTGCAACAACTCAAGGATTTGCGCCTGCGTCGAGACATCAAGCGCCGTGGTGGGCTCGTCGGCGATCAACAGCTTGGGGCGCAGCGCGATGGCCATGGCGATACAGACCCGCTGGCGCTGGCCGCCTGAGAGTTCGTGCGGATAGCGGGACAGGGCCGCTCGGCTAGCCGGCAGGCCAACGCGGTCCAGCCGGTCGGCAGCGCGTTCCAAGGCTTCGCGCTTGGAGCTCATGCCGTGCACCAACAAGGTTTCGGCCACCTGCGCGCCGATGGTCTGCACCGGATTGAGCGCGGTCATGGGCTCTTGAAAGATCATGCCCAGCGCTTTGCCGCGCAGCTTGCGCATCGCGCTCTCTGGCAGCGGCAACAGGTCTTGGCCCTCTAGCAGGATTTGGCCGCTCGCTTGGGCCGACTGGGGCAACAGCCCCATGGTCGCCAGCGCGGTCATGGACTTGCCAGAGCCGCTCTCACCCACCAGACCGAAGATCTCGCCCGGTTGCAAGCGGCAGGACAGGTCTTGTAAGATCGGGGCCTTGCCGATGGTCAGGCTCAGACCCTGGATGTCGAGCAGGGCTTGGGTCACGCGCGGCCCCGCAGCTTGGGATCGGTCAAATCACGCAAGCCATCGCCCAGCAAGTTCAGCCCCAAAACGATCAGCACGATCGCCATGCCAGGGATTAGGGTCAGGTGGGGCGCCAGCGCGGTGAGCGTGCGGTTGTCGGCCAGCATTCGCCCCAGGCTGGGGGTGGGCGGTTGGACACCGAGGCCGATGTAGGACAAGCCCGACTCTGCCAAAATGCCAAGCGAGAACTGGATGGTCATCTGCACGATCAAGACGTTGAGAATATTGGGCAAAATGTGCTCAATGGAGATCCTCAGCGCGCCCTTGCCAGCGGTCTGGGCAAAGCGCACATAGTCGAGCTGCCAGAGGCTGAGGGCCGCAGAGCGCGACAGGCGGGCAAAGACCGGGATGTTGAAAATGCCGATCGCCAATATGGCGTTGAAGGCGCTGGGGCCAAAGGCGGCGGTGATCAAAATGGCGATCACCAGCGAGGGAAAGGCGAAAACCAGATCGTTGCTGCGCATCACAGTTTCGTCCAGCAAGGAGCCGTGACGGCTGGCGGCAAGCAGGCCCAGCGGCAGGCCAAGCCCCACCCCAACACCGACCGCGACCAAAGCCACCGCAATTGAGGTGCGGGTGCCGACCATGATCATCGACAGCATGTCGCGGCCCATGTTGTCGGTGCCCAACCAGTGCAGCTCGCTCGGCAGTTTCATGCGCTGCATGACGGCCAACTTGGTCACGTCGTAGGGCGTCCAGAAGAACGAGGCCAGGGCCAAAACCAAGAAGGTGAGGGTAAGCAAGGCGCCCAGCACGAAGGCGGTGGGCAGGGGTCGGCGCGCCGGAGCCATGATCAACGTCTCCTCAAGCGCGGGTCAACCAGCCCATAGGCCAGGTCCACCAGCGTGTTGACGGCGATAACCGCAAAGACCAGCACCATGACGCAGGCGCGCACGACGATCAGGTCTCGTTGGGAGATGGCCTTGAAGACCAGATTTCCCAGCCCCGAGAGATAGAAGACGTTCTCGATGATGATCGCACCCGCCAAGAGAAAGGCGAATTGCAGGCCGATAATGGTGAGCACCGGGATCAGCGCGTTGCGCAGACCGTGCTTCAGCAGGGTGCCGGCCCGGCTGAGACCCTTGGCCCTGGCGCTGCGCATGTAGTCTTGATGCAGCGTTTCCAGCACGCTGGAGCGCATGACCCGTGCCAAGATCGAGGCTTGCGGCAAAGCCAGTGCGAAGGCGGGCAGGGTCAAGGCGCTCAAAGCGGGCACAAGGCCTGCTTCCCAGCCGGGAAAGCTGCCCGCTGGCAACCAGCGTAGCACCAGTGCGAACAGCACCTGGAGTTGGATCGCAAACCAGAAATTGGGCACCGCGATCCCAAGCTGGGTCAGGCCCATGATGGTGACATCACCCCAGGTCTTGCGGCTGGCGGCAGCGATCATGCCGACCGGGAAGGCCAGCACCACCGTAAGCCCCAGGGCATAGAGCGCCAAGGGCAGCGAGATGGCCAGGCGCTCAAGGATAAGCCCCGTCACGGGCACACGGTAGGTGTAGGAGACACCGAAATCGCCACGCAGTAGCCCAGTGATCCAGCTTAGGTAGCGTTGGGGCCAAGGCCCGTTCAGCCCCAGCTCCTCGCGCAGCGCATTCAGCGCCTCAGGCGTCGCATTGAGGCCCAGCATAATGCTGGCTGGATCGCCCGGCACCAGATCCAACATGACAAAGATAGCCAGGCTCGCGACAAGCAAGCTGGCGATCATGGTCAAGAGGCGGGCGGTCAAGAAAGCCAGCATGCAGGTCTCGGTGAAGCGGGCAAAGCAGGGCCGCTGGGCGCAGATCTTGCACCCAGCGGATTGGGGAGCCGCTTAGTCCCAGTGAACGGCGGTCAGGTCGTTGGCCTGGGTCGGGGCGTTCTGCCACAAGCCTTTCAG
>CAZHYF010000251.1:2760-4103 GCA_964536635.1 uncultured Rhodospirillaceae bacterium | reverse complement strand
GCGGGGTTGGAGCGCGGCGTGCGGCCGATGGGCGACTGGTCGATGTCGATGATCTTATCGACCTGCTCCAGACCCGTGAGCTCTGCGTGGGCACCTGGGGTGACCCGGCTGCCGTTCAGGTGTTTGGCCAAGGCCTTATAGAGTGTCTCGATGGTCAAGGTGGACTTGCCCGAGCCCGATACGCCGGTCACGCAGCAGAACAGGCCCAAGGGGAAATCCACGTCAACGTCGGCCAGGTTGTTGGCACTGGCACCTTTCATGCTGATGACGCGCTTGGGATTGACCGGGCGGCGCATCAGGGGCACGGCGATCTTCTGGCGCCCTGACAGGTAGGCGCCGGTGATGCTGTCGGGGTGGGCCATGACCTCTTCGGGCCGGCCTTCGGCCACGATCGATCCGCCGTGTACGCCCGCGCGTGGGCCCATGTCGATCAGATAGTCAGCAGTGCGGATGGCGTCCTCATCGTGCTCGACGACAATAACGGTATTGCCCAGATCGCGCAGGCGCGTCAGGGTCTCCAGCAAGCGGTCGTTATCGCGCTGGTGTAGGCCAATCGAGGGCTCGTCCAGCACATAAAGCACACCAGTCAGGCCCGAGCCGATCTGCGAGGCCAAACGGATGCGCTGGCTCTCGCCGCCCGACAAAGTGCCCGAGGCACGCGACAGGTTAAGGTAGTCCAGACCGACGTTGTTGAGGAAGGAGAGCCGCTCTTGGATTTCCTTGACGATGCGCTCGGCGATTTCCTGTTGGGTGGGCGTCAACACGGCGGGCAGGTCGCGCGCCCAACTGAGCGCCTGCTTGATCGAATAGTTCGACACCTCGCCGATGTGCTGTTGGTTGATCTTGACCGCCAGCGCCTCGGGTTTCAGGCGAGCACCGTTGCAGGTCTTGCAGGCACGCTGGTTTTGATACTTTGAGAATTCGTCGCGCACCCAGTCGCTATCGGTCTCGCGATAGCGCCGCTCCATGTTGGGGATAATGCCTTCGAAGGGCTTCTTGGTCTCATAGCGCCGCAAGCCATCGTCGAACACCAGCTTGATGGCGGTGCGCCCGGAGCCGTTGAGGATCAAGTCGCGTGCCTGCTCGGGCAGGTCTTTCCAAGCCGTGGTCAGCTTGAAGTCGAAGTGACGGCCCAGCGATTGCAGGGTCTGTTGATAATATTTGGACGAAGAGTTGGCCCAGGGCGCAATGGCGCCTTTGGCCAGGGTCAGGTTGGCGTCGGGGACGATCAATTCCGGGTCAAAGAACAGCGTATGGCCCAGGCCATCGCAGGCCGGGCAAGCGCCAAAGGGGTTGTTGAAGGAGAACAAGCGCGGCTCGATCTCCTCGATGGTAAAGCCCGA
>CAZHYF010000251.1:0-2660 GCA_964536635.1 uncultured Rhodospirillaceae bacterium | reverse complement strand
CGCTTTTGCAGATCCAGCAGCTCCTTGCGGTACTCACCCTTGCGCCCGCGCACGATTGGCGCCAGCAGGTAGATGCGGGATTTCTCGGGCAGAGCCATGATGCGGTCAACCATCTGGCTGACGGTCTGGCTCTCGATCGGCAGCCCGGTTGCCGGCGAATAGGGAATGCCCACGCGCGCGAAAAGAAGGCGCAAGTAGTCATAGATTTCGGTCACCGTGCCGACGGTCGAACGCGGGTTCTTCGAGGTGGTCTTTTGCTCAATGGAAATGGCAGGCGACAGGCCTTCGATGCTGTCTACATCGGGCTTTTGCTGCATCTCCAGGAACTGACGCGCGTAGGCCGACAGGCTCTCGACATAGCGCCGCTGGCCTTCGGCATAGATGGTGTCGAAGGCGAGGGACGACTTGCCCGAGCCCGACAAGCCCGTAATGACCACGAGCTGGTGGCGCGGGATCTCAACACTGACATTCTTCAGGTTGTGCTCGCGCGCGCCGCGAACCGAAATCGTGGGGCTCTCGATGGGGCTAAAGCCAGTGGCAGGTGCGCTTGAAGCGATTTTGGGGTCGGTCATGCGAGCTTTCTTTGGAGCCGAGGAGAGCCCTTAAGATAGCTAGCCTTGCGCGCTTTCCAAGTCTGTATCCAGACCTGATTTTGCCCGTTCGAAAGCAGCGAACAGTCGGTTGGCCGTTCGCCAAAGGCAAAGCTCTGGCAAAACGCCCCGGCGCAGCTTAACTGTCCAACGCGTCGAGGTTCAGCTCGCCGAGTTGGTCGCTGAGGCTGGTCAGGCGGGCAATGGCGCGCTCGATGCGATCGCGCGCCTGGGCCTGTGCCTCCAAGGCTTGGGATAGCTCGGCTTGAGCCAGGCGCAAATCATCAAGCGAGAAACCGCTCGAAGGGCCGTCGCCGCGGCCGGTCAAGATCCATGCTGGGGAGACGCCCAACAGGCCCGCGAGCATCACCAAACGGTTGGCGCGGGGCTCCGAGCGATCGGTTTCCCAATCAGACATGGTTTTGGATTTGACGCCGAGGCGACGCGCAAGCTGGCTCACAGACAGACTTTGAGCCTCGCGCGCTGAGGTGAGGCGGCCGCCAATGGTGTCGAAGTCGAGGGAGGAAGATGCAGTATTCATGCCCCTAGAAATAGGCGCTCCTGGGGGCCGAGCACAGGGGGGAGCGGCGTATTTTCCCGGCACCAAAAACGTTTATTGACCTTTTCCTAAACCAGAGCTTGACTCTTAGGTAACCAAGGAGATCGACCTATGGACGACACAAACCTTCCCGACCTACACGACCTACCCATTGAACAAAGCACCGAAAGAAAGACCAACCATTCCAGCTTAGGACTCCGCAAAGACGCAGACGCCAGGATCTATAGCCCGGCC
The DNA here is from genome assembly GCA_964536635.1 of uncultured Rhodospirillaceae bacterium. GTDB lineage: Bacteria > Pseudomonadota > Alphaproteobacteria > UBA7985 > JAUIBT01 > JAUIBT01. The sequence goes on along the minus strand of CAZHYF010000251.1, from coordinate 1,277 downwards.
GTTTGGTCTGAGCTGCGCGTCTTTCTGGCCGCAGCCAAGATGGGGAGTTTTAGTGGCGGTGCAAAGCTGATTGGCACGAGTCAACCCTCTGTTTCGCGCCAAATTTCTTCGCTTGAGAAGCACTTGGGTCAGCAACTTTTCGTCCGCGAAGCCCAGGGGGTCCGCCTGACCCAAGCCGGTCGCGAATTGGCTGCGCAGACGGCTCAACTTGATCTTATGATTTCGCGCTTAACGGCAGACAAAAGCATCGCTCAGGCCGCGGTTCGCGGTGAGGTCAAGTTGGCAGCCAGTACCTCTATTCTATCAACTTGGGTCATTCCGTTTCTGCCGCGTTTGCAAAAAGAATACCCGCAGATTCGCGTTGAGGTCTTTTCGAGCGATACATTGTTCGGTGGCCGTGTGCCGCCAGCAGAAATTGTTCTGACCACGCGCTACAACGCGAATTGCACTAAAGCATGTAAACGCGTGGGATTCTCGCATTTGGTGCCGTTTGTTTCGCGCAGTTATGCCAGCCGTCGCGGCTTGCCCAGGCGCAGCCAACTGGAGCATCACAGCTTCATTCAGAACCGTCAATTTGAGACCAACCCCGAGCTGTTTGAGGATTGGGAGCTGGCACGCGCTCTGGGGGCGACCAGCGGCACCACCAAACTCAGCTTGACCTATATTCAGATGATCCGTGCTGGCCTGGGCATTGGCTTGCTGGAAAACTACCACGCTCTGGACCCTGAGCTGATGGCCTTGGATTGGGAGATGGCGGTGCGTCGCGATCTTTATCTCTATTGCTCGCGCGATGACTCGAACCAGGCCTTGCATGCGGTTTGTAAGTTTATGACCAACTTGATTAGGACAAACCCCTGGTTCCAAGAGACCATGGTTACGCACAGCCGCGATATTGATCATTCTCCCGTGGCGCGTAGTGCGCTTAGTCGGCAGGAGAGCGCCGCCCCGGTCGGATTGATCTAGAAGGGGCAGCGTAGGGGCTAAAGAGGCGTTCGCCTCGAAGGACCGCCTTTGGATGCAATGCTCGACCGCTGGCCTAGACCCTGCGGGTCAAGAGGAGAGGCGGTGCGTTTGTCCGGATGCAGGGGCGCCGGTCGGGTCGCCCGTCAAGCCTTTGATGCCGGTTTCCCGCTGCATGTGGCTGGGGCGCCTGCATTTTGGTCGCCTGCATTGGTCGCTTGCACTGGGCGCTGGCTCTGGGCGCTGGCTCTGGGCGCGATGAAAATTCGTGCGGCGACCAAGCGCGCTTTTGACTGGGCGCGCTTTCGATTGGGCGC
>CAZHYF010000250.1:0-4108 GCA_964536635.1 uncultured Rhodospirillaceae bacterium | reverse complement strand
ACGATCGGGAAGACCAAAGAGGCCTCAACCGCCGTGACGCCGCGCTGATCCTTGAACCAACGCGCCAGCCGCCCTGTGGTGCTAGCAACCAAGCGCCGTCTCCCGCTTGACCTTGAGCTGCACCTGGATGGTTTGTTCGCCGCGCCAAACGGTCTTGACCTGCCCCAGGTTATGAATCGACAGGGTTTGCAGGCTGGCATCGCAGCCATTGCCCTGTGGATCTTGGCGGCACTCGCAGCCCTCGACCTCGACCCTGGTCTGGGGGTACTCGGTGCTGTCGGCATAGAAGGTGCCCAGCAACTGTTGCTGCGCCAAATCAAAGGTCGGGTAGTCGTAGTTGGCCACCACGTTTGAGGCCATGGCGCGCGTCACCTGATGCAGGCGCCGCTTCATGGCCTCCATTTGGAACAGGTCCACCACGACAATCAGCATGGGGACCAACAGCAGCATCAACAGCGAGACCTCGACCGCCGTGACACCACGGCGATCTTCGATCAGAGCGAGTAAGTTCTTTTCCTCGGTCTTGCTGCCGCGCAAAGCGCCGAGCAACATGGGTGACCCAGTCCTGTCTACCAGAATTTGAAGGCTTTCTTTTTACCCGATTCACGCACAGAATCCAACTCTAGTGCTTGGGCTAGACCTTGGAGACCGGGAACCAAGGCCTTGGGTATGGCAACTTGCGTCGCCTTGGCCAAATCGAGGCGTTCTTGATGCTCCAGCGGCTTGGCCAAAGCGGGCAGAGTCGCTTTGAGCTGTACGCCCAGAAGGGTCTTCAGCTCGTCTTCACTGAACTTGGGCTTGACTGGCTGCCTGTTCAGCACCAGCGCGTAGGAGACCCACTCACTCTCCGCCACCCAGGTCTTCAGGTTGCGCAGATTGCGCAGGCCGATCAAATCCGGCGTCGCCACCAAAACCAAAGCATCAATGGCTTTCAACAAATCGATGTCGAACCCGGTCATGCGGCTGGGAATGTCCAGCACCGTCAGCGGATAGGTGGCGCGCATGGTTTGCAAAAAGCTGGTCGCGGCGTCAAAGTCGGCCACGTCCGCCAAGTTCAGGGTGTGGGGCGCTGCAAAGACGTGTAGCCCGTCGGCCGTCTCCTGAAACAGACCATCGACCGTGGAATTGCCCGTCGGGTCCTCTGCATAACCCTGGGCAAAGCTGCCTTTGAAGCTGAGGCCGAAATCCACGGCCTGGCGACCCATGGTGAGGTCAAAATCCACCAGGCCGACCGGATACTTCTTATCTTTGGCGACTTGGAGCGCAAACAGCTGCGCCACGGTCGAGCAGCCCGTGCCTGCGCCAACCCCGGTAAAGCCGATGATCTTGTGATCCAAAAGCGCGCGCTGGCCGACCTTGCCCAAGCTGTCCAGCAGATCTTCTTCAAAGTCGGCTTCGACCACATAATCCAGCGCGCCCGCCGCCATGATCTTGCGCGAGACGTGGACAGAATCCAAGCTGGACAGGACCACGATATCGCCCGGCAGAGCGCCGAAGTCCGTATCGAAGGCCTGCTCAATCTCTTCTTCCAAGACATGCAGCAGGTAGGCGCGGTGACCTTTGTCATCTTTGCTCGGCTTGTCCTTGAGCATGCGCAAGGCGGTCTCGAAGTCGAACTCCAGCACCTTGGCGCTAATGTTCATCCGCGAGAGTTGCGGCGCCAGCGCCTCGAACTGATCGCGCAGCGCTGCGTCTTTGGTCATGAACTGAAGCAGTGTTGACACGCCTGTCTCCTTTTTCGGCACCCGCGACGCCGCGCCCGAAAGCGGCCGGACTTGCGCGGGCGTCTTGCCAGCGAGCGTGCTGGCCTAGTCGGTCGAAACGATGGTCACGCCCTTAGAGGTGATGACCCGAACCTTGCTCTTTTGCAGCGAAACCAGGCTGCCGGTCTCGGGTCTGCCGCCCTCGCCCGCCTCGACCGGCCGCAACGCAAAGGTCAGCGCCCCGGTGGTGGTGGCTTCATAGAGCAGATTGGATTGTTCCTCGGACAGCTCGAGCGTGATGGTCTCGGCCTTGGCGGTCACCTTGTTGTTGAGCCGCTCGCGGTCGCTTTCCTGCTGGCTGGCGGTCTTGGCCACCACCGCGCCGGTTGGCACATCGCCGACCGCCAGGACACGCACGTTGCGCAAGATTGTTTCGCTGACGCCCTCTGAGGCGCCCTGCCCCTCGGCGTCGCTCACCACCACCAGCGTGTGAATGATATCGATCCGGTCTTCGGGCTGAATGAAGCCGCCAGCGATTTGCACCGCGCTGGTCCGCACTGCGATGGCGCGCAGGCCGGGCTGGATCGCCAAAGCCATGAAGCCTGCCGTAGACTCCAGCACCGAATCAAACCGCACCACATCGCCGTCATCGACCGACTTGGTCAGGAATTTGTCTTGCAGTTCTCGCGGTGCATTGGGGCTAACATCGCGCAAGATAGATCCGGTAGGGATGTCGGCCTCGGTGCGCAAAACCCACGACAGATCGCCGCTGCTGACCTTTGTGCCGCGCACCAGGGGCTTGTTGTAGACCAGAATTTCGGACAGCTTGTTTTCTTGCCGCGTCTGCTCTTCGACTTTCTGTTCGATTTGGCGAAAATAAGACTGAGACAGGACGTAAGCGCCAGCGCCTCCGACCAGGATGAATAAAACAAAAATAATACGAATCAGCACGTCTAAATTACTCGCTTAATTTGCCGGCCTTATTTTTGACCCGCGCGCAGCGCTCATCGCAGCTGTATGAAATTTCTTTACCACCAGCGCGAATGACGACGTTTATCGTCTCTTTTTCTTCTTCGCTGGCTTCTATCTTGTTCTCCAGATCACCTTGCAAGCTCTTCAGACCGCCCAGAAAACTGGTGAGGTTGTTGAGCAAGGGTGCGCCTTGACTGGGCGGGCTCGTATACGGGCTGGCGCCAGAAAAGGGCGCCTCGAACGGAGCCGTACCGGACAGCGGACCCAGCGCCACCGACGGGCGCACAGGGTTGAGCGAGAAGTCAGGCCGGTTGACGACGTTGATGGTCACAATCTTGACCAGCGCCCCGCGCCGGGTGAAGAACTGCACGTTGGTGGCACCGGTCTCGATGCCAGTAATGCTGGGCATTTGGGCGTTGATCACCGCGACCGACACCACTTCTTCATCGCCGACAATGACCGTCTCGAAGGTCTCATCGCTCGAAATGGTGGTCGAAAAGCCTTCACAAAGGCTCATGTAGGTTTGGCGTTCGCCGATCTCTTGCTCGGCGGTGAATTTCAGCGAGCAGGGGACGACCGAGGTCTCACGCAGCGGGTTTTCTTGCCCGACCAGCAAGTTGTTGAAGCCCAGCCCCAGATTGTCGCCTTGATTGATGGCGCCGCCGAACGCGCCGCTTTGCGCGCGCAACGGGCTGGCGGTAATCATCCAGGCCAGCAAGGTCGCCGGGAGCAGAAGTGCGAACAGGGATGCAGCGGTTCTAGTCTGCACGGAAGACCCCCTGCCCGCCCGAGGAGATCATGGGGCCAAAGCGCCCAGCCACACCCACACCCAGCATCATGTCATTGACATCAAAGCCTTTTTCCATGTGGCCGCGCAGATAGAAATCTTTGGCATCCGCAGCGGCTGCCGCCTCAAAGGCCGCCACAGAGCGGCGCTGTTTGGCCTCGTCGGGCGCGTCATAGCTCGGGGTGACGACGAACAACACCTGGGTCTCTTCATCGCGCGAATCAGAGCGGCGGAACAGATTGCCCAGCGTACGGATGCCGCCCAGGCCGGGGACCTGCTTCTTGCGACGATCTTGGCGCTTCTGATACAAGCCCGCGATGATCAGGGTCTGGTTGTTTTCCATCTCGACGGTGGTTTTGGCCCGGCGCACGTCGAAGGTATCAAGCTCATTGTACTTGTTGATGTTGTCGATGCTGCTGACTTCTGGCTCCAACAGCAGTTTGATCCGGCCGTCGATCTTCACCGTTGGCGTGAACTTCAAGCTGGTACCGAATTTCTTGAATTCGGTGGTGGAAACCAATTGGCCGTTGTCGTCAACTCGGCTGCCGGTCACGATTTGCACCTCGCCGCCAGCATGGAACTCGGCCGCCTCGCCCGAAAGCGCGGTCAAGGTCGGCTCAGCCAGATACTTGGCATAGCCCTGTTC
>CAZHYF010000249.1:0-4182 GCA_964536635.1 uncultured Rhodospirillaceae bacterium | reverse complement strand
CACCGAGGCCACGATCACCACGTCTTCGCGCTCGAACAGCGCCCGGGTCGCGGCGTGGCGCATGCGGTCGATCTGCTCGTTGATCGACGATTCTTTTTCGACGTAGGTGTCCGAGCGCGGCACATAGGCCTCGGGCTGGTAATAGTCGTAGTAGGAGACGAAGTATTCCACCGCATTGTTGGGGAAGAAGGACTTCATCTCGCCATAGAGCTGGGCGGCCAGCGTCTTGTTGGGGGCCAGTACGATGGTCGGGCGGCCCAGCGCCTTGACGACGTGGGCCATCGTGAAGGTCTTGCCCGAGCCGGTGACGCCCAACAGCACCTGGTCGCGCTCGCCCTGCGCGATGCCTGCCAGCAGCTCTTCAATCGCTGCCGGTTGGTCGCCCGCCGGTTGGTAGTCGGACACCAGGTCGAAGGCGATCTGCGCGCGGTCGGCACGCGCCGCCTGGATGAGGGTTTCTTGATCGAGCAACATGGGCACGAAAGTAGAACAAAGCGCCTGCTTCGTCTAGCCTAAAACGTGCCCTGGGCTGGCGTCTAGCTGTAGTCGCGCGTGTCCTGGATCACCAGGCCGTCATTGGGCAGGCTGCCGACGGGCACCAGCTTGATCTCGGCGGACAGCTTGAGCGCGGCTTGCGCGGCGCTGGCCAAGGGCGCGGCGTCGTTGGCTTCTGTCTCGCACAGCAGTTCCAGGTGGTCGGCCTCGCCTTGGCGACTGACGACGGCTTTGGCGCGGGCAATCGCTGGCTCGGCTTTCAGCAGTTGGGCGATTTGCTCGGGGCGAATGAACATGCCCTTGACCTTGGTGGCTTGGTCGGCTCGGCCCATCCAGCCCTTGATGCGCATGTTTGTGCGACCACAGGGGCTGACGCCCGCCAACACGGCCGACAGGTCGCCGGTCGCCAAGCGGATCAGCGGGAATTCAGCGTCCAAAATGGTGACCAGCAGCTCACCCACTTCGCCTTCCGCCACGGGATCACCGGTGCCTGGGCGCACGATTTCGACGATGACATTCTCGTCTACAATCATGCCTTCCAGCGCTTCGCTCTCGTAGGCGATCAAGCCCGCCTCAGCGGTGGCATAGCACTGGGTGCAGCTAACCCCCGCATCGACGTATTGCTGGCGCAGGCTGGGGAACAGCGCGCCGCCGCTGACGCCCGCCTTGTTGAACTTGAGCGGCAGACCCAGGGTCTTGGCTTCTTCCATGATCTTCAAAAGGTAGTCCGGGGTGCCGACGTAGGTGGTGCAGCCCAGATCGTGCGCGGCTTGCGCTTGCAATTGGGTTTGGCCAACGCCAGCGGGGAAGACCAGCGCGCCGATTTTTTGCGCCGCAGTGTCGAACATCAAACCCGCTGGGGTGAAGTGGTAGGAGAAGCAGTTGTGCACCACGTCATTGCTGGTCACGCCCATGGCGTGCATGAAGCGATCCAGGCGCTTGCCAGCCTGGCTGGGGGTCACGGCCTCATAGATCGGGCCGGGCGATTGATAGATGCGCTGGAATTGGCCCGCGGGAATGGCGTTGATGCCGCCAAAGGGCAGGGCTGCTTGTTGCAAGCTGACCAGCTCGGATTTGCGCAGCACGGGCAGCTTGGCCAGGGCGGCGCGGTCGGTCAGGGTCGCTGGGTCTAGGCCTGCGAAGCTCTGGGCGTAGAAGCGCGAGCCCTGCATGGCAGCGCTGACAACCTGGCGCAATTCGGCGAACAGCTCGGCCTCGCGGGCCTCGCTGCTGCGGGTCTCAAGAGCATCGTAGAACTTAGACATGGGCATCCCTGTTGGCGTGTTGGTTGCGTCCGGGGTGGTTACCTGCGGCTCCTGCTCCGGGGCGGCGCTGGTTGTGGGCGCTTTGGGCTTGTTGGCTGCCAGCAGCCAACTCCAGGGGGGACGAATCATCGCTCTACTCCCAGATCAGGGTCGAAGAACAGGCGGGCCGCTCGGGGCGCGCTTGTTCTATTGATGTGATGTGCTGCAAGCCCGTTCGGCTGCGTGTTGCCAACCAGGGGGCCTAGCCTTAGGACAGCCAGCGCTTGCGGCGGCGATAGGAGCGCACGTCGCGGAAGCTCTTTCGGCCCGAATCAGACATGCCGAGGTAGAACTCTTTGACATCTGGGTTTTCGCGGATTTCAGCGGCGGGGCCGTCCATCACGATGCGCCCGTTCTCCAAGATGTAGCCATAGTGGGCATAGCGCAGAGCCACGTTGGTGTTCTGCTCAGCCAGCAAGAAGGAAACGCCCTGTTCTTTGTTGAGGCTGCGAACGATTTCGAAAATCTCTTCGACCAACTGCGGCGCCAGGCCCATGCTGGGCTCGTCCAGCAGGATCATTTCCGGCCGGGACATGAGCGCGCGGCCGATGGCGCACATCTGCTGCTCACCGCCAGAGGTGTAGCCAGCTTGCGACTTACGGCGTTCTTTGAGGTGCGGGAAGTAGGTGTAGACCATCTCCAGGTCTTGGGCGACTTTGCCGCGCCCGTCGCTGCGCGTATAGGAGCCAGTCAGAAGGTTTTCTTCGATGGTCAGGTGCTCGAAGCAGTGGCGGCCTTCCATGACCTGGATGACGCCGCTCTTAACCAGTGCGTTGGGCGAGCGGTGGGTGATGTCTTTGCCATTGTAGACAATCGAGCCCTTGGTCACCTCGCCGCGCTCGGACTGCAGCAGGTTCGAGATGGCCTTCAGCGTCGTGGTCTTGCCAGCGCCGTTGCCGCCCAGCAGAGCCGTGATTGCGCCTTTGTTTACGTGCAGCGACACGCCCTTGAGGACCAAGATCAGGTGATTATAGATCACCTCGATATTGTTCACTTCCAGCAGGCTTTGCGATCCCTGTTCACTCATCGCGGGTCCTCTTTGGGCCACTCTGGGGGCCGAATTGGTCTTGGGCTTGGCACGCGAAGACAGCCTTCGCGCTTGAATTCTTGTGTGCGCCGCCGGGGGCCGGGCGGGCGTCGGTGAGCTGGAGAAGGCCTCCGCGCTCGAAAAGGGCCAGGAGGGCAGGGCGTGCCCCGCCGCTCCTGGCTTTCGCGTGCTTAGTTACAGCTGCGCGGTGTGATGCCTGCTTCAGCAGCATAGGCAGCCGAGTCAGCTTCGATCAGCGGCTGGATGACCTCCATGTCCACCGGAGCAAAGTCTGAGATCAACTTCCAAGTGTCGTTTGCTGCGTCCCACTGCTGGATACCAACGTCGCCGCTGCCGCCGTGGTTGCCACAAGAAACCGCGAAGCTGGGACCGAAGTTGGGCATGCCCAGGCCGTTCATCAGCTCTTCAGAGATGACCAGAGCCTCCAGGCCGTCGCGCATTTCTTGCGGAGTAATGGCAGCGTGACCAGCCAGCTCTTGGGCCTTGCGGGCAGCTTCAACCGCCATCATGGCAGCGTAGAGACCACGGTTGTAGATCGCAGTACCGACTTGGTCGCCAGCACCTGCGGTCATGCCCTTGTCAAAGACGTACTTTTTCAGGTCGTCAAAGATCGGGTAATCCTTACCAACGTTGTGGAAGGTCGCCGCCTTGTAGCCGTTGGCCGCTGCGCCTGCGGGGCGCACGTCGTTCTCAGAACCTGACCACCAAATGCCGATGAAGTTTTCCATCGGGAAGTTGATGTTGGCAGCTTCTTGAACCGCAACAGAGTTCATGACGCCCCAGCCCCACATCAGGACGTAGTCCGGACGCTCGCGGCGGATTTGCAGCCACTGAGACTTCTGCTCTTGACCGGGGTGGTCAACGGGCAGAGTGGTCAGGCTGAAGCCATGCTTTTTGGACAGCTCTTCCAGGGTCCGGATGGGCTCCTTACCGTAGGCAGAGTTGTGGTAGACCAGAGCGATGCTCTTGCCTTTGATGTCGCCGCCGTTGATGTCCAACAGGTGGTTAACGATGCCAGAAGCGCCGGCCCAGTAGTTGGCGGGGAAGTTGAAGACATTCTCAAAGACCGCACCGTTGGCAGCCGAAGTACGGCCATAGCCCATGGTCAGGATCGGAATGCCGTCCGCCTGGGACTTGGGGATCAACTGGTAGGTAATGCCGGTTGACAGCGGTTGATACAAAAGTGCGCCCTGGCCCTTGGTGCTTTCATAGCACTCAACGCCCTTCTGGGTGTTGTAGCCGGTCTCACACTCGACGACCTTCAGCTTTTCGCCGCCAAGGCCGCCGTCGCGCTCGTTGACCAGGGTCATGTAGTCCTGGTAGCCGTCAGCGTAG
>CAZHYF010000248.1:0-4198 GCA_964536635.1 uncultured Rhodospirillaceae bacterium | reverse complement strand
GCGACCAGGCGCCTAACGTTCATTCACCTAGCGATCAACCGGCGCGAACTCCTGTGTGAATTCAAAGGCCTTGGTGAAGCCGATCATTGAAAAGCGGACCTTCTCCTCGCGCCCGTCTTGAAAGCGATAGCGTAGGTTCAGGCCGTTCGACGCCCGCATGTCGGCCAACATGGCCTCGACAACCGCCGGGTCGGTCAACCAATAGACATTTTGAGTCTGGCGCTGCTCCAGATTGGCCACCAAAAGATCGACCGGTGACGCACCGTCGAACCTCAAGACAACCACGCTGGACGGGTCCAAGTCCTCCCAATGGATGGCAAAGCGGAGCTGCACCGCCCCCGTATCACGATGGCGATAAACCGCGAGCTGGTGGCGCCGCGCGAACTGGTACTTCTCCCCAGCAAAGGTCGTGGCCCAGCAGTGGCTGCCATAGACGCCACCCTTGTCGGCGGCATCAATCGGGCAGACCGACAGCCAATGCTGGTTATAGGCGCGCCACTCGTTGAAGCGGTGGCGAAAGGGCTTGGCTTCTGCCAGGGGCGCAAGCGCCAGGCCGCTCACCAGCAGGCTGGCGAACACAGCGAATAGGACGATGGGGCGGCGCTGCATGGCGTCTCCTTTTCTCTCGATGACGAGCCCGGCCGCGCTCAGGCGTTTCGGCTCCTCTCTTGTGCAACCAGTCTCGTGTAGCGCGGCGGAGTGCTCTGGCTATGATGCTTTTGTGCAAATCCAGCTCAGCCTTGGCGAGCGCGGCGGGAACTCTGGCTTCCGTTCCACAAGAGCAATGGAACAGCAAAGCCGCCAAATGCCCCGCTATTCAATCCAGCCCGCGCGCAGATTATAGATGATCGCACGATCAGTGGCGGTCAGCCGGTCTGACAGATCCTGGTCAACCCAGATCCGCGCATCGGGCAGCGGCATGGGGTTCATGAAGGCCCGCTCGACAAATCGCGCGCCCGGCCGCGCCGCCCGCACCACGCCTGCCCACACCTTGGCGTAGGCTTGCGGTCCCGTGTAGGAGCCGAAGTCGGACAAAGAAAACGCATCGATCGCCCAAGATGCGTCCAAGTCCGCCAGGCTGGCCGTGCGCGGCTCCAACCGCTCCAGTCGCTCGCGCACCTGATCGTAATGCTGAGCCTGCAAGTGCAGCGGCACCGCAAGCGGCAAGGCATTGGCACCGCGCAACATGAGTGCCGCAAAATCGCTCTCGCGAAACAGAAAGGTCGCGGCGGCCCGGTTGAAGCTGGCGCGCAAGCGTGCTTCCACCACCGCCGGTGCGGGCAGGAAAGCGCCCCCCGGCTCGCCGACGATCCGGGTCCAAAGCCAACGTTGGCTCAGGAGGCGGATCAAGATGCGCCAAAGGCCATCGTCAAAATGCCGGTCCCATATCTCAGCCTGCGCTGCAACGTCCGCCGCCTCGAACAAGGCATCGACCTGCCGACCGCGCAGCAAGCGCAACCCCTTTGCAAGCCGCCGCAACACCCGCTCCCAGAGACCTGCATACCAGATGCCCTGAGCCAGCAGTGTTTGCCGCGCATCCCAATAGGCCTGCTCATCGTCCGACAACTCAGCGCGCACCCTTGGCCACAAGGCCAAGGGGTCGCCCGGCACCAGGCCCAAGAAGGCCAGCATGTCGGGTTGATCCAGGACGCGCATTGCGGCGATCTTCAGACGCAACAAAGCGGTCTGAGCCGGGTTCATATCCAGCGCGATGACCTGCTGCGCATGCGACAGCAACATATCCAGGGGCCGCGTGCCCGATCCCGTAATGCAGAGCAGGCGCTCACAAGGCCCGGCCAAGCCCGCCAGCTCGCTGCGTCCGTCCTCGTTCGAGGCGGTGAAATTGAGATTTTGGAAGAAACTCATGCGCTCGGGGTCCAACGATTTTCGATCCGCCGCAGTTTTCGGCTCGGATCAAGGAGCAAGGGCGCAGAGCAAAGCACCAGCTCTAGGTCGTGCAGGCCGCGCTGGTCAAAGAGCTGTAGCAGGGCAGCGCGCGCAGCCTCAGCCTCATCAGCCTGCACCTCAGGTTTTAGCGTCAGCACGATCCGGCGTTCGCCGTCGCGCAGAATGCGAAAGTCGTCGATCTGCCGCGAGGCATCCAACACAGCATTGCGCAGAATATCAGGGGTCAGCAACTGGCCCGCAATCTCAAAGGCATCGTCCATGCGCCCCACCACCTCCTTCACCACCCGCAGCGGCGAGCCACAGGGGCAGGCCTGGTCGGACAAGCGCAGCAGATCGTTCATGCGATAGCGCGCCATGATCTGAAACCGGCGCTGAAAGCTGGTCACCAAGGGCGACATCAGGCCGTCGCCCACGGGTTCAAATTCGAAGTGGGTGCTGTCCTCGGCCAGGTGCAGGCGATGGTGGCGGCAACTCACTGCAAACAGGCCCTCGCTCGCCATGTAGATCTGCCCGAGCGGCAGGTCAAAGCGCGCCTCGATCACCGCTCGGTCAACCGGGTCCAGCGTCTCAGCGCCTGCGTAGAGGCGGCGCGGCGCCAGCCTTGGGCCCTGCTCCGCCAGATAGCGGAGCAGGCGCGGCGGTGCTATGATGGTCGTCGGCTCAAAGGCCTCCAGGTCGGCGCGCCAAGCCTCTGGGCCCAGGCGGAGGTCGAAAAAGGCGAGCCTTAGTAGGCTCGACTGCTTGGCGGCCTCATAGAGCGCGGAGGACTGGGGCAAGATCACCGCCACCCGCTCTGGCTTGAGAAAGAAGCCCGGCACTGTCTTGGCCAGCATGGCGCCCAGCCAACGATAACGCTCGGCCGTGGTAACGGCATAGAGCGTCCGGTTGCCCGAAGTGCCGGTTGAGGCGCCGACGTCAACCCCGTCTAACCCCGCCGAGCCTGCCAGCGCCTGCCAGCCTTGCTCCGCGCTGATGCGGCCAAGGTTGAAGTCATCAAAGCTTGCCATCACCTGGGCCTTGTCGATTATTGGCAGAGCCTCAAGCTGCGGTGGGGCATCGTGGTAGAACGCCACTCGACGCAAATCGCGCGCCAACCAAGCCTGCATTTGGCGCGCCTGCCAACGCACGAACGCTGGTCGCGACATGCCGCTGACCCGCAGTGTCGTTGCATAGGATGCCAGCGCATGGACGAGCCCGCTCATGCGCCTGCCCACCGGTCATATTGGGTCGGCACCGGGTCGTGGCACAGCATGACCTGTCCGCCGGCGCGCGCAAAATCCAGGACCTTGGCGGCCGTCATCGCCTGCGCCTTGCGGTCCTCGCTGATCAAAGATGCGGGGAAGCCAGGCGCGCGCCCTGTCTAGCGCGGCCAAGACCCATTGCGCATCGCTCGCATAGAGCAGCGGTGGATCCGTGCGGGGAAAACAAAGCCCCAAGTGCCCCTCGGCATGACCTGGCAGCTCGACCGCCAACAGGCTCTGATCACCCAAAACATCGTAGGCTGTCCCCAGTCCCAGCGGCGCTTGGATTTCTGGCTTGTGGCAAACATCCTCAAGGCGGTCAGCAAGATCGCCAGGCAGCAGCTCGGGGAAGATACCACGCCGGACGTTGGCCCAAGTGCCGCGTCCAGCCAAACGCGCATAGCTCGCTCCGTGCGCCAGGATCTTGGCCCGAGGAAACTGCGCCAGCGCCGAAACATGGTCTGCGTGGAAGTGGGTCAAGATCACCAACCGCAAGTCCTCCACGCTGTAGCCGCAAAGCTGCAAGGCCTGGCTGACCTGGCTGGCATCCTGGAAGTGCGGCGCCAGCGCCCCAGCATAAGCCCGCAGCAAGCGCGAGCGCCCCGGCCGTGTCAGTGCCCGCGCACAGTAGCCCGTGTCAATCAGCACCGGGCCCTGGCGGGTCTCGAACAGACCAAAGCGAACCGGCAGCCGCAAGGTCGTGGACCAACTTCCGCCGCGCATCACCAAAGCCTCACGGGTCTTGACCCAAGCCGAATTGAAAAATTGGAGCGTCATGTGAGCTTCCCATCTGCAAAGGTCAGCGCCAAGCCTTGCTCGAAATCAATGCGCGGACGCCAGCCGAGCAAGCGCTCAGCTTTGCCGATATCCATGCTCTGGCGAAAGGCGAACAGGCCCAGCGCATAGGGCGTGACCCGCGGCTCGCCCAGCGCTGGCACGCGGTTCGTGGCGACCTCCAAGCCGCGCGCAAGCATCAGGGCCGGAGCCAGGGGCAAGCGCCGCCAGCGCACCCCAATGCCCGCCCTTGCCGCCGCCGCCTCGACAATGGC
>CAZHYF010000247.1:0-4235 GCA_964536635.1 uncultured Rhodospirillaceae bacterium | reverse complement strand
AAGGCCTCGCAGTTGTGACTGCGGGGCCTCTTTTTTGAGGTCTATGAAGCGATCAGCCTTCGACCAAGCCTTGCATGACCGACAAGAAACGCGCCACTTCCTCACGGCTGTTATAGTGGCACATAGAGACCCGCACGCAGTCTGCCAAGCCCAGGGGCGTCAGGATATTGGCCGAGTAATGGTCGGCCTTGCGGGTGTGGGTGCGGATGCCCTGGGCATTCAGCGCTTCGACCAAATCAACCGTCGGCCAGCCTTGCAGTGTGAAAGACACCAGGCCCTCGCGCAGCGGATTGTCGGCGCCGCCGATGATGGTCACACCCTCGATATCGGCCAGGCCTTTCAGGTTATCGAGGCCAAACAACATGGCGTCAGTCAAGGCCTTTTCGTGGGCGTGGATCGCCTGGCCGGCAGCGACAAATCGGTCTCGGCGCACCGGGCTGTCGGTGAACTGCGCGCCCAACCAATCCATATAGTCCACAACATCGCTCAAGGTGGCATAGGCGCCCGTGTCGCGCGTGCCCATCTCCCAGTTTTCGGCCGGGCCGCCGATCAGGCAGTTGTGCGGCAGCTTCGAAAAGCGATCTGAGATCCAAGCAAGGCCGTAGCCGTGGCGCGAAAACATCTTGTAAGGCGAAATCACATAGGCATCGACGTCATAGGCGGCGATGTCGATCTGTCCATGGGCTGCGTGCTGAATGCCGTCCACCACGATGAAGCAGTCGGGCGCGACGGCTCGGATGGCCTTAGCGACCGCAGCAACATCAACGCCCATGCCTGAGACGGGCGAGGTATGCAGGATGGTTGCCACCTGGGTCTCTGGCGTCACCTTGGCAGCGTAGGCATCGGCACTGACCGAGCCTTGCTCAGCATCGTGGTCAACATTGATATAGGGCTTGCCGGCGATCTTGGCCCAGCGCAGCGCAGCAGAGCGGGAGGCTGGGTGCTCCAAACTGGAGCCCAGCACGTCGCCCGCAGGTGTCTCCACGATGACGGTCGAGATCAAGCGGAACAGCAGCTCGCTCCCGCTTTCGCCAACAAAGACTTGGCCGTGGGGGGCGTTGAAGAAGTCCATCATGTCCGCTTTGGCGCGCGCGATAGTCTCATTCAAAGCGACCGAACCCGGATTGGCGCGGCCCTGGTTGTCGGGGATAGCAGCGTAGCGGGTCGAGGTGTCTACCACTGACTTCAAGGTCAGCGCGCCGCCTGCATTTTCAAAGAAAATGCGCGGGCCTTGCACGGGGCAGGCTTCCACTTGGGCAAAGCGATCACGAACGGCTTGCATCAAGCCGGGCTTGCTGTCGAGCATGGGTCTCTCCGAGCGCATTGCTCGGAGGCGAGCAAGCGAAATTTAGGGGGTGGCGGGCTGCGTCGGGCTGGCCTCAGCAGGCGGGGTGCGGAAGATCTTGAATTCAGCAAAGCGGCTCAGCCGGTTGCGGCAATCGAAGTGAACCAAGATCTTCTTTGGCTCTACATAGGCATAGCCGGGGGGCAAGATCAACTCGATCTGATAAGAGCGCGGCTGGGAATTGAGCTGCTCGCCGGACTGATAGCCCATGGGCAGACGCACCGTCTGCTCAGGAATAATCTGGCCATCAAAGCGCGAACCGCTGAGTCGCGCCATCACACCGTCGATGCGCTGGCCTGTGACGCCATCGTATGCCGCGACCTCTAGTCCACCCAAATAACAGGTTCCGCCAGCCCATGCGGTGGCGGGTAAACCATAGACGCGCAGATCTGGATCTACTTCGGGCTTGGCTTCGGCGGCCTGAGGGCGCGTTTGCAGAGCCGACAACCCCGAAGGAAGACCGGATTCGCAGGCGCTAAGGCTCAGGCACGCGAGCAAAAGAGCGAAAAACTGGGCAGGACGAGATGAAATGTGAGTGCGCATGCTGGCAGAAACCCAAAACGGCAACGGAAGTCAACCACTTGCGGGGCAATTTGGACCAAAGCTAGGCAAAATGCGTCTGGCGGTAGACAATCTTAAGTTGATAAATTACAGACTTGGGCAGATTTGACTTAAACTTATTCTCTTAGTGATATGCGTTTGCGCCCTTTTTTGGTCGCTCTGCCGCTCCTGCTTTTGCTGACCGCTTGCGCTGAAACGCTCAAGCTGTCTGAGTTATCAGGAAATTCTAATCTTCCGGCGGAGACTAGCACCACAACCAGCCTACCTACCGTTGACCTGGCCACCGAACGGCGCGCCAATGGCGGTTTGATGCAGATTCGCTGGTCCGCAAGCGCTTACGACGGCACGGGCGTCATGGTCGGTGTCATCGACTCAGGCATTGACGTCGATCATGAGGAATTTTCCGGCGCGATCCATGCCGACTCCTACAACGTTGCCAGCAGCAACACCGATCTCAATGACGAGCTGGGCCACGGAACCAACGTGGCCGGCGTCATCGGCGCCCGCGAGAACTACAAGGGCTTTGTAGGGGTTGCGCCCAACGTATCCTTGATGGTTCTCAAGACCGACCGCGGTGGCACGATCTTTGAAAGCTCGATTGCACGCGCCTTCCGCTATGCCGATGAGCACAACGTGCCCATCACCAACCTGTCGCTGGTCTCGAACCGCGACTTGTTGGGGGGAACGATTGAGGTTATCCGCGACGGCATGCAGCGGGGCATGTTGGTCGTTGGCGCTGCAGGCAATGACGGTTTGCCCGAGCCCTCGTGGCCAGCCAGCTTTGCCAGCTTCGAGGGCAGCGGGGCGATTTTGGCGGTGGGCTCAGTGGACGCCAACGGCGCGATCAGCAGTTTCAGCAACCGGGCAGGCACCGCCAAGGCCATGTACCTTGTGGCGCCGGGCGAGAACATCGTGACCAGCAGCAGGGACGGCAACCTAACGCTGGCCAGCGGCACGTCGGTTGCCGCACCCTTTGTTTCGGGTGCAGCGGCGGTCCTGTTGACCAAAGATCCGCATCTGACCGGAGCCGATCTGGCCAAGATCCTTCTGAAGACAGCGCAGGACCTTGGCATAACCGGAGTGGACGACATCTATGGCCACGGGCTGCTTGACCTTGAAGCAGCGCTTCGGCCGGTTGGTGCAACCCGCGTTGTGTCTGGCGCTACGGTCGCCAGCTCAGGCACTGCCACCAGCGCCAGCAGCGCCAGTTTTTCGACCAGCTACAACGCCGCTGCGGTGTCCTTAGCCCTGCAAGATACGCTGGTCTTGGATGACTTCGACCGCAGCTACCTGATTGATCCCGAGCCTGGCTTAACCTTCAACGACATCAGCCTTTTGGATCGCTGGACCTCGCAGCCCGTTTTTGGTTTTCAGCAAGGTGAGGCTGGGCAAGATCTGGAGGCCCTAGACCTGCAGATCAGCCTCAGCGACAGTATCAAGGCACCGATCAACGCGCGCCTGAGTCACGAGGCCACGAGCGGGCTCATGCTGGCGGCCTCCTACGGCGACCTGTCAGCTTGGCGTGACGGCGAAACAGATGTCGGCCTCCTGTCACCGCGCTACCAGAACAACCTGGATCGCCTGCAAGGGCCGTCGCTGGTCTTCGGCGGCGCTCTGCCTCTGTCCTCGCACTGGAGCGCATCGGCGCGCTATGCCCAAAGCCTGACCTTGCTGGACGACGCACAGGCCCCGCAAACGGATAGCTTGGAGGCGCGCCTCGACTATCGCTCGCCTCTGCTGGAGCTTGGTTTTGCCGCCGGTCAGCTTGGAGAGGAGGCGAGCCTTCTGGGCGCTGAGCTCAGCGGCGCATTTGGGGCCTACCAGGACGAACATAGCCACTATTTGGCACTGGAAGCCGCGCGCGCGCTCTTTGGCGGTCTTAGCTTGGAAGGGCAGATATCGCTCGCCTACAGCCGCGCGACGACGCCGGGCGGCCTCGTTGCCCAGCAAAGCAGCCTATTGAGCAGTGGCTTTGACGCCTCTTTGGTGAAAGAAGGGCTGTTGACCCAGCAAAAGGATCGCAAGGATCGCCTCGCTCTTACGGTGGCTCAGCCCTTGCGCGTCGTCCAAGGGCAAGCCTTGATCGACAAACCGGTGGCGCGCGCGCTCGACGGCCAAGTCAGCCGCAGCCAAGCCCTGGTAGACCTGAGCCCGGAGGCGCGCCAGCTTGATCTGTCACTGAGCTATGGCGCCTTTGACAGCAAGGCACAAGCTGGTCTGGACTTCATGGCCGGTGTTAGCCACAATCCGGGCCATGTCCAAGCCGCGCCTGAGCTGAGCTTGGGTCTTCGCTTCAAACGTGCGTTCTAGCGCAAAGCCCAAGCGCGTG
>CAZHYF010000246.1:0-4259 GCA_964536635.1 uncultured Rhodospirillaceae bacterium | reverse complement strand
CTAGTTGCCGATCACGGTTCCGGGGAAGGTCAAGATCAGCTTGGTCTTAGGGCGTGACATGCCGGCAGGGGCGTTGCCCAGCGGAGCGTTGGTGTCGTAGCCCGGCGCCTGGGGACGCTGGCCGCGACCTGGCCAAACCCGGTACTTCAGCAGTTTGCAGGAACCCGTTTTGCGTGAACAATCAATGCAGTAGTTCAGCTCTTTTGAGCAGCAGAGCTGGCCTTTTTTATCAATCACATTAACATCCAGCGGGTTCTTATCGGGATCGGCGGTGGCTTGGCACAACGCTAGATCGATGGCACCCCCGTCGTAGGGCGGGCGGTACTTGGCCGAGACCGGATTGGCGAGCGCCAGGCTGAAGGCTGCCAGGGCAAGCAAGAGGCATAAAAGGCGTGCGGCAGAAGGCGCGAGAGCCAGCGATTGAGCGCGCATGATGAGTGTCCTTTGGGTTGGGGCTGCGCCGCTTGTGACGCTTGTTCTGAGGATGCAAGGGCAGTGGAACGGCTAGACCTTCGCCTGTCAGAACCGCGCGAAAGAATTTTATTCACACGTTAAATAGATTGCTCAACCTATTATAAAGGCGCGAGAAATCTCCATCGTTTCGCAGTCGCACAAAAATTGCTGCACCTGCACTTGACCTTTGCGCTCAGAAGAGTAAGCCCTTGGGTGGAAAATCTTCGCGGCGGGCTTCAGGCCGGCGGCGGTCCCTTGCCCGGCACCCGGCAGAGCAAGTGGGTGTAACAAGGAAAGGCAACGGCATGTACAAGACCGAGCTCTATATCAACGGCCAATGGCGCCCCGGCAGTACCGGCGAGCGTTTCGACGTTCTCAACCCGGCAGATGAAAGCGTCTTGGCAAGCGTTGCCTCGGCGACCCTGGATGACGCTAAGGATGCCATGGAGGCGGCTCAGGCGGCCTTTGGCCCTTGGGCGGCCAAGAAGCCGCGCGAGCGCGCCGAAATCTTGCGCAAAGCCTTTGACATCATGAGCGGCCAGTTGGAAGACATCGCCCGCCTGATCACCTTGGAGAACGGCAAAGGGCGTGTGGATGCCATGGGTGAAGCCACCTATGCCGCCGAATTCTTCCGCTGGTTCTCTGAAGAAGCAGTTCGCGTGCCCGGCTACATGGGCATGGCGCCGGCCACTGGCGCGCGCACCCTGGTGCACAACAAGCCCGCGGGTGTGTCGATCCTGGTGACGCCTTGGAACTACCCGGCGGCCATGGGCACGCGTAAGATCGCGCCCGCGCTGGCCGCTGGCTGCCCTGTGGTGATCAAGCCTGCCTCTGAGACTCCTTTGACCATGCTGGCGCTGATCCCGATCCTGGAAGAAGCTGGCGTTCCCGCAGGTGTAGTCAACGTGCTGCCCTCGACCCAATCTGGCACCATGGTATCGGCGCTGATGAACGATCCGCGCGCGCGCGTCATCTCTTTCACCGGCTCGACCCCTGTTGGCCGAATCCTGTTGAAAGGTGCGGCTGAAAACGTGCTCAACCCGGCCATGGAGCTGGGCGGCAACGCACCCTTCATCGTCTTCGAAGACGCCGATTTGGATGCAGCGGCGGACGGCCTCATGCTGGCCAAGATGCGCAACATTGGCGAGGCTTGCACGGCTGCCAACCGCGTTTTCTTGCACGAAGACATCGCCGAGGCCTTCACGCTCAAGTTCGTTGAGCGTATGGCGGCCTTGAAGATGGGCAATGGCCTGGATGCTGGCGTTGACGTGGGCCCGCTGGTCAACGCCACCACCCGCGACAAGGTCGAGGAGTTCGTCCAAGACGCTCTGGCCAAAGGCGCCGAGCTGCGCTTGGGCGGTCAGCGCCCCAACGGCCCTGGCTTCTTCTACCCGCCGACCGTGCTGGCCAACGTGCCGATGACCGCAAACTGCGTCCATGACGAGATCTTTGGCCCGGTCGCGGCGTTGCAAACCTTCAAGACCGAAGACGAGGTTATCGCGCGGGCCAACGACACCGAATACGGCCTGGTCTCCTATCTCTTCACCGGCGATCTGAAGCGCGGTCTGAGCGTGTCAGAGCGCCTGGAGTCGGGTATGGTTGGCTTGAACCGTGGCTTGGTCTCTGATCCGGCAGCGCCCTTTGGCGGCGTCAAGCAATCCGGTATGGGCCGCGAGGGCGGTCAAGAAGGCATGCTGGAGTTCATGGAAACCCAGTACATCTCGACGCTTTGGTAGGCAGCTCTCAACGAAAACCGGGCGCGATCTGCGCTCGGTTTTTGGCTGTTCCTTGTTGGGCTAGGGTCGTTTGAACCAGGCCGCAGCGCGCGGGCGAGGCTCACTGGCCTTGCCGATGGCGACCCGCTGGCGGGTGCCTTGGGTCTGTCGCTCCGCTTCTTCTTCCCCCAGCGCCCGTGTGAGAGCCTCTAAGCGCAGGCCATGGGTCTGTGGGTGGGTCTTACCCTCGCCTGCCAAGCCCGCATAGCGCGCGCCCACCGCCAGCTTCTTGTTGCGCTGGTGCGGCTGGAAGCCGTCCAAGTCGCGGGGGCCAACACGGTCATCCAGGGTCAAATAGCCCGCTTTCGCCGCGCGCTGGGCCAGCTCGAGCCCCCTTTGGCTGCGGATGATCAGCGCATTGGTGCCAGGGTCTTCGCGGGTATCATTTGGGTCCGGCGAGCCGCCCGGCCAGGTATCGGCAGCCGCGATGTCGGTCGCCTCGCCGATGCCATCGGCGCAGACCTTACAGCGAAACGGCAGCACCCATTGGCTCTCGTCCTGGCCCCAGAAGTCGCTATAGGTCGCTTCGATCACCTGGCCGTCGTCCAGCTCGATCCGCGTTGCACCTGGGCAGCCAAAGCCGCGATAGCGCATGGCGGTGATGCGCTTTGGATCAAGCCCCAGGTCTTGTTTGATGAAGCGCGCCTGGCCTTCCGGTGGCATGTAGCCGCCGCAAACCGGTGCCAAGCGCGCGCGGATCAGGCGATCCACCCGCGCATCGTCGCGCGCCAGGTTGTTGATGGCCGACAAATCGCAAGGCTTGCCGACCACCGCAAAGGGCCGCCCCAGGTCCAGCAATTCCAGGACATCGACCAAAATCGCCGTGGGCGCATAGCGCGAGCCCGCACCATCAAGAACCTGCGCGCTGGTGCGGGAGACCTGGCGCTCGCCAAAGCTGGGCTCCTGGCTACTGGCTTTGGCGTGCAAGATGAAGTCCACCTCGCCGGACTCCAGCAAGTAGAGCGCCAGAGCCGACAGAACGCCGCCAGTTGACCCGCGATGGCGCACCGCAGCGTCGCTGGCCCAGGCCATGACCATGTGTTCATAACGGCCCCAGATCAGGTCTTCTTGGGCATCCTTCGAGGCGAAAGCGGCCGGCTGAGCCTCCAGCCGCTGGCCGGGGCAGAGCCGCTCCAGCCGGTCCATTTCGGCGGCCTCCAGCGCAACGCCGGGCTTGACGACCGGGCGCAGGTCGCCTTCAGGCGTGATGGCCATTTGCACCCGATCGGGCCCGAACAGGCTCTCGCACAGCCCGCAGGCGCTGCACATGGCGTCTTGGCAAATCCGCTCTAGGCGTTGGTTGGGCGAAAGGCTCATGTCGGGCTCCCGGTTCTGTTGGGCGCTAGCTCAGCACAGCTTTGGGTGAACCGCAATCGGTTGACGTCCTGGGCATTCCGTGCCCAGGTGGGGGCAGGAACCGCAAAGCAGGGGGCATGAGGTGGCCAGACGACAGACCTTTCGCAGCGTTGTGACCTTGGAGGATTGCGACAAGCTGGGGCACATGAACATTTCGCGCTATGTGGCGGCTTGCTCTGAGGCGGTGTTCGACCTTCTGGCCCAGGTTGGGATGGACGATGCGGACATCACCAGCGGTCGGCGCATGTCTTTTGCAGCGGTGCATATGGAGTGCTCCTATCGCGCCGAACTGCACGAGGGCGATGCCTACCACATGATTTCGCGCATCGAGCGGATCGGGGGCCGCTCGATCGGCTTCTATCATCGCATGATCCGCGAGCGCGACGGGGTCGAGGCCTTTGATTGCAAGGTGACCAATGTGCTCATGTCGTTGGTGAGCCGCAAATCGGTGCAGATCCCGGACGACTTGCGCGCCGATTTGGAAGCTTGGGAGGCGAGCGCCGCCTAGAGCAAGCCGCGAATGAGTGGCAACACGCGAGAGCATGGACTTGCGTTAGAAATCAGTCAGCTAGAGCGGAAGGGCTGTTGCAAGACCAACGCCCGACGCTCTAGGCCAGGCACAGGAGCGCGCCAGGCCCAGGAGCGCGCCAGGAACAGAGCGCCCCAGGAACAGAG
>CAZHYF010000245.1:0-4262 GCA_964536635.1 uncultured Rhodospirillaceae bacterium | reverse complement strand
CGCATCGCTGTTTGCAGCCGCCGACTGGCTGGGGTGTTGGCAAAGCGGGTCGCCAAGCGCATCACCAGGCGGCGGTCGAGCGCCAGCTTGTGCGCGAAGGGGGCCACCAAAACGCCCGAGCGCAGGCGCGACGCCACCAGCGCCTCGTGCGCCATCAGCACGCCCGCGCCGTTGCAAGCCTCCTCCAGCGCGACGCTGAACAGCGAGTAGGCGGGCCCACGCGGCTTGAAGGTCAGGGGCTGGGGCAGGCTGGTCAGCCAGATCTGCCAATCCTTGCTCCAGCTTATGTCCTGCAACAAGGCCTCCTGCGCCAAGTCCTGTGGGCTGCGCAGGCGCGCGGCCACCTCGGGCGTGCAGACCGGAAAGATGCGGTCTTGAAACAGGGCGATGGCGCCGGGCTCGGGCGCGCCGTCGTGGAAGAATAAACTAACGTCGAAGGGGTCGCGGGCCAGGTTGGGCGGTGCCTCCACTGCGACAACAGAAGCCGAAATCTCGGGCGCGATCTTGCGCAAAGCACCCAGCTTCTCGGACAGCCAGAGCTGGGCGATCGAGGGCAGGGTCGCGATTTTGATCGTGCTGGGGGCGCTCTTGCTGCGCAGGCTCTGCACCGCCTCGTTGAGCTGGTCAAAGGCGCGGGTGAACTCGGGCAGCAGCTCTTCGCCCAAGGGGCTGAGCTGCACCCCGCGCGTGCCGCGCACGAACAGCCGTCCTTGGGCCCAGTCCTCCAGCGCCTTGATGTGCTGAGAGATGGCACCCGGCGTGACGTTCAGCTCTTGGGCGGCGGCGACAAAGCTCTTCAACCGGCCCGCGCTCTCGAAGGCGCGCAGGGCATTTAGGTGTGGGCCCTTGGGGCGCGGTGGCGAAACGGTCATAAATTAGGCTTAGTTTTTCTACGCTGAATTTATAGCAATACTGGTTTGTGACAGCGAGCACAATTGCGGGATACTCTCGCCAGTTATCCCAGAGCAGGACCGCTCCACAGCAAAGGACACCAAGATGCGGGGACATTTTCAGATAGGCGTGGCCGAGGCCGACCCCTTGATCGCAGACGCTCTGGCGGCGGAAAAACAGCGCCAAAGCGACCAGATCGAGCTGATTGCCTCAGAGAATATCGTCAGCCGCGCCGTTCTGGATGCGCTGGGCCACGTCATGACCAACAAGACGCTGGAGGGCTACCCCGGTAACCGCTTCCACGGCGGCGGGCGCTACGTCGATGTCGTCGAGCAGGCTGCCATTGATCGGGCTTGCGCGCTGTTTGGCTGCCGCTATGCCAATGTGCAGCCGCACTCGGGCAGCCAAGCCAATCTGGCGGTCTTCTATTTGCTGCTGAAGCCGGGCGATAAGGTGCTGTCGCTCGATCTGGCGGCGGGCGGGCACCTGTCGCATGGCCTCAGCGCCAACCTCTCTGGCAAGTGGTTTGAAGCCCACCACTACGGGGTTGATCTGGACAGCGAGGTGATCGACTACGACGCACTGGAGGCGCAGGCCCAGGCGTTGAGACCCAAGCTGATCATTGCCGGCGGCTCTGCCTATCCGCGGCGGTTGGATTTCGAGCGCTTCGGCCAGATCGCCAAGGCGGTTGGTGCCTGGCTGCACGTTGATATGGCGCACATCGCGGGCCTGGTGGCAGGCGGCGCGCATCCTTCACCCTTCCCGCATGCCGATATCGTGACCTGCACCACCACCAAGACCCTGCGCGGGCCGCGCGGCGGCGTCATCTTGTGCAATCGCGAGGACTGGTTCAAGCGGTTGCAATCGGCGGTTTTTCCGGGCGTCCAGGGCTCGATCCACACCCAGGTGCTGGCGGCCAAAGCCATTTGCCTCGGCGAGGCGCTGGCGCCGGACTTCAAGCGCTATGCGGCGCAGGTCACCGCCAATGCGGCCGCGCTGGCGCAGACGCTGGAAGCGCGGGGCATCCGCCTGGTGACCGGCGGCAGCGACACCCACATTGTGCTGCTGGACTTGAGCCGCCAAGGGCTGAGCGGCAAGCGCGCCGAGGCGGTGTTGGATCGCGCCAATATCACCAGCAACAAGAACCCCATTCCGGGCGACAGCCCGCGCCCGCCCGACTGGGTGGGGCTGCGCCTGGGCACGGCGGCGGCCACGACCCGCGGCATGGCTGAGGCCGAGTTTCGCCAGTTGGGCGCGGTGATCGCCGATCTGGTGCTGGCCGAGGCTGAGGAACGCGCCGAGGCGGTGCTGCCGGCCTGCCAGGCCAAGGTCGCCGAGCTCTGCGCCCGCTTCCCGATCTACGATTAGCGCGCCGCCCCAGCTCTGGGCTTTGAGAGTTTGCTCCATGCCGCTAGGGCGCAGGGGTTTTGTCCTTGAACAAGCAAACCTGCGCCACCGGGCAGCGCCAGCAGTCCGGCTTGCGCGCTTTGCAGATATAGCGCCCGTGCAGGATCAACCAGTGATGGGCGTGCAGGCCATAGGCCTCTGGCACCCGCTTTTCCAGCTTCAGCTCGACCGCCAGAGGGGTCTTGCCCGCCGCCATGCCGGTACGGTTGGCGACGCGGAATAAGTGGGTATCCACTGCAATCGTCGTCTGGCCAAAGGCCATGTTGAGCACCACATTGGCAGTCTTGCGCCCGACGCCCGGCAGGGTCTCCAGCGCCGCGCGATCTTGCGGCACTTGGCCGGCGAACTGCTCGACCAGGATCTGCGCCGCAGCCATGACGTTCTTGGCCTTGGTCTTATAGAGCCCGATGGATTTGATATGCTCGATCAGCTCGGCTTCGCCCAAGTCGAGCATGTCTTGCGGGGTCGAGACGCGGGCAAACAGCGGGCCGGTGGCCTTGTTGACACCCACGTCGGTCGCCTGAGCCGACAACGCCACCGCCACCAGCAGGGTATAGGGGTTGGTGAAATTGAGCTCGCCCTTGGGTTCGGGCTCGATGGCGGCCAGAGCTCTAAAGAACTCTTCGACCTGGGCATCGTTCATAACCCGCTGGCGAGGTTTGGGCAGCCAGGCTGGGTCGGTTTGCGGGGCGTCCTTAGGCGTCATGGTGCAGATACCAATCGTATTCTCGGGCGGTGATGGCGGCTTGGAAGTTGTCCACCTCCAGCGCTTTGGCCTCGCGGATCAGATCCCAAGAGGCCGCTCCAAAGGCTGCGGGCAGGATCGTGGCCTGCTGCATACGCTCCAAGGCAGCGCACAGGCTCCAGGGCAGATCGGGCGATTTGACCGCGCCAACATTGCCGACAGAGGGGGCAGGGGCCTCCAGCTTGCCTTCCAGCCCGTGCGCGATGCTGGCCAACAGGCAGGCCAGCGCCAGGTGTGGGTTGGCCTCTGCGCCCGGCACGCGGAACTCGAAGCGGCGCGCCTGGCCGCCTGCAAAGGGCACGCGGATGGCCGCAGCCCGGTTCTCGTAGCCCCAGGTCGGTGTCACCGGCACGAAGATATCCGCCAAGAAGCGGCGGTAGGCGTGGGGCGTCCAAGCGTAAGCGGCCATGGCCTCGGGCAGGGTGGCCAGCGCGCCCGCAATCGCCTGGCGCAACAAGGGCGAGCCTTGATCGCTGCCGTCATCAAAGACATTGCGCCCGTCCTGATCCAACAGCGAGACATGGATGTGCATGCCCGACCCCGACTGCTGCAAAAAGGGCTTGGACATGAAGGTTGCGCGCAGGCCCGCATCGCGCGCGCAGCCCTTGACCAGTCGGCGGAACAGCCCGCAGTGGTCTGCAGCCCGCAAGACGTCGGCCTGGTGGTGCAAGTTGATCTCGAACTGGCCGGGCGCGAACTCCTTGGTCACGGCACCCGCGTCTAGGCCCTGCGCGGCGCAGGCGCGGATCATGTCGCTGAGCGCCGGCTCGTAGGCGTCCAGCAGGCTCATGCGGTAGACGTCGGGGCCCTGGCTCTCCTCAACCGGCGCTAGGGCGATGCTGCCCGCAGGGCGCTCGGGGCTCAGAAGGTAGAATTCCAGCTCGAAGGCCACCACGGCGGTCAGGCCAAGGGCCTTGAGGCGCTCGATAGCTTGCACCAGGAACCAACGCGGGTCGTGCGGATAGCCGCCCCGGCCCTGCGGATCAACGAAGGACAAGAGGATCTGGGCGTCAGCCGCCGTCGAGCGCCAAGGGATGGGCGCCAAGCTGCCGGGCACGGCATGGAGCGGCAGGTCAGGATCGCCGTCTGAGACGCCCAGCCCGCCCGGATCGTTGGAAAACCCAAGCTGATCGACCGTGATGATCGGTCCCGGCATGGCCAGACCCTGGCTCAAGACCTTGGGCAGCTCGCTCAGGGCCAGCCGCTTGCCGCGATAGAC
>CAZHYF010000244.1:0-4274 GCA_964536635.1 uncultured Rhodospirillaceae bacterium | reverse complement strand
CTAAGCGTACTCGCGGCAGGCGTCCTGCAGCCAAGCCCAAAGGTAGGGCCCGAACGACCGCCGGGTCATGAGGCGAAAGCGCGGGCTGTCGTCCAGCAGGCGGATCACCACCTGGGTCTTGGCCGCTAATGTGCGCGCGCCACTTCCTACCGCAAAGGCCGCCTCAGACAGGTCGATCTGCACGCACTTGCTGAGCAGGTGGCGCGCCATGGGCCCAGCGACATCCAACACCGCGTACTGATCGCTCACATTGACCAGGCTGTGATGGCCCGCTTCCGCACCGAGGCTCAACGCGGCCTGGCGGTCTGCGGTGACCAACAACCACTCGTCAGGGCCGAGGCACAGCGCCGTCACGTCGCCCGCAGTGCGGGTCTCGCCGACCTTGCGCGCCAGTTCCAAGCCACCAAAGGCCGCCGCAACCGCTGCGGTGAAGCTCGCATCATCGGCATTGCCGCGCAGGCTCCAACTGCCCTGCTCTACGACGCACTCCAGGCTGACCGAGCCAGCTTGGCCCTCGCCGCCGAAGGCCAAGGGTGCCATCTCTGCCAAAGCCACCGAGCGCCGATAATCCAATTGAGACATGTCTTTGTCCTTTCCTTACCCCGGCTCGTCTGCCCGAGCCCGGGGTCTGCGCAGGGCCGCAGCCCTGCTTGATCATGGGTTCACCAGTTGGCGTTTAGCCGTTCTGACGCGTGCCTTCGGGGTCGAAGAAGACCGGGCTACAGGTTTGCAGCTCGATCACCTTGCCATCGGGCTGGGGCGAATAGAGGGTCTCACCGATCGCCGCCAGGCCGCCTTTAACGATCCCCAAAGCAATCGAGCGACCGCAAGCCGGGCTCTCGTAGCTTGAGGTGACGTGGCCCACCATGTCCATCGGCGGCTTGTCCTTCAATTCGCGCACCAACTGGGCGCCCTCTTCCAGCACCACGCTGGGATCTACGGTCTTGATGCCCACCAGTTGCTTGCGGTCCGGCTTGCTCATGTCGGCGCGGTACAGAGAACGGCGGCCGATAAAGTCGCCCTTCTTCTTGGAGACGATCCAGTTCATGTCCAGATCGAACGGCATGACCGAACCGTCGGTCTCTTGACCCACGATGATAAAGCCCTTCTCAGCGCGCAGAACGTGCATGGTCTCGGTGCCGTAGGGCGTGATGTTGTACTTGCGTCCGACCTGCATCAAGGTGGTCCAGAGGTGCAAGCCATAGTCCGAAGGCACGTTGATCTCAAAGGAGACATCGCCGGTGAAGGAGATACGGAAGATGCGCGCTGGGCAGTCTGCGACCGTGCCTTCGCGCCACTCCATAAAGCCAAAGGCTTCGTTCGACAGATCCACGTCGGGGCAGATCTCGGCCAGCAAGTCGCGCGCCTTGGGGCCCGCGATGGTGGCGGTGGCCCACTGCTCGGTGACCGAGGTCAGGTAGACCTGCATGTGGGGCCATTCGGTCTGCAAGTACTCTTCCAGATGATCCAGCACCGGGGCTGCGTTGCCCGTGGTGGTGGTCATATAGAACTCGTCTTCGCTGATCCGCGAGGTGACACCATCGTCCAGGATCATGCCGTCTTCGTTCAGCATGAGGCCATAACGGCACTTGCCGGGCTTCAGCGAGGAGAACTTGTTGGTATAGACCAGATCCAAGAAGGCACCCGCGTCGGGGCCCTTGACCACGATCTTGCCCAGGGTCGAGGCGTCCAGAATGCCGACATGCTCGCGCAGGGCAGCAGACTCGCGCAGCACGGCTTTGTGCATGCTCTCGCCCTTCTTGGGGAAGTACCAAGGACGCTTCCACTGGCCCACATCCTCAAAGACCGCGCCGTTATCGACGTGCCAAGGATGCATGGCGGTTTGACGCGCCGGGTCCAACAGGGTGTCGATATCGCGGCCTGCAATCACGCCAAAGGTGGTCGGTGTATAGGGCAAGCGATAGGTGGTGGTGCCCACCTTCTGGGGCTCGACGCCCAGCGCCTCGGATACAATGCCGATGGCGTTCAGGTTGGCCAGCTTGCCCTGATCGGTGGCCATGCCGGTGGTGGTGTAGCGCTTGACATGCTCGATTGAGTGCATGCCCTCACGCACCGCCAATTGCAGGTCGAATGCGGTCGAATCGTTCTGGAAGTCGATGAAGTGCTTGGCCTTGCCGTGTCCCAGTGCTTTTTCACCCGGCACGATCCACAAAATGCGGCTTGTGCTGGGCGCTTCGGGCTCCGCTTTGGAAGCTGCAGGCGCGCCGTCAGCGGGCATGCCCAGAGCGTCCAAGACCTGGAGCGCCGCAGCGTGGCCGCCTTGCAGGGCCGAGGCCAAATCCATCTGACCGACGCAGTTGCCCGCCGATACATTGGGGTTGGCGTCCGAGCCTTCAGCGGGCAGGAAGCAAGACATGTCGTTGGACCAAGCCAGCTTGCCGCGCGCCATACAGTGCGCGTGGACAGCCGGGGTCCAGCCCGCCGAATGCACCAGCAGGTCGCAGGATTGGTGGATCGGCTTTTCGCCTTCAGCCATGGACTTGCCGTCGGCGCTCAGCTTGGCGATCTTGACGCCGCTGACGCTCTTGGCGCCCTTGACGCCAACCACCGCATAGCCTGCCTTGATCGGCACGCCGCGATCCTTGACCGCTTGGGTCAGGGCACCATCGGGCTCTTCGCGCAGGTCGCAAACCATGGGAACCTCGATGCCCGCATCCAGCAGGGCCAGGATCGAGCCGTAGGCATAGTCGTTGTTGACCATCGCCACAGCGCGCTTGCCCGGCTTGACGCCGTAGCGCTTGACGTAGGTCTCAGCGGCACCTGCCAGCATGGCGCCAGGGCGGTCGTTATCAGCAAAGACCAGCGGCCGTTCGTGCGAACCGGTGGCGATAATCACCTGGCCAGCGCGCACGCGATAGAGGCGCTCGCGCGGCATGGAGGCCGGCGGGTTGGCCATGTGGTTGGTCACCTTCTCCCAGATCGCAACATAGTTCATGTCGAAATAGGAGATGGCTTGCGCGCGGGTCTTGATCGTCACGTTGGGCGCGGCTTCCAGCTCAGCGCGCACCTGGGCGATCCAAGCGTCAGAGTCCATACCGTCGATGGTCTGGCCACGGGTCAACAGGTGGCCGCCGAATTCGCTCTGGTCGTCCACCAGCCAAACCCGCGCTTTAGAGCGGGCCGCAACCCGCGCCGCTGCCAGGCCTGCCGGGCCCGCGCCAATGATCAGCACATCGCAATAGCCATAGTGCTTTTCATAGTGGTCGCTATCGGGCTTGGTGGGCGCATGACCTAGGCCTGCTGCCTTACGGATGAAGGGCTCATAGAGCTTCAGCCAGGCCGCTTTGGGCCACATGAAGGTCTTATAATAGAAGCCCGAAACGAAGAACTTGGAGAAGATCGAGTTGACCGCGCCGACGTCGAAGCTCAGCGAGGGGTAGTTGTTGATCGAGCGCGCGTCCATGCCATCGACCAGCTCGACCATGGTGGTGCGGGCATCGGCTTCGTGCTTATCGGTGCCAGAGGCCAAATCAACCAGCGCGTTGGGCTCGTCAACGCCCGAAGTGATGATACCGCGCGGGCGGTGGTATTTGAAAGAACGGCCGACCAAGCGCACGCCATTGGCGATCAGCGCCGAGGCCAGGGTGTCGCCCTCGAAGCCCTCATAGGTCTTGCCATCAAAGCTGAAGCGCAGCGGCTGCTCGCGGTTGACGCGACCGCCCTCTGGCAAACGATACTTCTGTGCCATTAGAGCTGGCCTCCTTCTTGATCGGCGCTAATCGGCGCCTCTTCACCGGCCTTGTAGGTCGCCATGATGCGGCTGGAGACGGTATCGCGCACCGCGTTGAACCACTGGCCGCAACCGGCGGTGTGGCACCAGCGCTCGCGGAACAGGCCCTTGGGGTTTTCGCGCAAATAGACGTATTCGGCCCACTCCTGATCGCTCATACCCTCGTTGTTTTCCGGGCGCGCGATGTGGGCTTGGTCGCCATAGCGAAACTCTGATTCATTGCGTGGACCGCAATGGGGACACTCAATCAACAACATGTCGTTGGTCCTTCCTGAATTCTCTTAAAACAGCGCAGGTCTTAGTGCGCTACGCCAGCAGCGCCGTGCTCGCCGATCAGATAACCGGTCGAGAAGCGCGACAGAGCGAAGGGCTCGGCCAGCGGGTGCGGACGCTCGTTGGCAATGGTATCGGCGAAAACGAAGCCCGAACCGGGTGTCGCCTTAAAGCCGCCAGTGCCCCAACCGCAGTTGATGTAGAGGCCCTTGACCGGCGTGTGGCCGATGATGGGGCTGGCGTCCGGGCA
>CAZHYF010000243.1:0-4284 GCA_964536635.1 uncultured Rhodospirillaceae bacterium | reverse complement strand
ATGCCTTGCGTGATGCGCTGGTCGCCGATGGTATCGAGCTGCTGGATCGTCCGGGCGGCAAGACCGAGTGGCGCCGCCTCTAGAGCATGTTTCGACGAATTGCATTCATGACACATGCTCTATCTCTTTGATTTGTCAGCAAACTGACCCCAGGCAACCTTGGCGCTCTTGATTTCAAGAGCTTGGGCTTTGCGCTAGGAAGCGACCGCCAAAACGGGCTGATCAGGCTCTGTGGGCACACGTGGAGGCGGGCAAAAGAACTCGTTGGTCGGCAGCTCGTGCCCGCGGGCCTTAGCCTCCAGGGCGGTTTCCAGGTAGCTTCGAACTTGCCCGCGCAGCGCCTGGTTCGCTTCGGCAATTTCCTTGGCGCGCATGAAGTCGAAGGGGCGGAATTTATCCTGACGCCCCCAAACCATCAAATCTGGACGCCGCTTTTGGGTCGAGGATTCGACCAGTTGGCTGGTGAGGATTTGCACGCAGCCCATCATGATCTCGTTGAACTTGAGCGCCTTGCCACCGTTATCCGACAGCAGCACCTTGGTCCCCCGCGAAGGGGCTCCAATGACACTTGAGGCGATGATCAGATCGCAATTGCTGGGCAGGTATTCGACCGGCAAAGGGCTGACCAGGCCGCCGTCTAGGTGTGCCTCGCCGTCGATATAAACCGGCTTGAAGACGCCCGGGATGGCCATGGAGGCCGCGACCGCAGGCTTCAGCGCACCGCTGGAAAAGGCGACGGCCTCGCCGCTGGTGAAATTCGTTGCGACCAAGTGGGTCTCGATGCTCAGGGCATCGAAGCTCTCGGGCACGGGCAGCATGAATTCGTCCAGGATCGCATAGGGGTCTAGGCTAAGCGGGTTCCAATCTTGCAAGCTGGCTTTCAAATGGGTCGGCAGAAGGCGCGGGAGTCGTTTGAGCAGGGCGGACTTTATCTCAAACACCTCCTCGGTATGCTCCAACAGCTCTCTGGTGCTGTAGCCAGCAGCGTAGGTGGCGCAGCCGATGGCCCCCATGGAGGTTCCCGCCAAGACGCTAGGACGCATGCCTATGTCTTCGAACGCTTGCAAAACCGGCAAATGCGCGAAACCGTAAGCGGCCCCGCCGCTAAGCGCTAGACCGATTTTAAGCTCTGACATGCGAGGTTGCTCCGCGAAAATAGGCATCTCGTCCCGAAGATGTCCCCAAGCTGTGCTCTGATGTTTACCTGACAAAGATATGATGCTTTACAGGGGCGTGCAAGATGATTAAATGAACTAAACAAGAACATCTTGCCTTTAGATCCGGGCGCGTATGGCGCCAGACCCTCAAATCCGGGCGCGTATCGCGCCAAGCAAGGAGTATCCCATGGCCGGTAGCGTGAATAAAGTCATACTGATTGGCAACCTTGGCCGCGATCCCGAGATCCGCAGCACCCAGAACGGTGGCAAGGTAGCCAATCTGTCTGTCGCGACCTCTGAAACTTGGCGCGATCGCAACAGCGGAGAGCGGCGCGAGCGGACCGAATGGCACCGCGTCGTGGTCTTTTCCGAAGGCCTGATCCGCGTGATCGAGAACTACCTGCGCAAAGGCTCGAAGGTCTATGTCGAAGGCGCTTTGCAGACCCGGAAGTGGACCGACCAGCAAGGTCAAGAGCGTTACACCACCGAGATTGTGTTGCAGAATTTTGGTGGCACCTTGACCATGCTTGATGGTCGTGGCGAGGGCGGCGCTGGCTCTTATGGCGGCGGTAACGACTTCGGTGGGGCGTCAGCGGTCGAGGAACCCGCGTTTGGCAATCCCATGAGCAGTGGCTCGGGCGCGGGCTTTGGCTCCGGTTCGGCGGGCTCGGCGTTGGATGACGACATCCCGTTCTAAGACCCAAGCCTTGCGCGATGCGGGTGCTTTGCCCGCATTTGGCTTGCCAGAGCGCTGGCGGGCCTGCATAGATTGTTGATGCACCGCGAGCGACGTAGCGCGGGTCTTATGTAGGCCTGACCGCTGCCGCTTGGACGGTCTAATAGAGGCGCAATCAGCGCCCGCAATTTGCAGGAGGAGCGCTCAGCATGGATGTTAAAGCCGCCGTCGCCTTTGAGGCAGGCAAGCCGCTGGAAATCACGACCGTACAATTGGAAGGCCCCAAGGCGGGCGAGGTCTTGGTCGAAATCAAGGCAACCGGAATTTGTCACACCGACGAATTCACTCTGTCTGGCGCAGACCCGGAAGGCATCTTTCCAGCGATTTTGGGCCACGAGGGCGCGGGCGTCGTGGTCGATGTTGGGCCTGGCGTGACCTCGGTCAAGAAGGGGGATCATGTGATCCCGCTCTATACGCCGGAGTGCCGCCAGTGCGACTATTGCCTCAATCCGAAGACCAATCTTTGCCAGGCGATTAGAACGACCCAGGGCCAAGGCCTGATGCCCGATGGCACCAGCCGCTTTAGTATCGATGGCAAGCCCATCTTCCACTACATGGGCACCTCGACCTTTGCCAACTACACCGTGCTGCCCGAGATTGCCGTGGCCAAGGTGCGCGAGGACGCGCCTTTCGACAAGATCTGCTACATCGGCTGCGGCGTGACCACCGGCGTCGGCGCTGTTATCAATACCGCCAAGGTCGAGCCGGGCTCGAACTGCGTCGTGTTTGGTTTGGGCGGCATTGGCCTGAACGTCATTCAGGGCCTGCGGCTGGCGGGCGCGAACATGATCGTGGGCGTTGATCTCAACAACAGCAAGAAGGAGTGGGGCGAGCGCTTTGGCATGACCCACTTCGTCAATCCAAGCGAGGTTGGCGGCGATCTTGTCGCGTATTTGGTCGATCTGACCAAGGGCGGCGCCGACTATTCCTTTGAGTGCATCGGCAACACCAAGGTCATGCGGACCGCGCTGGAGTGCTGCCACAAAGGTTGGGGCGAGAGCATTATCATTGGTGTGGCTGGCGCGGGGCAGGAAATCTCGACCAGACCCTTCCAGCTTGTGACCGGTCGCTCTTGGCGCGGCACGGCCTTTGGCGGCGCGCGTGGGCGCACCGATGTGCCCAAGATCGTCGATTGGTACATGGAGGGCAAGATCGACATCGACCCCATGATCACCCACACTCTGCGCCTGGACGAGATCAACAAGGGCTTTGACCTCATGCATGCGGGTGAGAGCATCCGCTCAGTGGTGGTGTTCTAGACCGAGCCTGAGAGCGAACACGAGAAGGCGGCGCGATTGCGTCGCCTTTTTTGTTGCCTGAAAGGTGTGCGGACCAGTGCGGAATGAAGGCCAGAAGCTCCAACAGCTTGGCGCAGGCTCAAGTGGCCTGAGGCATCATTCCAAACGACAAACACAAAAAAACCGCTGATCCCGAAGGACCAGCGGCTCTCGTATTTGCTGCGAGGACCGAAGCCTAGGCTTCGTCTTCTTCGCTCTGCTCGTCGTCAGCGGTGTCGAACAGCGCTTCCGCATCATCTTCGTCGTCAGAAGCCATGGGCTTGCCGTCGGCGATTGCCAACTGCGCGTCAGCTTCGTCCTGAGACTTGGCGACGTTAGCGCGGATCGCAACCAACACCTCGGGGTGCAGTTGAACGCCGACTTCGTGAATGCCCAGCTCTTTGATCGGCTTGTCCAGCACGACCTGAGTGCGGCTCAGGGTAAAGCCTGCTTCGCTCACCTGGTCGGCAACGTCGCGGGTTGAAACCGAACCATACAGAGCACCAGTCTCAGAGGCCGCGCGGATCAAAGTGATGGTCAGACCATCCATCTTTGCTGCGACAGCTTCCGCTTCTTCGCGGCGCTTCAGGTTGTCGGCTTCCAGTTGAGCCTTTTGGGTCTCAAAGAAGGTCTTGTTGGCCTCGGTGGCGCGCAGGGCCTTCTTTTGCGGCAACAAGAAGTTGCGTGCATAGCCTGGCTTGACGGTGACAACGTCACCCATCTGGCCCAGCTTTTCGATCCGCTGAAGGAGGATCACATCCATTGTGGCTGCCATTGATCGTCTCCTTACTTATTCACGTAGGGCAGCAGGGCGAGCTGACGGGCGCGCTTGATCGCGCGAGCCAATTCACGCTGCTTCTTAGCAGATGCCGCGGTGATGCGGCTGGGAACGATTTTGCCACGCTCTGACAGGTAACGACCCAGCAGCTTGACATCTTTGTAGTCAATCTTCGGGGCGTTGGGACCAGAGAAGGGGCAAGATTTCTTACGACGGAAGAAAGGACGGCGTGCTACAGACATATGTTACTCCTTATGCTTCCGCGTCAGCTTTGGCGGGGCCACGGCGGCCCGAATCGAAGTGGCCTGCGCCACGACGGTCGCCACGATCACCACG
>CAZHYF010000242.1:0-4295 GCA_964536635.1 uncultured Rhodospirillaceae bacterium | reverse complement strand
TTTTCAAGACCGGTGCATTCAACCGCTCTGCCATCTCTCCGCATGCGGTGGAGCGATTGATTAGCTAAGCTGTAGCCGATTTGCAAGCCCTGTAATGCGCCGAAGCAAAAAAATCTCGTCGGGCAAGTGGTTCGGCACAAATCCAATGACCGGGCGACGCGCCTCCGCGCGAAGCAAGCGCATATCAGAACATTTTTTCCTGGCGAGACCGAAGCGCTCGGCTAGTCTCATGCCCAGTCCACCGCCCTGCTTCGCACGAGGCCTCCATGTCCAACGCTCCTCATTTCGCGCTTGATCTTGCTGCTTTCAAGCAAGACCCCTACCCCATTTTGGCCGACATGCGCAGCAGGGCGCCGATCGCCTATGTCTCCCAACTCGACGCCATCTTGATGACGCGGCGCGACGACATCGACATCAATGAAAAGAAGATCGAGGTCTTTTCATCGGTACAGCCGCAAGGGTTGATGACCCGCTTGATGGGCCAGAACATGATGCGCAAGGACGGTGCCGACCACCTGGCCGAGCGCAAAGCCATCTTCCCCACCATCTCGCAGGCTGCGGTACGCAGCGCTTGGCACCGCTGCTTCCAAGCAGCAACCGACGCCATCCTGGCGGCCCTGCCCGCAAGCGGTAGCGCCGACCTGGTGCAGGACATCGCCAAGCCGATCTCTGGCGAGGCACTGAAAGCCGTCACCGGCCTCACCAGCATGAGCTGGCAGGTCATGGATGCAGTTAGCCAGGGCATGATCGACGGCTGCTCGAACTTTGCGGGCGACCCAGAGGTCGAGGCCCATTGTCTGGAATGTGTGGCCACCATCGATCGCCATGTCGAGGCCGCCGCCGCAAAGGAGCTCAACCTCGAGGCCCCCACGCTGCTTGCCAGCCAGCGCGCCGCTGGCATCCCGCTGGAGCAGTGCAAGGCCAATATCCGCTTGGCCATTTCCGGCGGGCAGAACGAACCCCGCGATGTGATCGCTGGCTTGGCCTGGGCCTTGCTCGACCAACCGGATCAACTGGCCTTGATCCAGGACGGCAGCGCGACCTGGCTCGACGCCTTCAAGGAGTATGGGCGCTGGATGGCACCGGTGGGCATGTCTCCGCGCCGCGTGGTGCAGCGCTATGACTATAATGGGATTACCTTCGAGCCCGAGGACAAGGTGTTTCTCATGTTTGCTTCGGGCAACCATGACGAGGCCTATTTCGACCAACCCCAGCGCTTCGACGTACTGCGCAAGGCCAGCCAGACCCTCACCTTTGGAGCAGGACCGCACTTTTGTGCCGGCGCCTTCATCGCGCGCTCTTTGGTGGCCGAGGTCGCTTTGCCCTCGATCTTTGGCCGCCTTCCCCGCCTGCGCCTGACCGGCCCGGTGACACTCGACGGCTGGGCGTTTCGCGGCCCGGTGTCCGTCCCCGTCACCTGGGGCTAGCGGTAGATCCGCCCCGGCCGCGAGCGATAGGTCGGCAGCGACAGACCCGCCGCGATGCCCAGGCCGCGCAGAACAAAGCTGGCCAGGAACCCTAGAGCCGCCGCCCAGACTGCGCCAGCGCCCAAGCCCGCCAACAGCACATAGACCCCGGCGCCGGCGGCCGTACAGGTGGCGTAGACCTCCTTGCGCAAGATCAGCGGCTTTTCGTCGGCGATGGTATCGCGGATCAAGCCGCCAAAGGTGGCCGAGATGACCCCCAGCCCCACGGCCACCAAGCCATCAGCACCAGCGCGCAGGGCCAAGTCGGCGCCCATCACCGCGTAGGCCGAAATCCCGATGGCATCGGCCCACAGCACGATGACATAGCGCCGTTGCACCACATGCGCGGTGAAGTAGACCAGCACAGCCGCCAGCAAACAGACCCCCAGATAATAGGGCGAGGTGATCCAAGACGCCGGATGCCCCAGCACAAGGTCGCGCAGCGTGCCGCCGCCGATCCCCGTCACGGCCGCCATTACCGCAAAGCCGAAGATGTCCATTTCCTTGCGTGAGGCCACCATGGCACCAGAGATGGCGAAGACGGCGACGCCGATCAGGTCCAAGACCAGAAGAAGTTGGGGCATACGAGGCCTCGATCTAGACTGCGCGCCCGCCGCCGTTCAGGCAACAAAGCGCTAGGGAGTGCTTGCCCATCAACAGAAAACCGCCCTGGCCGTTCCACTGGGCTCGCAAAGTCCAGCCGCGGTCCGGGCAGCCTTGATGCGTGCCCGCCAGGATGTGGTCGCCCGTTGCCCAGGCGTGCAGCAGACATAGCCAGATTGCCGACCCGTGAAAAGGCTGAAAACTCGAAGAGGACAGCATGCGTTTTCCCGGCTAACGCGCCCCCCTTATCCGTGCAACTTTGATGGTGTTGGCTGTGATCTGGCTGGCACCGCCGCTTTTGGCTCAGCAGGGGCTACCGGGTGGCCCAGATCTGTCGAACAGCCTGCAAACGCTGGAAAAGACGGTCACGCGGTGCACCAAGTGCAAGGACGAAGAAGCGGCCTACCACAAACAGGTCGATGTCTATGATCAGGCCAAAGCCACCTACGCCGCGCAGTTGTTGGCCGTGCGCAAGGCTGCCGACGCCTTCTTGATGGCCCGGCAGGTCTACGACCGTGATTTTGGCGCTTTTGACACCCTGTCAAAACGCGCCGACGGCCTGTTGTTCGGCACGGAGGACCGCTCGCTTTACGACTATGACCAGACCCGCGATGATCGCGACGCCGCCGCGCCTGCCGCGCGCGCAGCCGAAGCCGGGCTCGCCAAGGCGCGCAACGATCTGTCGGTTGCTCTCAAGGCGCTGGAGAGCTTGCGAACCAAGGCCCTGAGCGAAATGCGCAGCGCCATTCGTCTGCAACTGGCCATGTATCGCTGCGAGCTGACTTGCGACGTGTCCGAACTTGACCTGGACGATGAGCTGCGCATCGGTGATCCCCCCAAGACCGAGCCCGTTTCGCCAGGTCTGCCCCCCTTGATCGCAGCCTCAGAAGTGCCCAAGCCCGAAAACTTCCTGGGCATCGTGGCCAAGTGTGCGGCCTGCCAGGCGCTGGCCGAGAAGGTCAATACTCTTCGCAGCCATCGCCGTTCTTTCGCCAGCTCTGCTGAGATGCTGCACCAGTCCTTGACCGCCAATCACAAGACCCTGGAAAAACTGCTGCGCCAGGCCGAGCTGCTCAAGCAACAGGAAAAACAGCTCTATCAGCAACTGCTTGCTGGCTTTACTGCCCGTGCGCCGAGCGAATACGCCGATGAACTTGATCAGACTTTTGACCGCCGCGACCAGCAAGAGGCGGAGACCGCCTTGCGCCACTTGGCCGAGCAGCGCGCCGAGGTGGCGCGCGACGCAGCGGGGCTGAGCGAGGTCATTGCGCAGCAGACCAAGGGCCTGCTGGCGGCCATCTTGAACTACCGCTTGCACACGGCCTTGCTGGAGGCCGCACAAGCAGAACTGGCCGCTTGCGAGAAGACCTGCAAGCCCGCCGAGCCGCCCAAAACCGCGATCGATCCCTTTGTTGATCCGGCCTACCCCCAGCAAGAGAACGTGGATTTCGTGCTGGCCAAGTGCCCGACCTGCCAGCCCATCGCCGATGACCTCATGCAGACCCTTTCCAAGCGCCGCAGCGTGGCAGGCGACATCCAGACCGAGGTCTGGCTGCTCAAGAGCCGCCGCAAAGCCCTCAAGGAATGGAGCGCGCAGGACGACGAATTGGCGAAGGAGGAGCGGCTACTTGGCGCTTTCCTGGTCGGCGACACGGGCCTGCAGAACGAGGGTCAAGTCTTGGACCGCTTGTTCGAAATCGAAGAGCTGCGCACCAAGCTGATCAGCGACTTGCTCTGGGCCGAGGACGAAATCACCCGCCTTGATGCACAGCTTGCAGCCAACATGAAGGAGCACGCGCGGCTGACCAAACGCGCCGCGGAGCTGCGCAAGGCTCTGGCCGACTGCGAGGCCAAGTGCCTGGCAGAAAAAGACAAGCCCAAGGTCAGCCTACCGGGCAGCGACTACGACCGCGCCTATCCGGTGCCGGAGAGCTTCGTTGGCCGCCTGGCGGACTGCCCCACCTGCCAGCCGCTGGCAGAAGCGCTGAACGATCTGCTGAAGCAGCGCTATGTGGTGGCCTCCGACTTGCAGTCCACCCTTGCGCGGCTCAAGTTTAACAGCAGCCTTCTGGCCAAGCGGCAAGCCGAGCTGGCCAAGCTGCTGGCGCGCGAACAAGACCTCGCGCCCATCTGGACCCGCTTCGATGACAGCCCCGAGCAGCAAGCCGCCGGTCGCGAACTCGATCAGATTGACCTGGCCCGCCGCCAGGCGGAGGCCGATATCGC
>CAZHYF010000241.1:0-4344 GCA_964536635.1 uncultured Rhodospirillaceae bacterium | reverse complement strand
CGAAGCCAGCAACGTGCAGGTCGCCATTGATGAGGCCTACGATGCAGGCCTGCTGGGCAAGAATTCCAAGCTGGGCTATGATGTCGATATCCATCTGCACCGTGGTGCGGGCGCCTACATTTGTGGCGAGGAAACCGCGCTGCTGGAGAGCCTGGAAGGCAAGAAGGGTCAACCACGCTTGAAGCCTCCGTTCCCGGCGGGTGCTGGCCTTTATGGCTGCCCCACGACCGTGAACAACGTTGAGACCATCGCCGTTGTGCCCGAGATTTTGCGCCGTGGCGTGAGCTGGTGGACCGGCTTGGGCCCAGAGCGCAACCGTGGCACCAAGCTGTTTTGCGTCTCTGGTCACGTCAACACCCCGTGCAACGTCGAAGAAGAGATGGGCATTCCGCTGCGCGACTTGCTGGAGAAGCACTGTGGCGGCGTGCGCGGCGGCTGGGACAACCTGTTGACCATCATTCCGGGCGGCTCGTCTGTGCCCTGTTTGACCTCGGATGTCTGCGGCAGCATCAACATGGACTTCGACTCGCTGCGTGGCGTTGGCTCGGGCCTGGGCACGGCGGCGGTGATCGTCATGGACAAATCTACCGACATTATCCGCGCTATCGAGCGTCTATCGCACTTCTATATGCACGAATCTTGCGGCCAGTGTACGCCGTGCCGCGAGGGCACTGGCTGGATGTGGCGGGTCTTACAGCGCATGGCTGAAGGCCGTTCGAGCTATGAGGAAATCGACATGTTGTTCGATGTCACCAAGCAGATCGAAGGCCACACCATTTGTGCGTTGGGCGATGCCGCGGCTTGGCCCGTTCAAGGTCTGATCCGCAATTTCCGCCCAGTGATCGAAGAGCGCATTGATCGCTTTGTTGCCAGCCAAAGCGGCGCGGCTATGCCCGTGGCAGCAGAATAAGAAGGGACCGATCATGTCGAATGTAACGGTAAAAGTTGACGGCGTAGAGGTCGAGGTTCCGGCGGGCTCCAACGTCTTGCAGGCTTGCGAGGCGGCGGGCGTCGAAGTTCCCCGTTTTTGCTACCACGACCGCCTGTCTGTGGCGGGCAACTGCCGCATGTGCTTGGTGCAAATCGAAGACGCTCGCGGTATGGCGCCCAAACCGGCGGCCTCCTGTGCAACGCCGGTCATGCCTGGCCTGATGATCCACACCAAGACCGAGGCCGTCAAAAAGGCCCGCAAAGGTGTGATGGAATTCTTGCTGATCAACCACCCGCTGGATTGCCCCATCTGCGACCAGGGCGGCGAGTGCGATTTGCAGGACCAAGCCATGGCCTACGGCATGGACCGCACGCGTTATCAAGAAAACAAGCGCGCGGTGACCGAAAAGTACATGGGGCCCATCGTCAAGACCATCATGACGCGCTGCATCCAGTGCACCCGCTGCGTGCGCTTTGCGACCGAGGTGGCGGGCGTCGAGGAGATCGGCCTGGTTCATCGCGGCGAGCACGCTGAAATCTCGACCTTGGAAAAGGCGATCAATTCGGAGTTGTCGGGCAACCTGATCGACGTGTGTCCGGTCGGCGCTTTGACCTCGCGTCCTTACGCCTTCCACGCGCGCCCCTGGGAGCTGCGCAAGACCCCCAGCGTGGATGTGTTTGATGCTGTTGGCTCGAACATTCGCATTGATACGCGTGGCAAAGAAGTGCTGCGCATCCAGCCGCGTTTGCATGAAGATGTCAACGAAGAGTGGCTGGCGGACAAGGCGCGCTATGCGGTCGATGGCCTGAAGCGCCAGCGCTTGGATCGCCCCTATGTGCGCGAAAACGGCAAATTGCGCGCAGCAAGCTGGGACGAGGCTCTGGGCCTGGTCTTGGAGAAGCTGAAGAGCGCATCGGCCGATAAGATTGGCGCCATTGCGGGCGATCAGGTCGATGCCGAAAGCATGTTTGCTCTGGGCAGCTTGATGCACGGTTTGGGCGTCAAGAACCTGGACTGCCGCCAGGACGGTGCCAAGATCGGCGGTGGTGATCGCGCTTCCTACCTGTTCAACACCAGCATTGCTGGCCTGGAAGAAGCTGATGCAATCTTGCTGGTTGGCAGCAACCCCCGCTGGGACGCGCCTCTGATCAACGCCCGCATTCGCAAGCGCTTCTTGAAGGGCGGTCTGTCGGTCATGGGCATCGGCCAGCCGCACGACTTGACCTATGAAGTCGATTGGTTGGGCGAGAGCCCGGCGCTGCTCAGCGCGATGCCGCAAGCTGCGCTTGAGACACTGAAGGCCGCCGAAAACCCGGTGGTTATTCTGGGCTCTGATGCGCTGACCCGTAAGGACGGC
The DNA here is from genome assembly GCA_964536635.1 of uncultured Rhodospirillaceae bacterium. Taxonomy (GTDB): domain Bacteria; phylum Pseudomonadota; class Alphaproteobacteria; order UBA7985; family JAUIBT01; genus JAUIBT01. The sequence continues at coordinate 2,056 of CAZHYF010000241.1, read as the reverse complement.
GCCGAGATCGCCCATGCGGCCTATCAGTTGTTGAAACTGGTCGGCGGCCTGCGGGACGATTGGAACGGCTTCAACGTGCTGCACTCTGCGGCTTCGCGCGTTGCGGGCCTGGACATGGGCTTCTTGCCGGGCGCGGGCGGTCTGGACGCAGCGGCTATGGTCGCAGGCGGCCTGGATGTGCTCTATCTGTTGGCGGCCGACGAGATCGACACCAGCGGCCTGGACAAGACCTTTGTCATCTATCAGGGCCATCACGGCGACCGTGGCGCGCATGCAGCCGATGTCATATTGCCAGGCGCAGCCTATACCGAAAAGAACGGCACCTACGTCAACACCGAAGGCCGGGTGCAGTTTGGTCGCTTGGCGGTCTTCGCTCCGGGCGATGCGCGCGAAGATTGGACCATCATTCGCGCTCTGGCGGGCCAGTTGAACGTTGCTCTGGGCTTTGATTCGCTGATCGAGCTGCGCCAAAAGATGATCGCAGCCGTGCCAAGTCTTGCCGTCGCGGACAGCCTGCCCAAGGAAAGCCTGAGCCAGGCCGGCCAAGCGGGCTTGATCGATGGCGCGGCGCTGCAAGCCAGCATCGACAACTACTACATGACCGACCCCATCTCTCGGGCCTCTAAGACCATGGCTGATTGCAGCCAGCTCTTTGTCACCGGCCAAGCAGCAAAGGCGACCGGAACCCATGGTTGATATCATCAAGTTTCTCATCAATCCCTTTGGCACCATGCTGGGCGGCATTTTGATGTTGCTGGTGCCGGTGCTGATCGGTGTGGCCTACTACACCTACGCTGAGCGCCGGGTTATCGCAGCCGCGCAGTTGCGCAAAGGCCCGAACGTGGTGGGGCCCTTTGGTCTGCTTCAGCCCTTCGCCGATGCTGTGAAGATGCTGTTCAAAGAGACCATCGTACCTGCAGGGTCTAGCCCTGTGGTGTTCATGATGGCCCCCATGCTGACCATGGTTTTGGCCATGATCGCCTGGGCGGTGATCCCGGTGGGTGAGGGTGGCTGGTTCACCGACGGCGCTTGGGTGATCGCTGATATCAATGTTGGCGTGCTGTACTTGTTTGCCATTTCCTCCATGGGTGTCTACGGCATTATCATGGCGGGCTGGGCGTCTAACTCGAAGTACCCCTTCTTGGGCGCGCTGCGCTCTGCCGCACAGATGGTGTCCTACGAAGTCTCTATGGGCTTGATTATCGTCTCGGTGATCTTGTGTGCAGGATCGTTCAATCTGTCCGAAGTGGTGCGCTCGCAGGCCAACCTTTGGTACATCGTCCCGCATTTCCCGCTGTTCGTGGTCTTCTTCATCTCGATTTTGGCCGAGACCAACCGTGCGCCCTTCGACTTGCCTGAGGGCGAATCAGAGATCGTTGCAGGCTTCTTCTTGGAATATTCGTCCATGGGCTTCGTGCTCTTCTTCTTGGGCGAATACGCCAACATGCTGCTGATGTGTGCCATCACGACCGTCTTGTTCTTGGGCGGTTGGTACGCGCCCTTCGACATCGCCTGGCTGAACTGGATCCCCGGCGTGTTCTGGTTTGTCCTGAAAGTCTGTGTGCTGGCCTTCATCTTCTTGTGGGTGCGCGCAACGGTCCCGCGTTATCGCTATGACCAGTTGATGCGCCTGGGCTGGAAGATTTTCCTGCCGTTTACCTTGTTCTGGGTCATTGCGACCGCCGGTGTTCTGGTGGCCTTTGACTGGCTTCCCAACACATAAAGGAGCGTCTTCATGAGTACTGCACGCGCCATTTCACAGCTCTTTTTGTGGGAACTTGTCAAAGGCTTGGGTCTGACGCTCAAGTACATGTTCTTCAAGAAGCGTGTGACCATCAACTACCCCTACGAAAAAGGGGCCATCAGCCCGCGGTTTCGTGGTGAGCACGCGCTGCGCCGCTATCCCAGCGGTGAAGAGCGCTGTATCGCTTGTAAGCTGTGCGAGGCCATCTGTCCCGCGCAGGCCATCACTATCGAGGCCGAACCGCGCGACGACGGCCAGCGCCGCACGACGCGCTATGACATCGACATGACCAAGTGCATCTATTGCGGTTTC
>CAZHYF010000240.1:0-4403 GCA_964536635.1 uncultured Rhodospirillaceae bacterium | reverse complement strand
GGTGGCTTTGCGCTCAGCGCTCCGGTTTGGCGACACCGCCAGCCGGTCCGGCACCACAAGCGCCGAAGATCAAGCAGGCTTGCTGTCCTCGGGCTGATAGCTAGCGACCAGCCCTTGCATCTGTGCACGCAGGTCGGCTTCATCGCCCGTGTTGGCCGCAGCAGCCAGCAGGTCCAAAGCGGTCAGATCCACCAGCGCCCGCCCGCCGTCACCGCGCGAGATCATCAGACCCTCGACCGCCGTCGCATCCAGTGACTCGCTGTCATAAAACAACTCTTCATAGAGCTTTTCGCCGGGGCGCACGCCGGTGAAAACAATCTCGATATCGCTGCCCGGGCGGAAGCCCGCCAGGCGGATCATCTGCTTGGCCAGATCCAAAATCTTCACCGGCTGGCCCATATCCAGAACGAAGATCTTCGAATGATCATCGCCGCCCTCAGCCTGATTGCCGATCGCAAAAGCCTGCAAGATCAGCGCCACTGCCTCGGGGATGGTCATGAAAAAGCGCGTCATTTCAGGGTGGGTGACCGTGATGGGGCCGCCGCGCTCCAGCTGCTGGCGGAACAAGGGCACCACCGATCCGCTGGAGCCCAACACATTGCCAAACCGCACCGCCATAAAGCGGGTGTTGGGGTGGTCTTGCGCCGCGTGCTGGACCACCTTTTCGGCCAAACGCTTGCTGGCGCCCATCAGCGAGCTGGGGTTCACCGCCTTGTCGGTCGAAACCAACACGAAAGACTCGACGCCCTGGGCCGCAGCGGCCTCCACCACATTGCGGGTGCCAATGACGTTGGTCAAAACGGCCTCGCAGGCGTTCAGCTCGACCAGCGGCACGTGCTTGAGCGCTGCGGCGTGGAAGACCGCGCGCGGCTTGATCTCGGCCATCAGCCTTTGGATACGCTCGGCGTCGCGAATGTTGGCCAGCACTGGGCGCAAAACGAGGTCGGGGAAGGCCTGCCTTAGCTCGATTTCAATGGCGTAGAGATTGAATTCGCTGGCCTCCAGCAACACCAGTTCACGCACGCCCAGCGCGCAGATCTGACGGCACAGCTCCGAGCCGATCGAGCCGCCCGCGCCCGTGACCAAGGCCACCTGCCCGCCCAAGCGCTGCGATAAGGGCGAGAGGTCGAAGGAGCGCGGCGCGCGACCCAGGATATCCTCCAAGGAAATCGGCGCCAAGCTCGGCGCTTCACCGGCATGCGCACTGGTCAGGCGGTCCACCCGCGACAGGCGCGCGACGCTCAACCCCAGCTCTTGCGCGACAGCAAAGACTTGGCTGTCGATCTGCTCGACGTCGTGCTGCAAGATAGCGTTCGACAGAACCAAACGGCGGGGCTTGCGCTCGCGCCGCTCCAGCTTGCGCACCGCCGCCCGCAGATCGCCAAGTGCGCCCAGGACCGGCACGCCCAGCAGCTCACCGCCCTGATAGGAAGGCTCTGAGGTCAAGATCCCGACCACCAGGTAGGAAGCATCAGCACCGGATTGGTTGGCGCGGATAAAAGCCTGCGCATCGGTGCCGTCGCCCACCAGCAGCACGGGCACGGCTTGGCTGGAATTGAGCATAAAAGCTGGCGCGATTATGCGCCCATCGCGCAGCATGCGGTAGAGGACGCGTGGACCGCCCAGCATGGCGGGCAACAGCACCAGCACCAACACGGGGATCGAACGCGGGATCAGCACCCACTCGCTGGCCAAAAAGCCCGCCACGCCCAAGGCAACTGCCACCCAGGCCGAACAGACCATGATAATCAAAAGATCGCGCAAGGAGGCAAAGCGCCAGATCCCCTTGTGCAAACGGTGCAGGCGATAGACCAGCGCAGAGACCGGCAGTGCAATCAGCACCGCCACCACGATACCGCCGCGCACCCGGCTCAGCTCGGTGATCGACCAGTCGAAACGGAGCATGAAGGCCAGCAGAACCGCCAGCACGGCCATCATCAAGTCATGCAGCGATACCAGCGTATGGATCCAAAAAGAGCGCGCGCGAAACCAGGCCTTGCGCTCTGGCAGGCCTGCGCGGGCGTCCGCTCGCCCTTTGTCGTGGTCGTTTTCTGCCATCTCCGTCTTTCGTTTGGCGCTGCCTCGGGTGGCCGCGAGCATCGGGGAATTGCTCGCACCTGCTTCACTCAGCTTCACACTTCGGTCAATAGCGCTGCGCAACAGCAAAAAGCCTCGCTCCAGGATGTTTGCACCAAACCTTAGCCAAAGTCCTGCCGCTTTTTTTGAAAACATGGAGCCGTCCGTCAAGGAAAGACTCGCTCGAACACGATATTCACAACTTGGCTCAGGAATTGCGGTATGCTTTCTATTGTCTTCAGCACCCTCAATACCAACATGTCGTGCAAATCGTGTGCCGTGAGCCCCTGCCGCTGGCGCTCCGCTTGACGCCCTGAGAATGATCACCAGATCACTGAGGCAGAAACGGAACAAAACATGCAAAACCGAAAAGGAAACGCAGAATGACACCCTTGTCCGTCACCCCCAACCGAGACCAGCGGCAAGCAGCGCTGGCCATGGAGCGGACAGCCAAGGCGCGCAGCCAGCCCGCCCTGGCTCTTGCTCAATCGTTGCATCTTGGCCAGGTCAAGCAGGCGCTGACCGGTCTCATGGCGCTCGCCCTGCTGTTGGCAAGCGCGCAGTACGCAGCCGCACGCCCCGCGCCCGAGAGTTTCGCCGACCTCGCCGACCAACTGTTGCCGACCGTCGTGAACGTCTCGTCCACCAGCGTCAGCGATACCCCCGCCGCGCCGGAATTCGACTTCTTTCGTGATTTCTTTGAGCGCCGCGGCCCCAACCCCGAAAGCTCGCCCTTCCAGCGCAAGCGTGAGCGCCGCGCAACCTCGCTGGGCTCCGGCTTCATCATCGACGCTGCTGGCCTGATCGTGACCAACAACCACGTCATTGAAGACGCCACCGAAATTACCGTCACCCTGCACGATGATACCGAGTTTCGCGCCGAGGTCGTGGGCCGCGACCCGCGCACGGACTTGGCTCTGCTGCGCATCGACCCCAAGGAGCATCCTTTGAAGGCGGCACGCTGGGGCAGCTCTGAGGCCTTGCGCATTGGCGATTGGATGATGGCCATCGGCAACCCCTTCGGTCTGGGCAACACCGTGACCGCGGGCATCGTGTCGGCGAAATCGCGCAACATCAATTCGGGCCCCTACGACTCCTTCATCCAAACAGACGCCTCCATCAACCGAGGCAACTCGGGCGGTCCCTCCTTCAATCTGGATGGCGAAGTGATCGGCGTGAACACGGCCATTTTCTCTCCCTCGGGTGGTTCGGTCGGCGTTGGCTTTGCCATTCCTTCTGACCTGGCGCGCTCGATCATCAGCCAGTTGGCCGACGATGGCCGTGTGCGCAGAGGCTGGCTCGGCGTCCGCTTTGGCCCCGTTGACAAGGCCACCGCTTCGGCTGTTGGACTGCAGGACACCCGTGGTGCGGTCGTCAACTCGGTCGTTGATGGCTCCCCTGCGGAGCTGGCCGGCATCGAGCCGGGCGATGTGATCTTGAGCTGGGGTGACATCGACATCTCTGAGCACCGCGCGCTGCCGCTGGCCGTCGCCCAGACCGCCGTCGGCCAGTCGGTCACCGTCATGTTGTGGCGCGATCGCCAAGAGCAGGCCGTGACCGTCACCGTGGGCGAGCTTGACGAAGAGGTTGTGGCAGCCAACATGGCTCCGCCGCAGCAAGAGCAAGATGGCAACGTCAACCGTGCACTGTCAGAATACGGCGTGATCCTGTCGAGCCTCAGCCTCGATCAACGCCGCGAGCTGGGCTTGAAGGGCGATGACTCGGGCGTTCTGGTCGAGGACTTGGACTCCAGCTCCAACTTTGCCCGCAAGGGCCTGCGCAAAGGGGATGTGATCGCTGAGGTCAACGACACCCCGGTCAACAGCCCGGAAGAGGTGTTGGAGCTGTTCCAGAAGATCGAGCAGGATGGCTTCAACATCGTCACCCTGCGGGTCTTCAGCGACGGTCGCTACTCTTGGATGGCGGTTGAGCTGAACTAAGGCCGCTTTCGTCCGCCAAGGCCACCCCCTCGAGCCTCTCTCGAGGGGGTTTTTTCGTTTGAGCTTACCTATACTTTCGCCCAACCTAAGCGCGAACTCGGCATAGGTTCCCTACCCTCGGCAAAATGGGAGCTGGGCTGCGGCCGGGATGGGATTTCTAGGCCGCTTGCAACGACTAAAAAATATAGCAGCAACCATCGGCCGTTGACTGAGAACTTGGGATGGAGTGGCAACCGTGAATCAGCGGCTCCCAACATTTTGCAGGCGCATGCCTCTGGCCTTGCGAGCCTGGGTTGCGCGGGCTTTGCTGCTCGCGGCGATGGTGTTCGCGCCCGCTCTGGCTTCGGCGGCCTGTTCGGGCGCGGCCGGTGACATCGGCAAAGCGGG
>CAZHYF010000239.1:0-4432 GCA_964536635.1 uncultured Rhodospirillaceae bacterium | reverse complement strand
GGCAGCGTCAGGAGATCAGAAAAGGCCTGCTCGCCCCAGGGGCTATCGAAGCAAGCCGCTTGTAGAGCCGCCAGCACAGGCGCGTGGCTGGCGCCAACTTCGGCCAGGGCCAGATCTTGCCCTGGATCATCCGTTGGCACGACCTCGCGTCCAGACGGCCCGGCCATCTGGCCTAGGCCTGCTGCTTGGCTGCCAACTCGGCCAAGATAATCTCCAACGAACTGCGGTCGAAGGAGATATACCAAGCGTCTTGGCCGCCCAAAAGCTCTGCGGTATTAAACTGATCCAAGCGGTTTTCTTTGATCAGACGCTTAATATTACGGATGTATTTGTCGCGCTCGGTGGAATAGGCCTGCAAATGGGGCATCAATTCCGTTCCAGAGGGCTGCGCGCTTTCCTCCATGATCACCTGGCGCTGATAGCGCATATCCGCGTACTTGTGGTGACGATTAAGGTTGAGCGCATAAGAGGCAATCGACTCCCGCAGGCTTTCAAAGCCACGCACCTTGAAGCTCTCGTCTTCATCGCGGCGATAGGGGATCAGACCATCGGCTTCGTCATTCCAAACACGCTGACCGAACAAAGCATTGATCTTCAACGCAAAACGCGAGGTTCCCCAACCAGTTTCTTCAATGGCTTGCGCCAAGACCATATCAACCGGCAAGGGCGCGACCTTTTCCAACAAGCTCTCAACCGTGCCGTCTTGCTCGTAGTACTTCTCTGCCAAGGCCTGAAGCCAAGGATCGCCGGTGTTCTCAATCGGACCCTCGTAGCCAAGCGCCAACAGTTGGTCACGCTCGGCTTGGATCTCCGCATTGACTGACAGCGCCAGGGGCAAAACGATGCCAATGAAGACCTGCTTGCGTGCCTCCAAGTCGGTCATATCAGACAGGTTGTAAGGCAGACCGTCAAAGAAGATCGGCTTGACGCCAAGGCCAGCGCGCGCGCCCGCGACGTCTTGGCGAGCCTGAGCCAACAAGGCCTGCACGTCCTGACGATCATTGTGGACGACGAAATCCGTTCGGCTTGCCGCGTTGGCGCTCAGCACATCGCCAGACGAGGTGCCATCGGCTCGACGGGCAAATCGCGGCAGGGTGTCGTTGCTGTCCAGGCTCGGGATGGGTGGCGTGCGCTCAAGGGCTACGATCGGGCGCAAGGCTTGCGATGAGGAGTACTGCACGGCCGCTAGCTGGCGCGGGTCGCCTTCCTGCTTGCGGCTCTCGGCCAGAGCCAGGGCCGACTGGGCCCGCGCCAGAGCGTCATTCCAGGTCGGGCGCGGCTGCAACACACCTGTAACCAGGGGTGAACAGCTTGAGGCGATGGTCAACCATCCCATGACACTCAGGGTCAGCCCCCAACGAGTCCAGCGCCCCAGGCGCACCTGAGCGACAGGCTCCGCTTGAGGCCAGGAGCGGTCGTAAGCGCCATAGTGGCGGTCATAGCTGTCAAAATGGGCGGCTGATCCCTGGTAGGCTGGCTCATTCGTCCAGCCACCGCGGGCTGAGGTCGCAAACCGGCCGCGCTGCGCCAAAGGCGCGCGTTGCTGCCGGTCCCACGTGTCCTGTGTGCCCCTAGGTTTCGCCGCTTGTTCGTACCGCGATGCCAAGTACTTGATCCCCAATGTTTTATTGGAGCTCAAGTTACGGCTAGAAATGCTGGGGCGTTACTGTTGCCCTACAACCCTAGCAAGTGTCACCACGGCTTTTGTGTGCGGGGCTTACCTCAAGTTTTAAAGCAGTTACCTGCGACCTATACCGGTCGAACCTCTACTACTTCAGGTATGTAGTGTTTCAGCATGTTTTCAATGCCGATTTTCAGGGTTGCTGTCGAAGAAGGACAACCTTGGCATGCGCCATGCATGCTAAGGTAGACGACTCCAGCTTCAAATCCGCGAAAAACAATGTCCCCGCCGTCCATGGCAACCGCCGGGCGCACGCGGGTGTCAATCAATTCGCGGATCTGCGCAACGATCTCACCGTCCAAGCCCTCGACCTGCTCGGCATCATCAAAGCTGGCCTCGCCCGCGTTCAGCATCACCGGGCGACCGGCGGTGAAGTGCTCCATTACCGTGCCCAGAATCGAAGGCTTCAGCAAGAACCACTCTTTTTCCGGTGCCTTGGTCACCGAGATGAAGTCGTGCCCCAAGAAGACGCCTTGCACGCCCTCGATGGCGAACAAGACCTGAGCCAGGGGAGAGGCTGCCGCCTCGTCAACAGACGCGAAGTCGGCGACCCCGCTGTCCATGACCACCACGCCCGGCAAGAATTTGAGCGTTGCCGGATTGGGGGTCTGTTCAGTTTGAATAAACATGCTTCGTGTCCTTTTGCGTCTGCTGGCGGCGCGGGGCTCCTGGCGCCGTTGGCGCGCCAGCCTGGCGGCTCGCACGATGCGGCGCAGCGCCTGGCTCCGCCCAGCGCTGTTGGCCAACATGTAAGCGGAGCGGGCCCCTAGGACAAGAGGGGATTGCGCGCAAGCCAACCTTCAGGGGCAGCGGCTCTGGGCGCAAAACTCCGCCGCCAAGGCGCTCAGAGCAGCCTCAGGCGATGGCGTCGATTTGGTCGTCGGTCAGATTGCCCGGCACCAAGGTAATCGGCACCCGGCAATGGGCGAAGGAGCGGCTGGTGAAAGCCGAGACCAAGGGCCCCGGCCCCCCTGATCCGCGCGCGTCGGCAGCCAAGATCAGCGACTTGAGCTGGCCTTCTTCTTGCAGCAAACGGTTGATGACCTCGACCGGCTCGCCCTCGCGAACATAGGTGATCGCGGGCTGGCCCGACCAAGCCTCAGCGCGCTGGCCTGCTTCTGCCAACAGCGCCTCGATCTGCGCACGCGCCTCCTCTTTCATCAGCTCACCCACCGAGACCCAGTGGGCAAAACTGTTGGGGGTGATGATGCCCAAAAGGGCCACACGACCGCCGACGGATTTGGCGCGCCGCGAGGCAAACCGCAGGGCTTTGATCATTTCCTCGCTCTTGTCCACCACCACCAAGAAGCACTGTTCTTGGACTAGCGGGTCAACGGAAATGGTAAAGGGGTCCAGGCTCATGAAGGCTCGCAGGCTTGTTGCTACCAAGCCCGTATGCTCGCCTAGATTACCTAGCGGCGCAAGAGGCGTGCGGCGGCAAAGCCGGAAAAGATCGCCAACAACACACAAGCCAGGCCGTAGTAGGCCGGATGCTCGCGCGCCAAGGCGAAGAGATTGGCGTTTAGGCCGGCGCGCCGAATCTCTAGATAGGTCGTTGAGCTGACGATGATGCGATCACTGGTCAGCTCGTGCACGCGCACCCGGTAGCGCCCGGGCGCCACGTTGGACGGCAGGTTCAGGCCAGCGCGGAACAAGGTCTTGGCTTTCCAGTCCAGCGGCTGAGCGTCTTGTACGATCAAGTCCTTGGCCTCGGCGGTATCCAGGTAGGCTTGCTGCCAAGCGCCCAGCTCCTGCAAGCGGCGTTCGCTGAGCCGCACGCCAGGCTCAAGTTCGGGTTGGAACATGATCGAGGAGGCGGCAATGTCGATGCCCGCGGTAGTAAAGACGCGGAAATAGGAGGAGACTTGCTCCAGAACCTCGGACTCAAGATTGAACCACAGCCCCAACAGGCGGCCCTTGCGGCGCACCATGGCGTTGACGGGCGGGCCCTCGATGGTCATCAACAGCCCCGTGGTCTCGTCGGTCGGGCGCACCGCGCCAAACAGCAGCAGTTGCGTACCGCCAAAGGTGATGGTCACGTCCACGTCGTTGCGGTCCAGATCCACCACCACGTTCGAGGCCTGGGCAGCGGGCGCCACCAGTCCCATAACCAGCGCAATAAGCAACAAGCGAAGGCGTACGAACATCTGGCCTACCCCCGCAGCTCAAGGCTATAGAGCGAGCCCGGCGTCAAGACCAGCTCGAAGAAGATCTTGATGGCAACCGCCAAAACGATCATGGCCAACAAAATCCGCAGTTGGTCCCCGCGCATGGCCTTGCCGACCCGCGCGCCCACCTGAGCGCCGACAACCCCGCCAATGATCAGCAAGACCGACAGCATGATGTCCACCGATTGGTTGGCATAGGCTTGCAAGAAGGTCACGTTGGCGGTGACGAAGATGATCTGAAACAGCGAGGTGCCGACAACCACCAGTGTCGGCATACCAAGCAAATAGATCATGGCCGGTACCATGACGAAGCCGCCTCCGACGCCCATCAGCGCGGTCAGCATACCGATGCCGCAGCCCAGGCCCAGGGGCAACAGAACCGAAATGTAGCGGCCCGAGACCGGGAAGCGGATGCGGAAGGGCAGACCGTGGATCCAGCCGTGGTTCTTGCGCTCACGCTTGGGCGGTTTGGCCCAGCCCAAGAAGACCGCGTAGGCGCGCAGGCTCTCGATAAACATCAATAGGCCGACGATGCCCAGGAAGAAGACGTAAAACAGCTTGATGGCCACATCGACCTGACCCA
>CAZHYF010000238.1:0-4442 GCA_964536635.1 uncultured Rhodospirillaceae bacterium | reverse complement strand
TTGACCCAGAAGGCCCAGCCCAGCGTAGACCAAGCATTGTTGAGCGTGATCATGCCGATGCCACTGAGCCAGAGCAAAATGATGGCAACGAACCCCATCTTGCCGATCAGGCCCATGACCTGTGCCACCACGGGCGACGGCGGTTGGCCCGACTTCAAGGTCTTCGACAACAAGAGGCCATTGCCGATGCCGGCAGCACCCCCGACGTACAAAGAAAACATATGGATGATTTTTAGCAAGATGATCATAACCGCCCTCCCTTAGCGATAGGGCCGAGCCTGGTCACCGGCATGCTGTGCGGGTGCCAAGCTTCAGCAAGTTACCAGAGTGCCATAGAGCTGTTCGGCTCACAAGCCTTTGGATTTGTAGGGACTTTGGCTGGAGCCCAAGCCGGACGCTATGCTGCGATGGCGCTAGTCTTGCAGATCCTTGATCAGGCCTTGCGCGCCGTCCAGGTCGATGAACTTGAGCAGACCAGAAGCACCGGAGCCTGACGACACCAGCATATTGGCCGCCATGGTCACCGCCATCGCCGCCATGCCGCCGCCTTTGGGCTTGAAGCTGCCGGTCTCGACCTGCTGAAGGACGCCTGTGAACAGTCCGGTTACCGAGGGTAACAGCGCTTGCACCGGACCCGGCTCCAAATTGCTGGCCGCGGCCAAACGACTGGCCAGCGTCGAGCCCGTTTGATCTTGTGGCAACAAGCGCGCCAGCACCGCTTGGCCTTGGTCGGCAAATCCTGCCAGGCTGTCGGCTCCATCGGCCTCCACCGCGTCTGCGAGCTGCGCTCCGCCGAGCTGTTTCAGCAAGGCCGCCGGTGTCAGGTCTTGGCGCAGGCCCTGCCCCTTCAAGGCGGCGGCGATCGCCGGAACCATGCGCCCCAACAGCCCTACCATATCACCTTTGGCCAGCCCCAGGTTCGCGCCTTGCTCCAGCAGCGCGCGCCCGCCTTGGGTGAGTTGCAGCATATCGACGATGTTCATCTGGGCTCCGCTCTAGAATTTTGCCTGGCGCCAGTAGGCATTGACGATCGGAATCCGCCGATCCAGCCCAAAGCAGCGCTCGGACAGCTTGATGGCGGGCGCGGCTTGGCGGCGTTTGAATTCGGCGATGTGCAGCAAGCGCCGGACCTGTTCAACCAGCGCGCGATCCTGGCCAGCAGCCACCAGATCAGCCGGGCTCTGCTCCTGCTCGACCAGGCCATAGAGGATGGCGTCCAGCACTTGGTAGTCCGGCAAGCTGTCTTGGTCGGTCTGATCAGGGCGCAGCTCGGCCGAGGGCGCTTTGGTAATGATCCGCTCAGGCATGACCGCGCCGACCGGCCCCAGCACATCCTTGGGCTGGGTCTGATTGCGCCAGCGCGACAGGGCAAACACCTGGGTCTTGTAGAGATCGCCGATCAGGTTCAAGGCCCCGCACATGTCGCCATAAAGCGTGGCATAGCCCACCGCGACCTCGGACTTGTTGCCGGTGGTCAGCAAGAGGTCGCCGGTCTTGTTGGACAGCGCCATCAGCATAAGGCCTCGGCTGCGCGATTGGAGGTTTTCTTCGGTCTCATCGGCCGGGCGACCTGCGAATTGATCGGCCAACACGGCCTCGAAGGCATCAACGGGCTGGGAGATGGGCAGGCTGGCGTAGCGAATGCCCAGTGCCTTGGCCAGCGCCTCGGCATCGTCCAGGCTGTCTTGACTGGTGTAGCGCGAGGGCAGCATGTAGGCCGAGACCTTGTCCGCGCCCAGGGCATCCACCGCCATCACAGCGGTTAGCGCCGAGTCAATGCCGCCTGACAGCCCCAGCATGACCCGTTTGAATCCGGTTTTGGCCAGATAATCGCGCAAGCCCATGAGCGCCGCTTGATAGAGCGCTTCCTCATCACTCGGCGGTGGCGTCAGGTCTTGGCTGGTAAGGCGGCCATCCTCGTAGCGCAGCAGGCAAAAAGCCTCTTCGAAATAAGGGGCCTGCATGACCAGCGACTTGTCTGCGTCCAGCGCAAAGGCGCCGCCGTCGAACACCAGGCGGTCTTGCGCGCCAACCAGGTTGGTATAGATGAAGGGCCTGCCGTGCTCGACGACCCGCTTGGCGGCCATATTGAGGCGTTGTTCGCGCAGGCTGGGCGCAAAAACCGAGCCGTTGAGCGCAATAATCAGCTCAGCACCGGACTCCGCCAGACACTCGCAAATGTCCTCGTGCCACACGTCCTCACAAATCGGCAGTCCCAGCTTGACGCCTTTGAAAAAGATCGGACTGGGGAACTGACCGGGCGTAAAACAGCGCAGCTCGTCGAACACACCGTAGGTCGGCAGGTAGACCTTATCGCGATGGGTCTGCACCTTGCCGTCGGCCAGTAGGTAAACCGCGTTGTGAATGCGACCGCGCAGGCGCAGGGCCGACGCTGAATAGTCGGTGCCGCTGTCATCCAAGGCGGGCGCCAAGCGCGGTGCACCCACCAACATGGCCGGCCCCCCGGCGGTGACCAAAGCCAGCTCTTCCAAAGCCGCTTCGCAAGCCTGCAAGAAGCCTTCGTTGAAGGCCAAGTCCTCGATCTGATAGCCGCTCAGCACCATTTCCGAGGTGATCAAAAGGTCAGCGCCCGCCTCAGCCGCGCGCGCGTGGGCGGCGCGGATCTTGTCCGCATTGCCCGTCAGATCGCCGACAGTGGGGTTGAGCTGGGCCAAGGCAAGGGTCAAAGCAGCCATGGAAGCACCTTTATAACGGAAGGCTCAAAACGAAACGATGGCAGCGCTCAGGCGTTAGGCACCGCGCGAGCGTAGCAAGAACTCGCGGCCGACCTTGACCCGCTCCACGCCGTCATACTCGATGATGTCGGCGGTGGCGTAGGTCTCGGTCCAACGGCTGGGCAAGTAGGAGCCGGAGCCCACAACGTCGATGGGCGCTTGCGCCAGCCGCATCATGCGGCACTTGGCGGGGCCAAAGCCGCTGGAGCCAACGATCTTGGCCTTGGCAAATCCGGCCTCGTCCAAAGCGCTGCGCAGCGCGTGGATAGCCGCAGCCGAGGTGCCCTGGCCCACCAAATAGTTCAGCTCTTCTTCGGTGCGGTAGCCCTGGATCGAGTCCGGCACTTTGGCCTGCAACACCTCGTAGGAGCGGTAGGAATCCAGCCCCTCCAGATAGCGGCCACCGGGCGTGTCGATGCGCAGCGCCAGCCGGCCCTGCTCCACCAGATCCGCAAAGGCGCGGCAGACTTCAAGACTGTCGGTGATTTCTTGCGCGAAATAATCGACCAGCACGGTCATGGGCTCGTCGGGGAAGGCTTCATGGTACATCTCAGCCGCGCGCAGGGTCGAGCCCGCGTAGCCGATCAGCGCGTGCGGCATGGTGCCAAGCCCGGTCTCGCGCCCAAAATAAGAGGCGGTCGCGTCGGTCGCGTTGCCGATAAAGCCGACCGCGCCCATCTCCTGCTGCGCGCGCGCCGAGCCAACCGAAGCGGCGTAGGCCATTTGTTCGGCCATCTCCAGGCCCGCGCAGTGACGGCCATCCATGGCCAAAAAGGCGACCTTGGGCAGATCGCAGCACATCAGGTAGGCGTTGTAGGCCGCAACGCAGGGCGGACCCAGCTTCTGCAAAATCAACGTCTCAAGATCGGCCAACTGCTGGAACGAGCCCGACAGGTACAGCAGCGGTTGACCCGCACCGACGGTATCGCCCTCTTTGTGCAGCAGCTTGAGGTCGAATTGGATACCGCGCTCGGCCTGCACCTGCTCAAGCCAAGCCAACATGAGCCGCGGTGCGAACATGACCGGGCGGCGCATGAAGATGGCGTAGGTCACCCGCTTGTCGCCGAACTGGCCGACGATCTTCTTGGTGCGCTTGAAATACTGGTCGGTCCAGCGGTCGATTTGCAGGTCATAGCTTTCGACCACGCAAGCATCGAAAATGGCGGGCTTTGCCCCCTGATCGCTCATCGAATTTACCTCGATCTTTCCCTTGCTGGGCGCGCTGCGAGCGGCCCCGGCCATTCCGCCGGCTCCGCTCTGTCAACCTGTGTCTAGGCGGCTTGGGCGACGCCTTTGTCGTCCAGGTACTTGCGCAGCAGGTCAGAGACCATGAAGGCCATCTCCAAAGACTGCTCGGCGTTCAGGCGCGGGTCGCAGTGGGTATGGTAGCGGCTGGACAGGTCTTCGGCAGACACAGCGCGCGCGCCGCCCATGCACTCAGTGACATTCTTGCCGGTCATCTCCAAGTGGATGCCGCCCGGAATGGTGCCTTCGGCTGCGTGAACGGCAAAGAAGCCCTCGACCTCGCGCAGCACTTGATCGAAAGGCCGCGTCTTATAGCCGGTCTCGGCCTTGATGGTGTTGCCGTGCATGGGATCGCAGGACCAAACGACAGGATGATCCAGAGCCTTAACCGCCCGCACCAGCGCTGGCATGTGCTCTTGCACCTTGTCGGCGCCCATGCGCACGATCAGGGTGATGCGGCCC
>CAZHYF010000237.1:2544-4460 GCA_964536635.1 uncultured Rhodospirillaceae bacterium | reverse complement strand
CTAGGCTTCCTGTTGTCGATTGGCGACGCTGCGGAGCTGGCCTCCCAGCGCCTTTGCTAGAGCATCGAAGACGAAGCGAACCCGGCGGCTGGTCTTGAGCTCGACATGGGCCACCAGCCAGACGGGGAGGATGATCGGCGGCAGCTCCAAGGTCAGGCGCGTGACGCGCGGGTCGCTTTCGCCCACCAGCAAGGGTGCAAAGCCGATCCCAAAGCCCGCCACAACCGTTTGCCAAGCCACCAACTGATTGTCGCAGCGAAATTTGAAAAAGCCGCGCTCGACGGGCATACCGAGCGCGCGAAAGCCGCGCAAAATTAAATCGCTGCGGTCATAGCCCACCATGTCGTGCCGCAAGAGATCTTCGAGCCTGGCCGGTTGCCCGCGTTGCGCCAGATAGCCGGTGGTCGCGTAAGCCCCCATGACCAGATCGCCCAGTTTGCGCGCAAACACCTCTTTTTGGGTTGGCTGGTACATGCGCACAGCAATATCCGCCTCACGCGCCAGCAGATTTTCGCTGCGATCTGAGGCGACGACTTCCAGCTCGATCAGCGGCTCCTTGGCGTGCAGATCGGTCAAAATGGCCGGCAATAGGTGGGCTGCCACCATCTCGCTGGCGGTAATCCGCACCGCGCCTGCCAAGCTCTCTGACTGGTCTTCAGCTTCCAAGCCCAGGCGGTTCGCAGCTTGGGCCATGTCGCGCGCGCGTTCCAGTAAATTGAGCCCCAATGGCGTCAATTGCGGGCGCCCAGCCGAGCGCTTGAACAGACTGACGCCCAACTGCTGTTCCAGCGCCGCGATGTGGCGCCCCATGGTCGGTTGACTGCCCCCCAGCCGCCGGGCTGCGCCCGACAAAGAGCCCTCTTCGGCGACGGCCAAAAAGGTTTGCAAGTGGCTCCAGTCGAATTGCAAGGACATGGCAAGCGCCTTTCGGTTGATGTTATTCAAAAATGAATATTAAGCGTGCATTATTTGGCGATTTCACAAAGATTTTGAATGGTTACCTTGAGCGGGTCAAGCCACCACTTCTAAGAAAGCAAACACCCATGACCCAGCCTCGTTCCAGCGTTCTTATTCTCGGCGCCAAGGGCCGCCTCGGCCAGATCGCCACCCAGGCCTTCTTGCAGGACGGCTGGCAGGTGCGCGCCTTCGCACGCTCCTGGCCAGAAGGCAACGACCATCCGAACCTGCACTGCCTCACGGGCGACGCCCTGGATTCCGCGCAGCTCAACGCTGCCGCCAAGGGATGTGATGTGATCCTGCACGCCCTCAACCTGCCGTATGCGCAGTGGCACAAAGGGCTCGCCCCGCTGACCCGCAATGTCATCCAAGCAGGCCTCGCCAGCGGTGCAACCGTCATGATCCCCGGCAATACCTACAATTTCGGTGCGGCTATGCCGGCCGTGTTGCAGGAAACCACGCCCCAGCGTCCGACGACCCGCAAGGGCTTGCTGCGCCTTGAAATGGAGCAGGCTTTCCAAGCTGCGACGACGCAAGGCTTACGCACAATCATTTTGCGCAGCAGCGACTTCATGCAGGCCGAGCAAACCGGCAATTGGTTCGACACCCACATGACCGGCAAGCTTGCCAAGGGCCGCCTGAGCTATCCCGGCCCGCTCGACCGCAAGCACTCTTGGGCCTATGTTCCGGACCTGGCGCGGCTCTTTGTGATGCTCGCCGCAAAGCGGCACGACTTCGCGCCCTTCGAGACCTTTGGCTTTGCCGGTTTCGCGCTTACTGGGCGTGAGCTGGCCCAGGCCCTGGAGACACAGATGGACCAAGCGCTGACGATCAACGCCATCCCCTGGGCAGCTTTGCGCTTGGCAGGGCTCGTGAACCCCATGATGCGCGAGATTATCGAGATGCGCTATTTGTGGCAGGTGTCGCACACGATCGACGGCAGCAAGCTGGCCCAAGCG
>CAZHYF010000237.1:0-2444 GCA_964536635.1 uncultured Rhodospirillaceae bacterium | reverse complement strand
GCGCTATTTGTGGCAGGTGTCGCACACGATCGACGGCAGCAAGCTGGCCCAAGCGCTACCCGCGTTTCGCCCGACGCCCCTGCCCGAAGCGCTGGCGCAGATCCTGGCGCAGCGCGGCCTGCGGAGTGCCGCAACGCCGGCGCCAACGCCCGCGCCGGCGCAAGGACGGCACATCGCGGTCTAGCGCCGCTCGAACAGGGATTCCAGGTCGGCCAGGCTGAGCGTGACGTAGGTCGGGCGGCCGTGGTTGCATTGGCCGGACTTGGGCGTCGCCTCCATGTCGCGCAGCAATTGGTTCATCTCGGCCGCGTTCAGCACCCGCCCCGAGCGCACCGAGCCGTGGCAGGCCACCGTCGCCAAAACGTGGTGGAGCTTTTCTTCCAGCGAGAGGCTGCGGCCCCACTCGGCGATTTCGTCCACCAGGTCGCGTACCAGCGCCTGCATGTCGGCGCGCTGGATCAAGCTGGGCACTTCGCGCACGATCAGAGCGTCTTGGCCAAAAGGCTCCAGCACCAAGCCCCAGTCGGCCAGCGCCTCCAGGTGGTCGCTCAGCAGCGCCACGTCGCTTGCCGGCAGCTCCACCACCTCGGGGATCAACAGCAGTTGGCGGGCCAGCGCCCCTTCGGCCAACTGCGCCTTCAGCTTTTCATAGACCAGACGCTCGTGGGCGGCGTGCTGATCAACGATCACCAGCCCCTCGGCGCTTTGGGCTACGATGTAGTTCTTGTGCAGTTGCGCACGCGCGGCGCCCAAGGGGAAGCTGTCTTGGGTTGCAGGCGCTTCGGCCTCCAGCGGCTCGCCGTCCGCGGTCTCTGCGACGTAGCTGGCCTGCAAGCCGGGCTCGGGACTGCGCGCCAAGGGCGCAAAATCTTGCTGCAAGCCCCCGCCCAAGTCCTGGGCAAAACTGGTCTGGAATTGGCGCGCGGCTCTGACCTGCCCCAGCGAGGGCCGCTGGGGCCGATAGCCCGCCTGGTATCCTGCTTGGTAGCCAAAATTCGGCGCCGGAGCAGCGGCGATGCTTGAGCCGTCACCGCTCTGAAAGGCCGCCATCGCACCCTGCCCCAACGCGGCCGACGCACGATGTCCGGCCCCGAGGATCGCCCCGCGCAGGCCGTTGATCAACAAAGAGCGCAGGCCCTCGGGGTCTTGAAAGCGCACTTCGGTCTTGCCCGGATGGACGTTCACATCCACCGCCTCGGGCGGCAGCGTGACGAAGGCCACCAGCATGGGGAAGCGATCGGGTGCCAGCACATCGCGGTAGGCCGCGCGCACCACACCATAGAGCGCGCGATCCTTGATCGGACGGCCGTTGACGAACAAGAACTGCGACAGGGAATTGGCGCGGTTCAGCGTCGGCAGCCCCGCCCACCCGCCGAGCTGCATGCCGTCGCGCGCTAGGCTGAGCGGTACCGCGTTGTCGGCAAAGTCTCGCCCCATCAGTTGGGCCAGGCGCTGCTTGATCTGAGGCTCGGACGTGGCAGGCGGCAGGTCCAGGTGGGTCTTCGCTTCTTGGATCAGACGAAAACCCACCGCTGGGTTGGCCAGCGCCAGCCGCTGAACCATGTCTTGAATGGCGCGCAGCTCGGCGCGATCCCCCTTCAAGAATTTGAGGCGCGCGGGCGTCGCATAGAACAGGTCGCGCACCTCGATCTGGCTGCCCTCTTGGCCTGCGGCGGGCTCGACCGCGCCTTGGCGGCCGCCTTCGACGCTCAGGCTGTGGGCCTGGCGCGCGCCGCGCTGACGCGATGTAAGGCGCAAGCGCGCCACCGAGCCAATCGAGGGCAGGGCTTCGCCTCTGAAGCCCATGTGGCGAATCCGCACCAGGTCATCATCGGGCAATTTGGAGGTCGCGTGCCGCTCGATGGCGAGAGGCAGATCCTCAGCGCTCATGCCCTTGCCGTCGTCGGTGACGCGAATCAGCGCCTTACCCCCCTGGCGCAATTCAATGAGAATCTGCCGTGCGCCCGCATCCAGAGCGTTTTCCACCAGTTCTTTAACCACAGAGGCCGGGCGCTCGACCACTTCGCCTGCGGCAATCTGGTTGATCAGGGTCTCTGGCAGACGGCGCAAGACGCCGCCATGCACAGCTTGCGCAGAAAATTCGCCGAGACCGCTTGTCGCGGTTGGCGCTGTTGGCGGTAAAGATGATTGGTCGGCGCTTTTGCTCATATTGAGGATATGGGGAGCGCTTTGGCCGCCTGCAAAGCAGTTTTCCCCCGGTTTTCATACCTCATCGCCCGTAAATTGCCGATTTCAACCCTGCGCCTGACCGAATCTTTCGAGCCAAGTCCAGCGCTTGTCCACCGCTGAGCACAAAGGAGAACGGATCACGCGCGGCACTGCGAAAAAATGACCATCTGGAATGCGCAGCGCGCGCTTGCGGGCGCCAGACTCCTGTGGTAGCTCCACCCCACACCGAAGCCGGAACGTCTGCACCAATGCGC
>CAZHYF010000236.1:0-4471 GCA_964536635.1 uncultured Rhodospirillaceae bacterium | reverse complement strand
GCTTGCTTGAGCTTTATGCCTTGGCACAGAGCGAAGGCAATTTGAGCGTCGCTTCGCAGAGCCTTAAACAGCTCACTGACTTGCACGGTTTGGCGCGCGCCCAAAATCTCGACGCGCAGAGCCTGAACGATATGAGTGACGAAGATCTCAATGCCCAAATCCGCAGCCTTCTTAAAGAAACGGGACTTGCTGACGCTTCTGCAGACCTATCGCCAGCGCCAGCAGACCGCGATTAGCCGCTATCGGCCATTTGCCAAGCAGCGCGGTTTTCACGAGGCTGGGCAAAGCATGCGCGAACGGCTGCTGATGGCGGGCAACCAGCTTGGCAAGACCACCTGCGCTGGCTTTGAAGTCGCCATGCATTTGAGTGGTCATTACCCTAAATGGTGGCGGGGAAAGCGTTTCGACGCGCCCATCAACGCCTGGGCAGCCAGCGTAACTGGCGAGGCAACCCGCGACAACCCGCAACGTGTCCTCATTGGGCGTCTTGCCAAGGCGGCGCCTGAAAACCAGCCGCGCCAGGCCGCGCTTGAGCGCCATTGGCTGCGCGAGGTCACACGGGTGCCAGGCGGATCGGGAGCGCTGGATCAGGTCATGGTACAGCACCGAACGGGCGGGCTTTCTTGCTTGGGCTTCAAGTCCTACGCCCAGGGCCGCGAAAAGTGGCAAGGGCCAAGCCTGGACCTGGTTTGGTTCGACGAAGAACCGCCAGAGGATATCTACATGGAAGGCCTGACCAGGACCAATGCGACGGGCGGCATCGTCATGCTGACCTTTACGCCGCTCAAGGGTTATTCCAGCGTTGTTCAGCGCTTCTTAGGTGACGCGAAGACGGACGAGCCGCCCTTGGATAACGGCGCGAAAAGTGAGGCACAGAATGGCTAGGCATGTGACCAAAATGACTTTGTTCGACGCCGAACATTACAGTGATGAGCAGCGGGCAACAATCATCGAGTCCTACCCCGAATACGAGCGGCAAGCACGCGTATATGGTGAGCCATCGGTCGGCTCTGGGCGTATTTTTCCCTTCTCTGAGGAAGTGGTGAAATGCGATCCCTTTGCACGACCGGCCCACTGGCCCTTGGTGGCAGCGATGGATTTCGGCTGGGACCACCCGACCGCTGCCGTGCTGGTCTGGTGGGATCGTGAAGGCGATGTCATGTACGTGACCCAGAGCTATCGCCAGTCGCGGCAAACCCCGCGCGTGCATGCTGCAGCGCTCAAACAATGGGGCAAGGATTTCAGCGAGCCGGGCCTACCCTGGGCCTGGCCGCATGACGGCCTGCAGCATGACAAGGGCTCGGGGCAGCAGTTGGCGTCGCTCTACCGTCAAGAAGGGCTCAATATGCAGCCAGGGCCGGTTCAGTTTCCCGAAGGGGGTAATTCGGTCGAAGCGGGCCTCATGCTCATGTACCAGAGGCTGCAGTCAGGCCGGCTCAAGGTCTTTGCCTCTTGTTCGGATTGGTTCGAAGAATTCCGCCTTTACCATCGCAAAGATGGGCAGGTGGTCAAGCAGCAAGACGACCTTATGGCCGCTACCCGCTATGCCCTGATGGCGCTTGCGCAAGCGCGCTTGCCAACGCGCCAGGACCGCCGCCGCCGGGGGCCTTCAGACTCTCGTTTTAACCCTTTTGATTGGTGATATATGACGACACGATTTGAAGCGCGCCGCGCGCTGGAGCAGGAAATTGACGCGCTGGCTCAGCGTTTGCGACCAGAAGACCTAACCGAGCTGCGTGCCACTGCTTTTGACGACGATCCGCGCTCATTAATGCGCCCCTTCAACGCCCCACAAGCCCTGCAACAGGGCTTTTTTATTGACGATCAACCCGTAGCGGTCTGGGCGGCTGTCGAACAACACCCAGGCCTGTTTATGCTGGGCTTTGTCGCCAGCCCGGAGTGGCGGACCATCGCAAAGCCTGCCTCACGCTATATCAAGCAAGAGATCAAGCCACGGCTGTTTGCGCTGGGTATGCGAAAAGGCGTTGCGCTCTCACACGCGGACCACAGCATCGCGCATCGCTGGATGGCATGGTTGGGTATGCACGAAGAGGCGCGGTTTGCGAGCCACGGCAAAAATGGCGAGGACTTTTTGTTGTTTTCGATTTTTGCTGAAGGCGGTGATGAGCCGCGGGATGATTTTGACACCGACGCGCTGGCCTAGACATGTCAGATAGCATGCGAGCTGACGGTGGCACTGCCGGGCAGGCCAACCCGCGATTGGCCCCGGTGCTCAGACTGGAACCAGAGCAGACAAGCCGCCAAGTTTGCCTGCTCGATAGCAGCAACCGCCTAAGCCCTTGGGTCTCAGGGGTTGGCCACGCGGGCGCTCAGGCAGAGCTGGACTTCTCGTTGCGCCCGGTTGTGCTGGAGGGGGCGAAAGGCGATTCCCGGCCCGGTCTGGGGCAGTTCGCTAGTGCCTACGACAGTCCGGCTTGCCTTTCGATTTGGCTGTTACGCAAGCGCCCCGAGGAGCGATGTTCGCAAGCGCGGCGTTTGGCGTTTTGGGAGCTGGGCGCGGCGGTTATGGGGTTGGAAAAGACCCTAGCCCTGCCGCGACCCTGGCAGTTCGCCTTTTGGGTGCCAGGTGACAGCCGGTTCAAAGGTCTCTGGCTTCTTGATCTGGATTTGCGACCGCTTCAACAGCGCTGAGCGTAAGAACAAAACAAGAAAATAATGTATATTCAAAGCAATATGCTGGGGCTGGCCGCTGAGTTCCCGGCGGGGCTAGAAGTGCGCCAGGCCGAGGAAGAGGTCTCGCGCTGTGCGATCGAGCCGCCTGCGGTGCTTCGTGGCAGTCAGCAGATAATGGATCTGCGCGATGGCCAAGGCTGCCCAGTCTTTGAGGCTGCGCGCAACATGGTGCGCCAGCGCTGGATCCAGGTGCTGCCCTCGCGACTAAGCCAGGCCCAGGGCTTTTTGCAGATATTCGCCAATGATGATCGCCAGCTTGTCTACGAGATTGGCCGTCAAGGCGGCTGTTTTACCACCCGCTCGGCGGCCGCTCTATCGGTGCGTGCGCTTGAGGGCCGGGTTCAATTCATTGCAGCAGAGGAGGCCTATGACTAGTCAAGGCAGCACGCTCAGTACGCAGGATCATGACCACCCAGGCGCGAACGGCCCGGGCAGTAAACCGGTGTGGCCCCTGCGCAAGAAAGCGGGCGTTGACGCACGCAAGAACTACAAAGCTAGAGCTTTTGATCCGGGAGAGGTCTTTGCTTCGGGCGGCGACTGGTCCGGTAGTGAGGGGCATTGGTCCAACGCCATCTTTGATGTGCGATCCAGCTTCGGCGGCCTCGCGATCCGCCGCGAGGGCGCGCGTTGGCGGGATTGGCTGGTTTGGCCGGACCTTGCGATGCCGCGCCACCGGGCCTGCGAATTCTATTTTGATCTGAAAGTGGGTGACGAACAAGCGCTCTATATGCTGGGGCTGTGCGATCCGACGCTCAAGGACGGGCCCGCCTTTGCCTATGACCTTATGGCGTTCGGCGCCTATGTTTGCCACGGCCAGTCCTTTAGCGACTACGAGCGTGGCAAAGCCCATCACCGCGTCAATCTGCAAATACCAGCGGGCGCGCATCAGCATTGGCGTTGGTCGATTGATGCCAAGGGCTGCCTGCGCCGCGCTAGCTTGGCTCTGGATGGCCAAGACCCGGTGGTTTGGACGCCCAACGTCGCTCTGACTGCCAAGACCCTTAGCCCCTGTCTCGCCATCGCCTATGCCGCTGCTCCTATAGAGCTGTCGGGCTTGGGATTTGATTGCGCCGCTGCCTAGCGGCTTGCTCGTACGGTGGCACCGCTTGCCGCTGGCCAACCCCTAAAATTTGGAGAATTCCATGAGCCTTCCATTGCATTGCAGCTGGGAAGATTTGCGCGCGCTGCGACGGCGTGAGATCGAGCTGGCTGACTACCTACTGAACTATGGCAATCTGGATGAGACGCTGGACGATAGCGGCAGTGACGAGCGCTTGCTGTGGGAAGATTATCGTGACGCATGGATTGACATGCCAACCTCAAGCCGCGCGGGCTGCTATAGAGCGACAATCTGGATGAGAGTTGTGCGTCAATCAGGATGATAGTCCTTGGTCGCGACGTTTGTGATGGTGGCGGGTTTTCGCGACACCATCAAGGTTTTTATTGATTTTGATTGTCGCGGCGCGTCAATCAGGTTTGGTATTCGCTGGTGTGGCTCTTTGGGCTGGGCGTCCAGGGCCCATAGCGTGTTCGGCAGCGCGGCGCCGATAGCTTTCCACGTTCATCTCGAAGATGGTTGCATGATGAACGAGCCTATCGACGGCGGCCAACGTCATGGCCGGATCGGGGAATATCGCATTCCATTCTCCGAAGGGTTGGTTTGCCGTGATCAGCATGGATCGGCGCTCATATCTCGCGCTTATGAGTTCGAACAGGACGCTCGTTTCGGCCTGATCCTTGGTGACGTAGGTAATGTCGTCGAGGATCAGCAGGTGGA
>CAZHYF010000235.1:0-4556 GCA_964536635.1 uncultured Rhodospirillaceae bacterium | reverse complement strand
TCACAGATCCTGCAAAGCCACATCCTTGCGCAAATAGAGCGGGTGGCCCGGCTCGCCCGCCTTGGTCTTGGGAAAACAGCGCAGCCCCTCGAAGTCTGCCAACAGAGCGCGGAGCTGGTCCGACCGGCCCAGGTGCGCGCCATGATTGCCCCAACCGCAGACCAGCCGCCCGCCCAGGGCCTGCACTGCCGGCAAGGTGGCCAGCAGGGTCGCATCGTTGTCTGGACCGACGGGATCGGCCTGCGCGCGCATGTCCTTGGGATCGGTAGCCCGGTAGGCGAAGGCGTTCAAAACAATCACCTCGCCAAAGCCCCAGGCCACGGCATAGCGCCGACAGCGCGCCACCGTGGGATCGTCTTTGACCTCATCGGCGGTCGAGGGATTGAGCAAGAGAAACGCGATCGGCGGGCGACCTTCGGCGCTCATCTCAGGCTCGGCAAAGCCCTGCGCCACCTGCTCGTGCCAGGGCCGCCGCAAGAAATAGCGATAGCGGCGGTCGGCCGACCAGGTTGTGTTTTGGCCCTGATACAGGCGCTGTTGGGTGCTGATCAGCGCCACGGTCTAGCCGTCCAGGTAGCGACGCTGCAAGTGCGCTTTGAAGGCTTGGGTGTCCAGCGGCTTGCCGGTGGCCTCGCGCAGTATGTCCTGCGTCGAGCGGCTGGAAGCCTTGCTGTGCACCGCCTGGCGCAGCCAAGCCAGCACCGGTGCCAAATCGCCCTTGGCCAGCAAGTCGTCGAACTCCGGCAGGGCTTGCCGCGCGGCCTCGGCCAACTGCGCTGCGGCCATGGCGCCCAGCGAATAGGTGGGGAAATAGCCGATGTTGCCCATGTACCAGTGGATATCTTGCAGGCAGCCCAAGCCGTTATGCGGCGGCTGGATACCCAAAGCATCCTGCATGCCCTGGTTCCAGGCGCCCGGAAGATCGGCCAGAGCCAGATCACCAGCCAGGATCGCGCGCTCCAGGCGGTAGCGCAAAATAACGTGCGCCGGATAGGTCACCTCGTCGGCCTCGACGCGGATCAAGCTGGGCTGGACCTTGGAATAGAGCCGCTGGAGGTTGTTCAGGCTCCAAGCATCGCCTTGCCCGCCGAAGGTCTCCTCCATCATGGGGCGCAAGAAGGAAAGAAAGGCGGGCGAGCGGCCAACCTGCATCTCCATAAACAGTGATTGGCTCTCGTGCATGACCATGCCCCGCGCGCGGCCAACCGGCTGGAAACGCCAGTCCAGCGGCAAGCCCTGCTCATAGAGGCCGTGGCCGGTCTCATGGATCACGCCCATCAGCGCCGAGGTGAAGTCGGCCTCGTCGTAGCGCGTGGTCATGCGCACATCGGCGG
This sequence comes from uncultured Rhodospirillaceae bacterium, assembly GCA_964536635.1. Taxonomy (GTDB): domain Bacteria; phylum Pseudomonadota; class Alphaproteobacteria; order UBA7985; family JAUIBT01; genus JAUIBT01. The sequence goes on along the minus strand of CAZHYF010000235.1, from coordinate 3,222 downwards.
GCGTGCCGCCGCAGAAGGGGTGCGTCGAGACATCCAAGCGGCCCTGATCGAAATTGAAGCCCAGGACGCCCATGACACGCTCGCCCAGGGCCCGCTGATCCTGGGTCGTAAAGGGGCCTTGCGGCGCTTCGAAGGGCCCTTGCGCCTCTTGTTTGGACAATACGGCTTCCAGGAAATCGGGCAAGAAAGCGCTGTAGTCGGCGAACAGCGCGTCGATATCCGTCGAGCGCCCGCCGGGCTCATAGAGATCCAGCAGGGCGTCATAGAGCGACAGGCCACTGGCCTCAGACAAGATCTCAGCCTCCTGGCGGCCCAGGTTCCAGACCTCAGTCAAGGCTGGCAGAACGCCAGCAAAGTCGGCCTCGGCGCGCGCTTGGCGCCAGCGCATCTCACAGCGGGTTGTGGCTTTGGATTTGGCCTCGACAAGATCGCCGGGAATGGCGGTTGCTTGGCGAAACTCGCGCTCGATCTCGCGCAGATTGGCGCGCTGCCAGTCGGACTCGTCAGCGTCGAGCGTTTCAAGCTGGCTGGCGGCCTCGGCGAGCCAGTCCCCAACCCGCGCGTCTTGCCGCCGCTGGTGGCTCAGCTTGGCCAACAGCGCCAGGTGCTCGGCGCGATTTTCGCTCGCCCCTGCGGGCAGCATAACCGAATAGTCCCAGTTGAGGATCGAGGCCGCCTCATCGATCACGGCGATCTCTTTATAGTGGCTTTCGAGCTGCTGATAAGCGGTCATGGCGTGTCCTTGGCGTGTCGCTTTGAATGGCTTGTGCTGTTTGTGCTGTTTGTGCTGTTTGTGCTTGGCGTGTTTGGGCAGGTGCGCGCCCGCGCCTGCCTGCACTAGGCCCTAGTGCAAGCACAAGATCAAGCCAAAGAGCAACTAGAATTCGATGCGCCCGCGCTCAAGGCTTAAGATGCCATAGATGCCAAGCAGAGCGGCCGCCAAAGCCAGCCAGGTCAAGGCATAGCCCAGGTGATTGTTGTGCAGGTTGACCTTCGGCAGGTGGCCCAAGGGCACCTGATCGTTGTGCGGACTAAACCCTTGCTCGGAGGCCCTCAGCTCATAGGCGACGGGCTCCAGGATGTCGGCTACGCCCCACACCTCCGCCAACTGGTGCGGCACAGCGTAGATCCAAATGCCGCGCTCGGGCACATTGGCATTGGCGGGATCAAAGCCGCGCGTCCCTGCAACCTTGCGCAAAATAACGCGCGCCTCAAAGGGTCGGGGACTGAGATCGGCGTCTTGCCAGTCTTGCGGCACCCAGCCGCGATTGAGCGCCAGGTGCTGGCCATTTTCAAGCACCAGCAAGCTGACATGATGCGCGCCGGTCACCCCCATGACACGATGGCCATAAAGATTGATCGACTGAGCCGGTCGCAGCTCGCCGCGCACAATATAGGGCTTAAGGGGGTCTGGCTCTTCGCTGCTGTCAAACAGCGTTGCGGGCTGGGATAGACCAGTTTGCGCCTGCTCGATCAGCCGCGACTTCCAACCGAGGCGCTGGAACTGCCAAATCGAGAGCCCGATCAGCGCCAGCAAGACGGGCAGAGTGACCAGGGTCAACAGGGGCCGAAATCGAAAGCCTTGCAACAGTCCTTGTGGTCTCAAGGTCACTGCGTCCCGTCTGAGTCGTCGGATCCACCTGGCTCGTCAGCAAAGCTCTCCTCTGCCTCGCCCGCCTTGAAGCGGTATTGCAGAGCGATAAGCAGGGACTTGGCTGGGCGCAGGGTCCCCACGGTCAGCAGCAAGATCAGCGGCAACCACAGCAAAGCATGGTGCCACACGGGCGGCTCGAAGGTAAATTCGTACCACAGCGCTGGCGGCAGGATCAACATGCCGACCAGCATGGTCAAGAAAGGTGCCGGTCCATCACCCGCATCTTCTTGCCCAAGATCCAATCCGCAGTGGGTACACGCGGGCCGAACCTTGGCAATGCCCTCATACAGTGGGCCTACGCCACATCTCGGGCAGCGGCACAAAAAGCCGGACTGCCACACGCTGGACCATAAGGAGCGCTGCGAGCGCCCCTTCTCTACTGTGTAGGGCATAAGGTTTACGCGTCCGCCTTAGGCGACAGACAACTGGGTGAAGAGGTTCCAGTAAACGGCGATGTAGAGGAACAACCAAACCACATCGACGAAGTGCCAGTACCAAGCTGCCGCTTCGAAACCGAAGTGCTGCTTTTCGGTGAAGTGGCCAGACGCGCCGCGCAACCAGTTTACTGCCAGGAAGATGGTACCGATGATAACGTGCGCACCGTGGAAGCCAGTCGCCATGAAGAAGGTTGAGGGGTAGGCACCTTCGCTAAAGCCGAAAGCGGCTTCGATGTACTCAAGAGCTTGCAAGCCGGTGAAGCTCAGGCCCAAGACGACGGTCAAGCCCAGGCCCCACATGAAGGCGCGACGGTTGCCCTCCAGCAGTGCGTGGTGTGCCCAGGTTACGGTGGTACCAGACAGCAGCAGCACCAGAGTGTTCAGCAGCGGAACGCCCAGCGGATCGAAGGTGTGGATGCCAACCGGCGGCCAGACGCCGCGCGCGTTCTGGTCTGCGATCTCGCTGAAGTCGCTGACCAGCGGTGCGATTGCGGTGACAGCACGCGGGAACAGGCTGAAGTCAAAGAAGGCCCAGAAGAAGGCGACGAAGAACATCACCTCTGAGATGATGAACAGGATCACACCATAGCGCAGGCCCAATTGAACGACCGGCTTGTGGTCGCCGCCATGGGCTTCACGCACAACATCGCGCCACCACAAGAACATGGTCAACAGGACGCCGATGAAGCCGACGGCCATCAACCACCAGGCAGGCAAGCCCATCCACAGGCTCTCGCCGTTCTTGTTGAGATTAAAAAAGTTAGCGGCACCAAAAGTCATCAGGCCAGCTGAAATGGCTCCTGCCATGGGCCAAGGGCTTGGGTTGACCAAGTGGTAGTCGTGATTTGCGCTCATGTTCTCTCCTTTGGCCTGCGTTATCTGGCAGGTCCGCGGTTAGTATCTTTTGCCCTATCAGTCTGACCGTCGCTTTGCGCTACTGCGCTTCTTCGGGCCAGTCCTCTTTGGGAATGGGGAAGAAGGTATAGGACAAGGTGATGGTGGTCACGTCTTGCAGATAGGGATCGTCTTCCAACTCAGGTTCAATATAAAATGCTACGGGCATGTCAACGGACTCGCCTGCGGCTAATTTTTGCGCCTCGAAGCAGAAGCAATCTGTTTTGACAAAATAGC
>CAZHYF010000234.1:0-4571 GCA_964536635.1 uncultured Rhodospirillaceae bacterium | reverse complement strand
CTAGCTCAATGGAGAATGAAAATGAAAACTCTCGTCAAGTTCGTAAAAGACACCAAAGGCGCTACCGCAATTGAATACGGCCTGATTGCTGGCCTGATCGCGGTTGTGATTATCGCTGCAGCTACTCTGCTGGGCGGCAATATCTCTACCGCCTTCAACTCTATCGCTACTGCGATCTCAGGCGCCGCGTAAGGCCGCCCGCTCTACAAGCTGAACGATCGCCCGGCTAGACGGCAATACGTTTAGAGCCCTGCGACCTTAGATTGTAATATCATGGGATTCGCAAAGCGATTAAAGAAACAGAATTCGGCCGATGATGCTGGCTTTCTTGATGCCAGCACATCGGCTAGTTCTGAAGATCCGAGCCGCAAGGCCTGGATCGACCTCAAGTCCCAGCTCCGCAACGAGCTGGTTGACATCTTGGATGCCGGTGATCTGGGAGAAGACACCCGCGACCAAGCCTTCAACAAGATCAAATCTGCCGTCATTGTTATCGCTGGCCAGCGCGATCTTGATATCAATCCAAATGACTATGACCGCCTCGCCAACGAGTTGGTCGATGAAATCAAAGGCCTCGGCCCGCTTGAAGCCCTGATCGCGCGCGACGACATCGCCGACATCATGGTTAACGGCCACGACAAGGTCTATATCGAGGTCGGCGGTAAGGTCGAGCTCTCCCCCATCAAGTTTTCCAACGACGAACAGCTGCTGCAGATCTGCCAGCGCATTGTGCGCCTGGTCGGCCGGCGGGTCGATGAATCCTCGCCCATCTGTTACGCACGTTTGTTGGACGGCTCGCGGGTCAACGTCATTATTCCGCCCTTGGCCATCAACGGCCCGACGCTGACCATTCGTAAGTTCCGCAAGGACAAGCTGACCATTAACGATTTGGTCAAGTTCCGCTCCATCACACCCGATGCGGCCCGCCTGCTGCAAATCATCGGCCGCGTGCGCTGTAACGTGTTGATTTCCGGCGGAACCGGCTCTGGCAAGACCACCTTGCTCAACTGCCTGACCGCCTTCATCGACCACGACGAGCGTATTATCACCTGTGAGGACGCCGCCGAGCTGCAATTGCAGCAGGATCACGTGGTTTCTCTGGAAACCCGGCCGCCCAACATCGAAGGCGGCGGGCAAGTCACCATGACCGACCTGGTGAAAAACTGCCTGCGGATGCGCCCCGAGCGCATCATCGTGGGCGAGGTGCGCGGCGGCGAGGCCTTTGACTTGTTGCAGGCCATGAACACCGGCCACGATGGCTCGATGGGCACACTGCACGCCAACGATACTCGCCAGGCCCTGTCGCGCCTTGAATCCATGATCATCGCCTCGCCAGCCGGATCTGCCCTGCCACTGCGCGCCATCCGCGAGATGATTTCCTCCTCCGTTGATATCGTTGTCCAGGCCTCGCGCCTGAACGACGGTCGCCGCGTGATCACCGCCATCAGCGAGGTGACCGGCATGGAGGAAGAGGTGATCGTGACCCAAGATCTGGTCAAGTTTCAGTCGCAAGGCCGCGACGAAAACAACAAGATTATCGGCCACCACAAAGGCACCGGTATTACCACGCCACACTTTATGAACCGCGCCCAGCAATACGGCATGGGCGATCAATTGCTGGAGGCTATGACCGCCATCAACACCGCCGCCTAGCGGCGCCCCGTCAAGACCCGCCCGCAACAAGGCTCCAACGAGAGCCAAGGGCTAATGCTCGCTCAACGCAGCAAGCAGGGACAGAGAAGAAGGGCCCCAAAAAGGGGCGAAAACCATGGATACGCTCGCTCTAGTATCACTGATTGTCATGCTGGCCGTTGTTGCCCTGTTGGGGCTATCCTACGGCCTCTACGCCGACGCCAGCCGTAAGCAAACCGTCGGCCAAATCGCCATTTTGCTGGGCTTGGACGAGACCAGCAAACGCGCACGCCGTCGTCAACCGCACGCCAAGTCGGTCGCCGAATCGCTCAAGGAGCTGGATGCGCTGCGCAGCAAGAATTCGGTCTTTAACCTTAAGAAGCTGCTCTACGCAGCAGGCTATGAGACCGATCCAAAAAAGTTTGTCCTGATCTGGTTCGTCTTTCTGGCGGGCCTTCTGGGCATTTTGACCCTCTTGCAACTACCAACCTTCGCGCTGGTGCTGATCGCCTTTGGCTTCGCCTTCGTCACCTGGATGTACCTGAAGCGCACCGCCAAAAAACGCCAGGCGCGCTTTGTCGAAGAGTTTTCGAGCGCCCTGGACGTGATTATTCGTGGTGTGCGCAACGGCATGGCGGTCAACGCCTGTTTCAAACTGGTATCCAAGGAAGGCGGTATCGCCGTTCAAAGCGAATTTCGCAAGATTTTCAACGATCTAGACCTCGGCCTGCCCATCACCCAGGCCATGGATCGCTTTGCTGAGCGGGTCGATCTGCCCGAGGTTAAGTTCTTCACCATCGTGGTCTCCTTGCAGGCCCGCACCGGTGGCAACCTGTCTCAGACGCTGGAAAACCTGTCCAACCTGCTCAAAGAGCGCAAGACCTTGAAGGGCAAAATCAAGGCCCTGTCCTCTGAGGCCAAAACCAGCGCTTGGATCGTCGGCGCCATGCCAGTTCTGGTGTTGGGCGCTGTCCAATTGCTGTCGCCCGAGTACACCGCTCCGCTCTATTTCACCTCCACCGGTCACATCGTGATCGCGGGCTGTTTGTTCTGGATGGGCATGGGGGTCTTCGTCATGGCCCAGATGATCAATTTGGAGACTTAAGATTTACGTCGATCCAAAATTGTTCGCCAACCTCTTGATGCTGACCGCCGGCACCATCGTGCTGGTGGCGCTCTACTTGTTCTTCGAGTTTCACCGCGTGGTGCGCAGCCGCCAGCTCAGCGCCATGCAAGATCTGATGCGCGGCAAGGTCGTCACCTTGCGCAGCCAAAGCAAACAAAAGCAGAGCCAACTTGAAAACCTGGCGCTGGGCTTGTCAAAGGTCATCACCCTGGGCTTCCAAAAGCTCAACATCTACAGGCAAATCGCCGATTCCATGCGCAACAAGCTGAAGCGTGCGGGCGTGCTGCATCGCAATGGCCTAGCCTATGCCCTGACCGGCAAGGTCTTGGGCGCTGTGATGATGCCGCTGTTGTTGCATATCTTGCTGTCGCCCTACGATTTCTACCGCTCCTATTTCCAGTTCATCTGGCTCGGAACCGCCGCGGTGGGCTTCTTCATTCCAGAGGTCTATCTCTACAACCGCAAAAGCAAGCGCTTGAAAGAGATCAACAAATTCTGGGGCGATGCCTTGGATATCATCGTGATTTCGGTCTCTAGCGGTCAGACCTTCGAAAACGCCACCCGCCGGGCGGCCATCGAGATGTCGAACATGGCGCCAGAGTTGGCCAAAGAGCTGACCATTACGGTCACCGAGCTGTCCTTGCTGGAGCGGCGCGAAGATGCCTATCGTCGCTTGGGAGATCGGGTCAACAATCCGCTCGTGCGCGGCTTCGTCTTCGACGTGATCCAGTCCGAGCTGCTGGGCACGCCGCTGGGCAAGGCGCTGCAAGCCAATGCCATGGAGAACCGCAAGCAAAAGGAACAGGAGGTCGAAAAGAAGGCCGCTGCTCTTGGCCCCAAGCTGACCGTGCCGCTGATCGTCTTCTTCTTCCCCATTTTGTTCGTCACCATTATCACCCCCGTCTTCTTGCAGGGATAGCAGCATGAAGAGCCTCCTCGCGCGTTTTCGCCGCTTTGTCCAAGATTGCCGGGGTGCCATTGCGGTGCCCGCCGCTGTGGCCGCGCCCTTCTTTCTGGTCATGGTCGGCATGGCCGTGGAATACCAGCACTGGGAAGGCATCCGCTCGGACTACCAAGATGTGGCCGATGCAGCCGCTTACTCCATCGCGCTGGATGCGGCCTACGGCGGCGGTGACAGCGCCATCCAAGCGACGTTGCAGTCTTTGTCGGCGCGCCAGGACGGCAAGGCCTTGCCCATCACCTACCACTGGCCGCCGACCACCGGCCCCTTTGCCGGGCGCGACGGCTTCATCCAGGCCGAGGTGCGCAGCACGGCGCCGCGATATCTGACCAAGATCATGTTCTCTGGCGACTACGATATCGCCGCAACTGCTGTTGCCAGCTACAGCCGCAACCAAGCGAACAAAGAAGCCTGCATCATCGCCTTGTCGGCCGAAGCCGATGCCGCCTTGGACGTTGCAGGCTCAGCCAAACTCAGCTTGTCGAGCTGCCTCATGCTCAGCAACTCCCTGTCCGACGCCAGCCTGCGCGTTGCCGGCACGGCATCTGTGCTGGATGTCGCCTGCATTTCTTTGTCCGGCGGCGCTGATATCTCGTCGGGCGCAACCATCGTGTCGCTGCTCACCGATCCCTTGGCTGCGATCTTGTTCGCCAACATCAAGCTGCATGATTGCACCGCAATTCAGACTGATCAGAGCCAGTCCGATGACCCCTATGCGCACTTCCAGCCTCTGGCCCAGCGGATTGTCGAGCGCACCGAAGCAAGCTGCGTGCCAGCCGAGCGGGTCTACAACAACAAGGCTCTGCCGACACCGACATCGCACAACGGCTCCGAGCCGGTGACCTGCCTTAG
>CAZHYF010000233.1:2389-4606 GCA_964536635.1 uncultured Rhodospirillaceae bacterium | reverse complement strand
GGCCTGTGCCTGCAAATCGGCCTGAGCGCGGGCGCGAAACCGCAGCATGAGGTTGCGATCTGCGCGATCCAAAGCCGGATTGTCCCAAAACCTGCCCCAGAGCGGCGCTTCGCCCAGCAGGCCGTCGCGGTCCCAAGACCAACGCTGGAACCCCGCGGGCGGTTGCCAGGCATCGCTGATCGTGTGCAGGCGCGCCATGGCTTGCCCAAGCCGTTCATAGATCAGCGGCTTGTCGGGGCGATCTAGAAACTGGTTGCTTTGCCCCATGGGCGCGCCGTCGAGCCAAGTCAGCAGGTCCACTTGCCAGCCCCTCAGCTCCTCGATCAAGCGCCCGGAGCCGCTGGGATGTGCGTTTGCCACGGATAGCCCCCCGGCGGCCAGCGCGCGGGTCCAAGCCAATTCGCTCTCAAGCTCTGGCGTGCTGCGGTAGCCAGGCCGGTGGAACCGCAACGCAAAGCGCTCGGCCCCGGATGTCACGCAAAAGACCTGGTTTTCGCGCTCGGCGGCGAGCTTAGCTTCGGCCTGCGCCAGCCCCCATCGGGCCAAAGCGGCTTCGATCAGCTCCTGGCTCGGGCGCCCGCTCATGCCGCCTCCAGCGGCGTCGCGCGCATGGCCTCGTCCAGCGTGTCGATCAACAGATCCACATGCAGGCGCTCGAACAGCATGGGCGGGCGGATCTTCAAGCTATTCTTGTGCCGCCCCAGCTTGCTAAGAATGATGCCACGCTGGCGCATGGCGTTGATCAGTCGGTCCGTGTAGGCCGCTGCGGGCGCTTTGGTCTGACGATCCAGCACCATTTCGGCGCCAAAAATCAGCCCCTGCCCGCGCACATCGCCCATGACGCTGTGCTGCCCGGCGAGCTGTTGGAGCTGCTGCTTGGCATAGCTGCCAACCTCCAGCGCCTGCGCCATGAGCTGGCGTTCCTCCAGCTCATCGAGCACCGCCGTGGCCGCCGCGCAGGAGACCGGATTGCCGCCAAAGGTGTTGAAATAGCGGTAGGTGGCGCGGAACTGCGCCATGACCTCAGCGCGGGTGACCAGGCCGCCGACCGGATGACCGTTGGCCATGGGCTTGCCCATAGTCACGATGTCGGGCGTGATGCCCTGGCGCTGATGCCCCCACATGTGCGAGCCCAGCCGCCCAAAGCCCGGCTGAACCTCATCGGCGATGAAGACGCCACCTGCCGCGCGCACCCGCTCCAAAGTCGGCTTCAGCCAGCCGGGCGGCAGATCGGGAAAGCCCTCGTTGACGAAGTGCGGGCAGAGGATCAGGCCCGCGAAGCCGTGCGTGCTGGCCTCCAGCTCCGCGATCGCTTGCCCGACGGCTGCGGCAAAGGCCTCGGCCGAGGCTTCGGGTCCACCGGGCGCGCGGTAGGAGTCGGGCGCCGCGACCCAACGTATGTGGCCGCTGTCTCCATAGGGCGAACGGTTGCTAGCCGACAGCTTGGCCACCGCTGTTGTGTTGCCGTGGTAGGTGGCGTCGGTTGCGATCAGGCCCGCCTTGCCGGTCATGGCGCTGGCCATGCGCAACGCGACATCGTTGGCCTCAGAGCCAGTGCAGGTCAAAAGAGCCGTGTCTAGCTCCGGTGCAAAGCTGGCGGTCAGGCGCTCGACATAGTCAAGGATACCCTCGTGCAGATAGCGGGTATGGGTGTTGAGCCGCCCGGCTTGCTCGCAGATGGCTTGGACGACGCGCGGGTTGCTGTGGCCGACGTGCGGCACGTTGTTGTAGCAGTCGAGATACTTGCGCCCCTGGGCGTCCCACAGCCAGACTCCTTCACCGCGCACGATGTGCAGCGGCTCGTCATAGAAGGTCGGCAGGTTGGGGCCGAGCAGGCGCTGGCGGCGTGCCAGTAAGGCGCTTGTGTCTTCGGACAGGGGCATGCGGCTCTTCCTTGGGGCGTTGAAGACCAGGCTTAACGCAAGCCTCCAACGGTTTGCTCAAGTCCTAAGTCTAGCAGCGGCGCCCGCGCAGGCAAGTTTATTTAACACGTTACGAAATTTACCTATCTAGGGGCACAACAAAAACGGGCTCGGCGCCGCAATGGAACCGAGCCCGTCCAAACTCACCGGATAGGTTCTGCTGCTTAGGGAACCAGCAAGGGGTCAACCTGGGTGACAATCGTCCAGGTCTCGCTGGAGTTGGCCGCTACAGTCGGGATATTCCAGGTCAGGGTTTCTGGCGGACCAGCGACGTAGTTGTCGCTACCTGCTGTAA
>CAZHYF010000233.1:0-2289 GCA_964536635.1 uncultured Rhodospirillaceae bacterium | reverse complement strand
AAAGGTGCCAACGCCGTTGACGGTCGCGGTGATGTTCAAACTGGTCGAAGCGCCTGCGGCCAAGGTGCCAATGGTCCAAACACCAGTGCCACTGTTGTAGCTGCCAGCACCGGTGTCACTGACATAGACCAAGCCAGCGGGCAGCAGGTCGCCAACCGTGACGTTAGTGGCATCGCTGGCGGCGCTCTGGTTAGTGACGGTGACGGTGAAGACCACGTCCGCACCGTTGTTCGGCGTCGGATTGTCAACAGTCTTGGTCAGCGCCAAGTCGCTGACACAGATTGCGCCGATATCGGCGAAGATATTGGCAAAGCTGGAGACCACATAGTAGTCCGCCGTTGGGAAGGTCGCTGGTGAGCCATTCCACAGCGTCGCACCGGGACCGGTCATCTCGGTGACGATGAATTCCTCATTGGTCGTTCCGCCGCTGTTAAAGACGATCGCAAAGATGTGCGTTGCGTTGTTTTTAAACTCGTTGGCTTCATCGACCATGCCAGCCGCTGCATCGGCCTCGGTCGCCGAGGTAAGGGTCGCTGTGCCATTGTCTGTAAACAGGTCCACAGCTTGTTGCAGGTTGGGGACCCCGTCGGTGAAGAACAGCAAGAGGTCTGGATAGCGTGCCGCAGCCAGGTTTTCGCCGGCACCCAGGCCGTATGTGGTCGCCAAGTTGCCGTCAACGCTGTGCAGTAGGGCGCGCAAACCGGCCTCATAGTTGGTGCTGCCAAAGGGTGTGATGGTCGCCAAGTTTGCAGCAATGGCGGCTGAGTTGATCGTGGTCAGCTCAGTATAAGCGTACTCCAGATTGCCTGTGTTGGCGAAGGTCGCGATGGTGATGAAGTTGTTGCGGCCTGAGTACTGCTGCATGAATTGCTCGAGCGAGGTGATCATGCTGGCGTATTCGGCTGGCGAGATCGAGCCCGAGGTGTCCAAGATGACGCCAATGTCCAAATTCTCACAAATACCCACCAAGTCAGGGTTGGTGGCCGACGGTTTGACCGACACGGAGGCATAGTCATCCTCGTTCGGATCGCCGTTACCGGGGGTCGAATCCGGGTCATTTTGATCAGCCGCCGAGATCTCCGCGATGTTGGTCACGGTGGTCGTAGCCGAGACGGTGGCGGTGATGGTCAAGCTGGCGCTCCCGCTTGCGGGCACAGTGCCGACGGTCCACACGCCAGTACCGCTGTTATAGCTGCCGCCGCCATTGTCGAGCACGTAGTTCAAGCCAGCGGGCAAGACATCCGTAACTTCAACACCAGTCGCCGCTTCCAGGCTAGCGTTGTTGACAGTCAGGGTAAAGTTGACGGTATCGCCGGTATTGACCGCGCCCGTATCAACCGTTTTGGTCAAGGACAGGTCGCGCAAACAGGCATCCGCCACGCCATCGAAGACCGTCGCAAAGTTGTTGACCAGCACATAATCCGCCGTCGCCAACGTATTGGCCGCGCCGTTCCATTGCGTCTCACCTGGGCCCGTGATTTCCGTAATGATATATTGCGCATAGTCCGGCGTGGACGGGAACAGCAGGCTGATGCCAAATTCCAGCACCAGCAAGAGGTTGCCGAGGAGTCCGCCGCCGCTGCCGTGATCATAGGTCAGCGAGAAGACGTGCGTACCAGCGGCCTTAAAGGCATTGACCTCGTTGATGGCAGCGTTTGCGGCTGCCTGGTTGCCAGCAGAGGAGGTCGCCGGGTCGTTGCTGGTGATGGCGTCGCTGGCGTTCACCGTGTTGGGCCAGCCGTCGGTGAAGAACATCAACAGATCGGGATAGCGGGTCGCATTCGCGTTGTTCAGGACGTCCGCGCCGCCATAGGTCGTTGCAGGATCGCCATCGACCGAGTGCAGCAGAGCGCGGAAGCCGGCTTCGTAGTTGGTATTGCCGCCAGTTGTGATGGCACGAAGCTGCGTGATGACCGTACCGATGTTGGCTGTCGTGATGTCAAAATATTCGGTCTGCACCGTACCGCTGGTCGAGAAGGTGGCGATGGTCGCCGCGTTTCCCGTATTGGCCAAAGCGGTCAGGAAATTTTGCAGTGAATCAATGATGGCATCGTAGTCGGACGCAGTTATTGAACCCGAGGTATCAATCACCACGCCAATATCCAACTGACCACAAACTGCGACCATGTCGGGGTTGACGGCTGGGGTCTGTGCCCGGGCGGCAGTGCTCAGTCCCAGGATCAGGATTAGCGACGCGAGATACCGAAGCAGGTGTTTTGCCATTGTGTGTGTTCGACTCGTTGGTTGGCCAGTCGTGCCATCCTACACAAAGACTGGCTAGAGGTTTAG
>CAZHYF010000232.1:0-4665 GCA_964536635.1 uncultured Rhodospirillaceae bacterium | reverse complement strand
CTAGCCTCAGCAAAGTGTTGCACCCACCAAAGTTGCGAAGACTTGAGCTTTGCGGTCAAAAGGCCTACATGCCTAATCTTAAAGACATAAGGGTCTTAAGGACATAGAGGCCAGAACGGCCGACCAATGGAGTGACCAGACGTGACAGAGCAAACCCAAGCTCAAATTGATTCAATCGTTCAAAATAACGATGTGGTGCTCTTTATGAAGGGCACGATGAATTTCCCGCAATGCGGCTTTTCCTCGGGTGTCGCGCAACTGCTGCAGTTCTTGCAGATCGAAGCCCAGGACGTGAATGTGCTGGAGAGCGACGAGCTGCGCCAAGGCATCAAAGACTATTCGAACTGGCCGACTATCCCGCAGCTCTACGTGAAGGGCGAATTCGTCGGCGGCTTTGATATCGTCAAAGAGATGTTCGAGAGCGGCGAATTCTTCGGCATGCTCGAAGACAAAGCCATCAGCTACAAGCGTCCGGCGGCGTCCGAATAAGCTGAAGCTGCACCAAGCGGCGGCCCGAATAGCGTCGCCGCGTGCAGCCACGGGCTTTGAGGGGGGCTTCTGTCAGCGCCTATGGGCTTTTTCTTAACCAATCCATTTGGCATCTTCTTGCTTCTGCTGCTGGTCCTGGCCATCGGTGCGGTGATTGGTGCGCTTTGGGATGCGGTCTTCTTGGCACCAGCTCGGCGTCGCCGCGCCCAGGCAAGGGTCGCGCAAGCCGAGCAGTCCGAACAACGCCACATGGCCGAAAAAGACGACCTCATGGCCCGTCTGGGCCGCCTGCGCAGCGCCATGAGCAGCCAAGACAAGGAAATCTGGCTGCGCTACGAGAGCACCGAGGCCCCGGACATCGCGCCCAAGTTGGCAAAGTCGATCCCCATCATCACCATGGCCAACCTCAAGGGCGGTGTGGGCAAGACCACGCTTTGCGCCAACCTCGCGGCCTACCTGGATGCCAAGTGGAACAAACGTGTTCTGCTGGTCGATCTGGACTATCAAGGCTCCTTGTCGGCCCTGGCCTTGAATGCGAGCGGCAACTTTATCGCCGAAGAGACCCTGACCCACCACTTGATCAAGGGGGACAAGGAGCCCCAGTGGCTGCCCTATGCCGCGCAATCGCTGTCGCCAGCCCTGCCGCATACCGCGTTGCTGCCTTCTTTCTATGACTTTGCGACAGTGGAAAACCAGGTCATGCTGTCCTGGCTGTTGGGAGACACCAGCATGGACGCGCGCTTCGTCATGGCGCGCTACTTACTGCATCCAGCGGTGCAATCATCCTACGACCTTATTCTGCTCGATTGTCCGCCGCGCCTGACCACCGGGGTCATCAACGCGCTGACTTGCTCCACGCACGTGCTGATCCCGACCAAATTGGACCGCATGTCGAGCCAGGCTGTCACGACCTTCATCCGCCAACTGCGCGAGATGCGTCCGCTGTTGTTCCCAACGTTGGAGATTTTGGGTGTCATCGGCACCATGGTCGATAACTCGGTGTCGCTGACCGCCAACGAACGCGGTATTTGGGCCGACATGGCCATGGACCTGCCGCCGCAGTGGCGCGGGCCTGTGCATCTGTTCGAGGGGGCTGAGATCCCCCAGAAGTCAGCGGTGGCTGCGGCCTCGGGTTCGGCTTTTGCCTATCTGAAAGACAAGTCCACCCGCGAGCTGATGGACCGGCTCGGCGATGCCATCGTTCAGCGCTTGGATGACTTTTATGCCGCGCGCCCCGACGCGACCCCGAGCCATGGCTAGCCGCACGCTGCTCGCCCTTTTGGACCGGCTGGCGACGGCAGACGCGCCGCAAACCCTCACCGCGCACGAGCGCGCCCTGTTGGCCCGTCACCGTAAGACCTTAGCCCCGTCCAAACGCGGGTCTCGCTCGGCTGAGCAGACCAGCAGGCAGAGCCCGAAAGACACGGCCCCCAGCGTTCAGGCTCGGGATTTGATCGCCCGCCACCAACAGCTTGCCATGCAGAGCGATGCCGGGCTGGCCAACGCCCTCCAGGCCTACCTGCAAAGCCTGGAGGCAACGCGCCTAACCAAGGCCGAAACTCTGGCGTTGGCGCAGGCCATCTTGCCTGAGGCTCAGCGCTTTCGCAGCGGCAGCGAGGCGCTGGCAGCCATCAAGGCCCGGCTCATGCAGCGTTATCGCGACGCCGTGCGCACCGCCAAGCTGGCCGGTGAGGACTAGCGGGCGTGGCAGTGGAGGCCCTCCTGCCCCAGGTCTTTGAAACCTGGTTCGCTGCGCGGGACTGGCAGCTTCGCGATCACCAAGCTGCGCTGATCCAGGCGGCCCGGCAGCGCAAGCACGCTTTGCTGATGGCACCGACGGGCGCCGGTAAGACCCTGGCGGGCTTCTTGCCCAGCCTGATCGACTTGCATCAATGCCCCCGCGAGGGACTCCACACGCTCTATATTTCGCCGCTCAAGGCCTTGGCAGCCGATATCCAACGCAACTTGGCGACCCCGGTCGCCGACATGGGGCTGTCGCTGAGCGTTGGTGTGCGCAGCGGAGACACCGGCCAGGCCGAGCGCGAGCGTCAGCGCAAGACCCCGCCCAACCTGCTGCTGACCACGCCCGAAAGTTTCGCGCTGCTGCTCTCCTACCCCACCGCGCCTGCCATGTTCGCCTCCTTGCAGTGCCTGATCATCGACGAGCTCCACGCGCTCAATACGGTCAAGCGGGGAGACCTGCTGTCGCTGGGATTGACACGACTGAATAGCCTGGCGCCGCAGCACCGGCGTGTTGGCCTGTCAGCCACGCTGGCCGACGCCGATTGGGCCCGCGCCTGGCTGTCGCCTAAGGGCGAAATCGACGACCCCGAGGTGGTGACGATCCAAGGCCCCAGCGGTATTCCCCCGCGCATCGACATCGTTTGTCCGCCCGAGGGCATGCCCTGGGCAGGCCGCATGGGGCTCTATGCAAGCGCGCAGGTCTATGAGCACATCCTCAAGGCGCGCCTGGCCTTGGTCTTCGTTAACACCCGCGCGCAGGCCGAGCTGGTATTCAACGAACTGTGGCGCATGAACGATGCAAACCTGCCGATTGCGCTGCACCACGGCTCGCTGGACCTGGAGCAGCGCCTCAAGGTCGAAGCTGCCATGGCCGCGGGCCAGTTGCGCGCGGTGGTGGCCACCTCCTCGCTGGATCTGGGCATCGACTGGGGCGACATCGACCTGGTGATCCAGGTGGGAGCGCCCAAAGGGGCCTCGCGTCTAGTCCAGCGCATCGGCCGCGCCAATCACCGCTTGGACGAGGCCTCGCACGCCGTTCTCATCCCTGCCAACCGCTTTGAGTTGCTCGAATGCCAAGCGGCCAAGGACGCCATCTTGGCCGACGATCTAGACGGGGAAGCGCCCTATCCGGGCACGCTGGACGTGCTGGCGCAGCACATCTGGGCAGTGGCCTGCCAGGGGGCCTTTCATCCGGACCAGCTCTATCGCGAGGTGCTGGATGCCGCGCCCTATCAGAGCCTGAGCCGCAAGGACTTCGACGACACCTTGGCATTTATCGCCCATGGCGGCTACGCCCTGCGCGCCTACGAGCGCTACCGGCGGCTGAAGGCTCTGCCTGATGGGCGCTATGTCATCGCCAGCCCGGCGCACTTGCGCGCCTATCGCAGCAATGTCGGCGTGATTGTTGAAGCCCCCATGCTGAAGGTGAAAAAGGGCTTCAAGACCATTGGCGAGCTTGAGGAGAGCTTTGCCATGCAGTTGGCCGCAGGCGATACCTTCATGTTCGGCGGCCAGGTGTTGGAGTTCATTGAAATCCAACAAACCGATGTGAAGGTGCGGGCGGCGGCGGCGGACCGCTCGGCCAAGGTGGCGGTCTATGGCGGCGCGCGGCTACCGATCAGCACCCAGCTTGCCGAGCGGGTGCGGGGCATGATGAGCAAGCCCGCGCAGTGGCGCAACTTCCCCGATGAGGTACAAGACTGGCTGAAGATCCAGCGCGCACGTTCGGGCATGCCCTCCGCCGAGCGCTTGTTGATCGAGTCCTTTCCGCGCGCCGGTAAGGAGTATCTGGTGGCTTACACCTTCGAGGGTCGCAATGCTCACCAGACGCTGGGCATGCTGTTGACCCGTCGCCTGGACCGCGAGGGTTGCGGTGCTCTTGGCTTTGTTGGTACGGACTACGCGATCGCGACTTGGGCCTTGCACCAGCACCCTGACGTGGAGCGCTTGTTCGATCAAGACATGCTGGGCGACGACTTGGAGGCTTGGATGCAAGAGACCTCCTTGATGAAGCGCACATTCAAGAACTGCGCCATCATTGGCGGATTGATCGAGCGGCAGTACCCCGGACAACGCAAAGGGCGGCGACAGGTCACCTTCAACACCGATATCATCTATGACGTGTTGCGCGGACACGAGCCCGACCACGTGCTGCTGCGCGCCACCCGAGCCGAGGCCGCGCGTGGCCTCTGCGATATCCGCCGCTTGGCGGCCATGCTGACCCGCTTTGCCGGCAAGATCGACTATCGCCGCTTGGACCGGGTCTCGCCGCTGGCGGTGCCCATCATGCTGGAATTGGGCCGCGAGCAGGTCTATGGCACGGCCGAAGACATGATGCTCGACGAGCTGGCAGAAGACCTGATCGGCGAGGCCATGCGCTAGAGCAAGCCGCGAATGAGTGGCAACACGAGAGAGCATGGACTTGCGTTAAAA
>CAZHYF010000231.1:2128-4675 GCA_964536635.1 uncultured Rhodospirillaceae bacterium | reverse complement strand
CTAGTCGGCGTGGCCGAACATTTGTAAAGGCTTGCAAGTGTGGCGCGACACAGCGGCAGGCTTGCAAGCCTTCCTGCTCTGGCCCTATACACAAACGCTCGCCAATCAAAAAGGACCAGGCTCATGTCAGATTCTTCGTCTCAATCGGTTCCCAATCAAGCCATTGCAGGCAAATTCGGCTTCGGCCAGCCCGTGCGACGTGTCGAAGATCAACGGTTCGTGACGGGGCACGGCGCCTACAGCGACGATATTCCGCTGGAAGGAGGCCTGATCGGCTATGTGCTGCGCTCGCCCTATGCTGCGGGCAGCATCACCACCTTGACCATTGACGATGCCAAAGAGGCACCGGGCGTCCATCTGATCATGACCGCAGCCGACCTGGAGGCCGAAGGTATCAATCACATGAAGTGCGGCGCGCTGCTGACGCAGACCGACGGCAGCACCATGCCCGAGCCGCAGTTTCCCATTCTGGCGAACGGGCGGGTGCATCACGTAGGGCAGGCGGTGGCCTTCATCGTAGCCGACAGCCTGAACGAGGCCAAGAACGCCGCCGAGATGATCGAATTCGAGGTCGATGAGGTCGAGGCCGCGCCCGATTTCCAGACCGCCTTGGAGCCAGGCCAGCCGCAGGTCCACCCTGACATCGCTGATAACCGCGCCTTCCACTGGAGCCATGGCCAGCTTGACACCGCCGAGACCGCGCTGGCGTCTGCCGATCGTGTCGTTGAGCTGACGTTGGTCAACAATCGCATCATCTCCAACCCTATGGAGACCCGCATCGCCATCGCCGAGTGGGACGCTGAAGCGAACAAGCTGACCATGACCGCCAACACGCAGGGCGGCTGGGCGCTCAAAACGCGCTTGGCGAAGGATTTCCTCAAATTGCCGCCTGAACACGTGCGCGTGGTGACCCCCGATGTTGGTGGCGGATTTGGCACACGCGCCTTTCCCTGCGTCGAGCAGCCCTTGGTCTGCCTGGCCGCGCGCCGCCTGAGCCGCCCGGTCAAATGGGTCTCTGAGCGCTCGGAGTGCATGCTGACCGATTTGGGCGGCCGTGCCCATCTTTCGACCGCGCGCTTGGGCCTGGATGCCAACGACAAGATCGTTGCTATGACCATCCATTTGAAGGCCGACATGGGTGCTTTCCTGTCGGATGCAGCCCCCTTCATTCCCACCGGTGCCATGTTGAAGGTGGCGACTGGCGTCTATGACGTGCCTGCCTTCCACGTCGCGGTCGAGGGTGTCTACACCAACACCACTCCGGTTGATGCTTACCGCGGCGCGGGGCGTCCTGAAGCCATTTACCTGGTCGAGCGCCTGATGGATAAGGCTGCCCAGACCCTGGGGCTGGATCGCGTCGAATTCCGCCGCAAGAACTTCGTTGCGCCGGCGGCCATGCCCTATACGGCGGCCAGCGGCACCACCTACGATGACGGCAATTTCGATCTGGTGCTGAGCGACGTGCTGGAACGCTCGGATTGGGCGGGCTTCGAGTCCCGCCGCCAGGAATCGGCTGCTCGGGGCAAGCGGCGTGGCATCGGTCTGTGCTACTATATCGAGTCGACGCTGGGCGCTCCTAAAGAGACCTGCACCGTGACCTTTGTCGGCGACAACAAACTGGAATTCACCGTCGGCACGCAGTCCAACGGCCAAGGCCACGAGACCGCCTTTGCGCAGCTCATGGCGGACCGGTTGGGTGTAGACATTGGCCAAGTGCGCATGATCCAGGGCGACACCGACCGCATTCCTACCGGCGGCGGTACCGGCGGCTCGCGCTCGATGATCACGCAATCGACTGCGATCAATGGCGTGGCCGAACAGATCATCGAGAAGGCCAAGGCCCTGGCTGCTGACGACTTCGAGTGCGCGGTGGATGATATCCGCTTTGACGCTGGCGAAGTGAGCGTGGTTGGCACCGACCGCCGCACCAGCCTCATGGCGCTGGCCGAGCGCCACCCAGGCGGCTTGGATGACAGCGCTACGACCAAGATTCGCGACAACTCCTATCCCAATGGCTGCCACGTTGCCGAGGTTGAGGTGGACCCCGAGACCGGAGAGACCCAGGTTCTGCGCTATACCATCGTTGATGATTTCGGCGTGCTGTTGAACCCCTTGCTGGTCGAGGGTCAGGTTCACGGCGGCGTTGTCCAGGGCCTTGGCCAAGCGCTGTGCGAACATGTGGTGTTCGACGAAGGCGGGCAGCTCATCTCGGGCTCGCTGATGGACTATGCCATGCCGCGCGCCGATACCATGCCGCACATGGAGTTCCACTATACCGAGGCGGTGCCTTGCACCACCAACGATCTGGGCTCCAAGGGCTGCGGCGAGGCGGGTTCGATTGCCTCGCCTGCCGCGGTGATCAACGCCATGATCGACGCGCTGAAGCAGGATGGCATCGTGGACCTCGACATGCCCGCGACCCCGCAAGCGGTCTGGCGGTCTCTGCAAGCGGCCGCCTAGCGCGCGGCTCTCGCAGCTTGCAAGGCTGGTAAGGGCTGGTAAGGATCGCCTGTCCGCGCGATAGGCGCCTTGCAGTTTGTGGTTTGC
>CAZHYF010000231.1:0-2028 GCA_964536635.1 uncultured Rhodospirillaceae bacterium | reverse complement strand
AGACAAGAGCGCTTGGAGCGAGGCTGTCTGCGCTTGCCTGCTTGGCGGTCTGCGGATCGGCCTTCGCCCAGGCTTTGGACCCGCTTGAGGGGACGTCTTCCCGCAAAACCGCGACCCAATCTCAGCCTTCGATCGTGCCAACCGAGGTTCTGACGGTCTTTCCTGGCGCGCTCTTGACCGCCGCGCGCGAACAGGCGCTGGTCGCGCCTGCCTTGACGGCTTTGAGCTTGAGTCCAGATGCTGGGGGCCAGATCCAAGCCAGCCAGAACCAAACCAGCCAGAACCAAGCCAGCGCGGGCTATCAGGGCGCCGCCCTGGACTTTGCGGCTCTGTTGGCCAGCCTGTCGTTGCCTGCGGCGCAAGACTTTACAGCAACGGAAGCGAGGAGAGCGGGCGGACAGGCCCTTACGGCCAAGACTGCGGCGCTCGGTGCGTCTGCCTTGCCGTCTGATCTGCGCTACCTGGGCGGCAAAAGCGGGGGCTTGACCTCACTTGCAGCCCTTAGCCCAGCTCCCGTTTTGCCGCGCCCGGCTGCGCCCCCGCGACAGGTTTCGCTGCCGCTGGCTGTGGTGCGCAGCTTAGGCAGTCAGGCTCATAGCCTACGCCGCGCCGCGCAACCCGCCCAGGCCGGCCCAAGGCTGGCTGCGCTTGCAGTTCAGCTCAACCAGCAACAAGGTCAACTCGACCAGGCGCATCAGGAATTGGCACGCTTGAACCTGGATGGGCAGAGCATCCGCCGCCAACTCGCCACGTCGGAAGAAGAACGTCTGGCCCTGGCTCAGCGCCTAGAGAGCAAGCAGGCCCGCATCGACCTGGAGCTGTTGCCCGAGTTGCAAGCGACCCGCGACGGGCTGCTGCGCCTCGGCCAGGAGCACCGCGCGCTCTTGGCCAGCCAAGACCAGCTTCTGCAGGCGCTTGCCGACGCTCAACGCCGCATTGCCCACGACTTGGAGCCGAAGATTCAGACCTTGCAGGAGCGCGAAGGCGCTCAGGTCGCGGCGCTCTTCAACGATTTGGATGTGCTGCGGTTCGAGCGTGACTCGGCACTGCTGCGAGCCCAGGTGATGGATCAGGCCTACCAGCAGGTCGCCAACCAGCTCGACGAGGACTTGCGGCCCAAGATCGTCGCGCTGCAAGGCCAGCTCGCGGGTCTCAGCGGCGAACGCGATGTCTTGAGCGCGCAGGTACAGAGCCTCAATGCGGAGATCGAGGCGCGCTATCAGCCCATGCTGCATGACCTGGAGCGCGCTAACATCAGTCTGCAAAATCGCAATACCAAGCTCAACAATCGCATCAAGCAGCTCGAACACCGCCTGGAAGCCAGCCAGGCGACCGCGCGTTCTGGACAGGGGAGGGTTGATCCGGCCGCCTGCGAGCGCTTTGTCGATGGGCAAGCGGACATGTTTGCGGCCATGGGTAACTTGCAGCAATTGTTCCAGCTCGACCAGGTGACCCCAAAGGATCTGCGCCCTGTGGACGAGGACAGTGCCGTTGGCGCATTTGACTTCGTTTTCAACGACCTGATTTCAGGCTGGTTGTTGGAACGGCGCATTGACCCCTTCGCGTCGCCCGATCAACAAAAGCTGGCACTGCTCGAGCGCAAGAAAGATAGGGCGCGTTGGACGCCTGAGAGCAGCGAGCAGGTCTTGGCGCTGCAAGCTGCCAGCAATGCCTGGCTGAAGAAGAAGGGTCTCAGTCTGAGCGCTTTGGGGATCCCGGCTGCCAAGGGCTGTGGCGGGCGCCTTTGCCTGACGGGATTGGTGGACAGCCGCACGCGTATGGTGGCGAGCTACATCTTTGACCGCGATCCAAGCGTGTTCCCTGGAGCAGCGCCGTCTTTGTCTTTGAGCCAAGGTGGCGAGGACGCTGCCGCGCGGGTGCGCCAGCGCCGTCGCTCATCTGAGGGGCTGGGCAACGATGTGGTGGGCAAATTGCGCGGCGCCTGCCGTGGCCAAAGCTAAAGCAAGCCGCGAATGAGTGGCTACACAAGAGAGCGTGGACTTGCGTTAGAAATCAGTCAGCTAGAGC
>CAZHYF010000230.1:0-4685 GCA_964536635.1 uncultured Rhodospirillaceae bacterium | reverse complement strand
GGCATCGGCATCATTCCGGCAACTTTGTTGAAGACCTTCTTGGTCGGCGGCGAGATCCGCGACGCCTTCCTGCTCCACAACACCCTGCCGCCTTTGGAGAGCCTGTTGCTTGATCCCCGGCTTTGGATCGCCATGCTGGCCCTGGCTGCTCTGTCACTTGGCACCATCTTTGCCAAGCGCATGGCGGGCGATCATGTGAAGGAATTGCAATCATGAGCAATCCGATCAAGGCTGACATCTGCATCATCGGTGGCGGTTCGGCGGGCTTGTCGGTCGCTGCGGGGGCAGCGCAACTGGGCGCCAAGGTCGTGCTGTTGGAGCGCGCCAAGATGGGCGGCGACTGCCTGAATTATGGCTGTGTGCCCTCCAAGGCGCTGTTGGCCGCCGGCAAGGCCGCCAAGGCGGCGCGCAAGGCGGGTGGCTTCGGCATCGCCCTGCCTGAACCGCAAGTGGACTACGCAGCCGTGCAAGCGCATGTGCAGCGCGTAATCGACACAATCGCTCCGCACGACAGCGTGGAGCGCTTTGAGGGGCTTGGGGTCCAAGTCATCCAAGAAGCGGGGCGCTTCGTGTCACGTGATACCGTGCAAGCGGGCGCGCAAACCATCAAAGCCAAGCGTTTCGTTGTGGCGACCGGCTCCAGCGCCTTTGTACCGCCGATTGCGGGCATCGAGAGCGTCGATTACCTGACCAACGAGACCATCTTTGGCCTCAAGCAGCGCCCTGACCATCTGATCGTGCTGGGTGGCGGCCCGATCGGCTGCGAGATGGCTCAGGCACACGCCATGCTGGGCATCAAGGTCACTCTGGTTGAGATGTTCTCGATCATGCCAAAAGACGATCCGGAAGCAGTCGCCGTGGTGCGCGCAGCTTTGCAAAACGACGGGGTGAACCTGTTTGAGCAAGCCAAGGCCAGCGCGGTTGAGGCCTTGCCCAACGGCGGCCTAGCGTTGAGCATAGAACAAAATGGTCAGACCCAGCGCATCGAAGGCAGCCACTTGCTGGTGGCAACCGGCCGCGTGCCCAATCTGGATGGGCTGGCGTTGGAGCAAGCTGGCATTGATCATGACCGGCGCGGCATTAAGGTCGGGGCTAATCTGCGCTCCAGCAATCCGCGCGTCTTCGCTTTGGGTGACGTCGCGGGAGGACCGCAGTTCACCCATGTGGCTGGCTATCATGCCTCGATCTTTGTGCGCCAAGTGCTGTTCAAGCAACCCGCCAAAGTTGACTACAAGGCGCTGCCCTGGGTGAGCTATACGTCGCCCGAGCTGGGCCAGGTTGGCCTAACCGAGGCGATGGCAAAGGAACAGGGCCTTGCGGTCAGCAGCGTCAAGTGGTCCTTTGCTGAGATGGACCGGGCAGTGGCCGAACACGAGACCCAAGGCTTTGCCAAGATCCTGGTCAACAAGAAGGGAAGGGTAGTTGGTGCCACCATCGTCGGCAAGGGGGCAGGCGAGCTGTTGCAGCCCTGGGCCCTGGCGATTGCGACCAAAATGAAACTGTCAACGATGGCGGGTCACATCGCCCCTTACCCGACCCTATCTGAGATCAACAAGCGCGTGGCGGGCGCCTACTACACACCCAAACTGTTCTCGAACGGAACCCGGCGCCTGGTAGGCTTCTTGCTGCGCTTCTAGCCGCTGGGCTTGCCGCTCGCCGGCAGGCCTGGCAAGATTGGACCGTCTTTCACCAGCCAACTAGGGCGTGACCTTGGCCTTTTCTTTGACATCACTTTTGATGCCGCACGCGCGGTCTTTGGGTGCCAAGCTGCTGGCTGTGACGCTGGTCTCGGTCATGGCGATAGAGACGTTGCTTTTGGTTCAATCCATCGCTCTCGAGCAGCGACGCTTCTTGATGCGTGATGTCGATAAGGCGCACTTGGTTATGCTTGCGCTAACTGAAACGCCCATGGAGGCGCCGAACATTATCTTGCGCGACAAGCTGTTGAGCGGCCTTGAGGCCGAGTCCATCTCGGCGGACTTTCCTGGCATCATGACGATGGTTTTGCAGCGGCGCGACTTGGCTGCCGGACTGAACGACGAAGAGCCGCGCATTCTCTATCCTGCCGATGGGGTCTGGTTTCACGATATCCCGTCGGCGCTTGCAACGCTCTGGGGGCTGGGCCAGCGCAGCGAGATTGCGGTGATCGCGCCAGCACCGCTGGATGACGATGTGCAGGTGACCATTCGCAAGTCGGGGCGCGGACTGGTGCGTCACCTGCGCCAGTATGCCAGCAATATTCTCGGGCTATCGCTGTTGATTTCGGCCTTCACGGGGCTGCTGGTCTACGCCGCGCTCTATACGCTGATCGTCCGCCCCATTCGCCAATTAGCCGAGCAAATGCAGCGCTTTGCTCAGGCGCCCGAGCGCTTCTCGCAGGTGCTGTCGCAACAGCGCGGTGATGAGATTGGCGTGGTGCAAAAGAGCTTCGACCTCATGCGCGACACGGTGCAAAGCGCCTTTCGCCAAAAGAGCCGTCTTGCGACCTTGGGTACGGCAGTGACCAAGATCAACCATGACCTGAAAAACGTTTTGTCTACGGCGTTGTTGATGGGGGACAGCCTGGCCAGCTCCAGCGATCCCATGGTGGCCAAGATCGCTCCGCGCCTGGTGGCTTCGATCGAAAAGGCGACCTCGGTTTGCACTGATACCCTCGATTTCACCCGTGATGCGGCGCTTAGCCTGCAGCCCGAGCCCATTCGACTACGTGAACTGGCGCTGGAAGTGGGCAACGCGTTGGGAGCCGAGCCGGATGTGGCGCGCGCCGACGGCGGGCTGGTGTTTGTCTATGACGGTCCCGATGATGCCAGCTTGGTCAGCGACCGGCTGTCGATGTTTCGCATCTTATCGAACCTAGGGCACAACGCGGTGCAAGCGGGCGCGCGCAGCCTGCATCTTGGCGTGGCGGTGGCTGAGGAGACTGTGATTTTGCGCTTGGGCGATGACGGGCCGGGGCTGCCTCAGCGCGTGCAGGAACACCTGTTCGAACCCTTCATTTCGGTCGGCAAGAAGGGTGGGACCGGCTTGGGACTGGCAATTGTTCGCGACCTGACTGAATTACTTGGTGGCGAGGTGCGCCTAGCCGAAACAAGCGAGAAGGGCACCTGTTTTCAATTGGAACTGCCGCGTGAATGGACTTACTAGTCCGGTGGCCTGGGCCGTTGAAGTGCGCCATCCTTAGGTCTTGGAGGCGCTGGCTTGCCATGCTAACAGGGCCAGACCGCTAATTAGCCAGACCGTCCAAGGCCTGCCCAGCACGCTGCCTCCACCCCCTAAGCCCGCTAGAGCGCCCACCATGAGCACCAGCCACACCAAGAAAAAGATCGCCGTCTGCTTTGGCGGCCCGTCGCCCGAGCACGACGTGTCGGTCGTCACTGGCTTGCAGGTGATGGACGCAATCGACCGGGATCGGTACGAGCCCGTGCCAGCCTATTTGGCTTGGGATCGACGCTTTTTCACTGGACCCGGTTTGGGACTGCGCGGCGCCTATCGTCCGCACCCTCTGGCCATGCCGGGCGCTCAGTCCTGCCATTTTTACAACTTGCCCAACTATGGCCCTGCTCTGCTGCGTGATGCCGATGGCCTGGATCAGCGCGACCCGATTTTGATCAAGGCGGCGGTGTTGGCCTTCCACGGGCTGGAGGGCGAAGACGGGCGGGTTCAATCGCGCATGGATATGGCGGGCGTGCCTTATACCGGCTTACGCGCGACGGGTTCGGCCCTGGCCATGCGCAAGGACTTGACCAAAGATTTGGCTCAGCGTGCGGGCGTGCCCGTGCTGCCGCATGTGGTGCTGGCCAAGCCCCAGCGTGGGCGCATCCTGCCCCTGGACACCCTCAAGGCCCAGGTGTCGGGCAATTTCTTCCCTGCGATCGTCAAGCCCTGTTCGCTGGGCTCGTCGATTGGCGTCGCCTTGGTCAAAGACCATCAGGAGCTGTTGGAAGTCTTGCCCAGCATTTTTGCGCAAGACCCCCTGGTGATGGTCGAGCCTGCGGTTCAGAACTTGGCCGAATTCAACGTCTCGGTTTTGAACAAGGACGGCGAAATCCTGACCTCGGCCATCGAGCGTCCCAAGCAATCCGGCGCGTTGCTCGACTTCAAAGAAAAGTACCTATCCGGCGGCGGGGGCAAGAAGGGCGGCGGCGTCAAGACGCCCGGCGATACAGGTTCGGGCGGCATGCTGTCCATGACGCGTGACATCAACCCCGATTTGCCCGCTGAGCTAGAGGCCAAGATCCGCGACCACGCCAAAACGGTCTACAAGCTGTTTGGCAACGTCGGCGTGCCCCGTCTGGACTATCTCTATGACGAAACCAGCGACGCGCTGTTTTTCAATGAGATCAACCCGATACCGGGCTCATTCGCCTTCTTCTTGTGGGAACGTTCGGCCACGCCCTTTACCTTCCCCGACCTGCTCAACCACATGATCGACGAGGCAGTGGTGCAGCACCGCTGGAGCAACCTGGACCCCGTTCCCAAGGACGCCTATTTGCTTCCGCGTTAGAGCACGTTTCGACGCATTCCATTCATAACGCATGCTCTAACTCTTTGATTGTGCAGCAAAGCCGCTTGCGCAATAGGTCTCGATTGCTCGTGCCTTGCGCGAGGCCTCCGGCGGCGAGGGATCTGCGCTAAAGCATTTCAATTTTAGTGTGATGCATATCCAGCAGCCTTGAAGTAGTTGG
>CAZHYF010000229.1:0-4699 GCA_964536635.1 uncultured Rhodospirillaceae bacterium | reverse complement strand
TTGGGAGCGCGACACAAGGGGCTGATCTCAGCAACAGGGTGGCATAAGATGTCGCCAATCTCGATACCACGCGCCGCAGCCTGACCGGCGTTGATCTCCAACACATACTTGGCCGGCAAGATAGAGGGGATCGGCGTCTCGCTGAGCGTTTCGGTGTTGGCTGCGATATTGACGATCTCGCCCTTGGCGTCGATGTAGATAATATCGAGCGGAATGTAGGTGTTCTTCATCCAAAAGTGGCGCGGCGCCTCGTTGGGAAAATAGAAGATCATGCCCGCGTCGTTGGGCATTGTACGGCGATACATCAGACCGCGCTGGCGGCGGGGCCCGGTATTGGCCACCTCGACCGTAAACCAGTGGCTTGCAGCTTCAGTTTTGATGAACACCACGTCGCGATCAAATTGGACCTGCGGGATGTTGGACTGCTCGTCGGTATTCTGCGCCAAGGCGGCAAGAGCCACGAGGCCCGAGATCAAGGTAATCGCGAAGAGGTAAGCAAAGCGCATGGCCGGTCATCTGTCCCCAGGTGTTGGTGATGCTTGCAACCTAGGCAGGTAAAGCGTCATAAAAATGATTGACAGAAAGAACGCTTATAAAACACTGTCCAACTTTCGACGCAGGGGAGCGGTTTTTGCCGCTGAGATGGGACGAATAGCAGAACACCCAAGCTGCTGATCGCTCGACCCTTTGGACCTGATCCGGATCATGCCGGCGGAGGGAGCGTAAAGTGAAGTTCGAGTCGCTGCTATCAGCGCGCAAGCCGCGGGCGAAGAAGCCCAGCAAGCCTTCCAGTTTGCCCCCCAGCCTGCCTGGGGCAGCGATCGCGCGTTTGCGCTCCAACGGGGCGGGGCGCCACTTTCCAGCCAGTCTTTTCGCTGCCTTTGAGCTGACCTTGCGTGCAGGCCAGTGTCTGGTTCTGTTGGGGCCTTCGGGCGTCGGTAAATCGAGCCTCTTGAAGCTGCTGTCCGGCGCGCTCACCTCGGAGCCGTGCCTCAGCCTGGAGTGGCTGGGAGCGCGTCCTAAACGCCTAGCCTATATGGCCCAGAGCGATGTCTTGCTGCCTTGGCGCAATCTTCTTGGCAATGTCAGTTTGGGTGGCTTGATGCGCGGCCAGCGCCAGGATCGCACGCGCGCCGCATCTTGCTTGGAGCAAGTCGGGCTTGAGGCCCGCTGGCACCGCGCCTATCCGCATCAGCTTTCGGGCGGTATGCGCCAACGCGTGGCGCTCGCGCGCTGCCTTTACGAACAAGCCGATTTGGTCCTCATGGACGAGCCCTTGTCGGCGGTTGACGCAGGTCTGCGCATCGAGCTGCAGGGCTTGCTCGCCGCGCGGCTTGCGCACAAGACCCGCGTTTTGGTGACCCACGATCCCTTCGAGGCGGCGCGGCTGGGACAAGTGATCTTGGTGTTGGGCGGCGCGCCTGCGGGCGTTTGCCTACAGATCAACGACGAGCGCAAGGGCCCGCGTGCCTTCGACGACGCGCTAGTGCGCGCCAATGCAGAGCGCCTGACCCGCTGTTTGCTTGAGCAACCTTGGCAACGCCTGTCGGGTCAAACCCGTCTGGCTGCGGAGGGGCTCGCATGAGACCGCTGCTCGTCTTCTTTGGCTTACTTGTGGGTTGGGCGGCCTTTGTCCGCTTGGCCGACGTGCCGCCTTTCATGCTGCCCAGTCCCGAAGCCGCGCTGTTTGAGCTGGTCTCTCGGCCGCTGTTCTATGCCCGCCATGCTGGCGTGACCGCGAGCGAGATCTTGGCAGGCGCCGGGCTGGGCTTGCTGGCGGGTTTGAGCTTTGGCTTGCTGTTGGTGCGCTTCCCGCGGCTGGAGCCCTGGTTCTGGCCTCTGCTGGTGGCTTCGCAAGCCATCCCTGTCTTTGCAATTGGGCCCCTACTGACGCTTTGGATTGGCTATAACATGATGATGCGCATCACCATGGCGGCGCTGATCATCTTCTTCCCTGTTGCGGTCGCGACCCGGCAGAGCCTGCGGCGGCGGCACCCTGAAATCGACGCTTTGCTGCTCAGCATGGGTGCCAAGCGCTGGCGCGCGTTTGTTTTTGTCCGTTTGCCGCTGGCGTTTGAAGTCTTTGCGCCGGGACTGCTGGTAGCAGTGGCAACAGCGCCTATCGGTGCCGTGGTCGGCGAGTGGATCGGCTCCAGCGCTGGCTTGGGCCACGTCATGCTGGATGCCAACGCCAAGGTGCAGACCGACACCATGATCGCAGCGCTCTTCCTGCTTTGCCTGCTTGGCTACGCCTTTTACGCCTTGGTGGCTGCCCTGGTGCGCCGCTTGGGCTGGTGGTTCGCTCCCTCATAGAAGCAAGCCACCCTTCTTTCATCGCATCACAAACAAAGGAATTTTCATGCGATTTCTCTTCTCGCTGGCGCTGATGGCCAGCTTTGCCGTCAGCCTCCCGGCGGCGTCCGCCGAGCGCTTCACCGTGCTGCTCGACTGGTTCATCAACCCAGATCACGGCGCCTTGGTTGTGGCCAAGCAACGCGGCTATTTCGAAAAGGCCGGCCTGAATGTGGCGCTGATTGAGCCCGCCGATCCCAACGCACCGCCAAAGCTGCTGGCGGCCGGGCAGGGCGATGTTGCTATATCCTACCAACCCCAACTCTATTTGCTGCGCGAGGCTGACTTGCCGGTGCGTGCGGTGGGCGTTTTGGTTGGGCAGCCGCTGAATTCTTTGGTCGCCTTGGAGGACGGTCCGGTGCAAGGTATCGCTGATTTGAAGGGCAAGAAGGTGGGCTATTCAGTCGGCGGGTTCGAGACCGCAGTGCTGGGCCAAATGCTGGAGGGCGTGGGCCTCAGCATGGATGACGTTGAGCTGGTCAACATCAACTTTGCCCTGACCCCGGCTTTGCTGAGCCAGCAGGTGGCAGCGGTCATTGGCGCTTTCCGCAACTTTGAGCTCAACCAATTGAGCCTGAACGATGCAAGCGGCCTGGCTTTCTTCCCTGAAGACCACGGCGTGCCCGCCTATGACGAGCTGATCGTCTTGGCTCAAGAGGGGCGGGTCCAAGATCCGCAGGTCCAAGCCTTCTTGCAAGCGGTCGAGCGCGCAGCGCGCGATATTGCTGATGATCCAGACGGCACTTGGGAAGATTTCATCAAAGAAAAGGACGGCTTGGACGATGCGCTGAACGCACTGGCCTGGCGTGATACAGCGCCGTTGCTGGCCACCAGCGTCGCTCTTGACACAGCCCGCTATCAGGCCTTTGCGGACTTCATGGTGCAGCGTGGTTTGATCGAGGCGGCCAAGCCGGTCTCGGCCTATATTGCCAGCAACTAAGCATCGATAACTTCAGCGGGTCGCGCGTTTGAAATAGAGTGTGACCTGCGGAAGCTGGGCCGCTAGCTGCCGCAAGCTCAGCCAATGGTCGTTGGCCATGGCCGAGTGAATAGCGGTGATGGTCATAGGAATTAGCGTGCCGGGTGCAGGTCTGTGCCCGGCATTTTCTATGATCGCGAGTACAGTATTGCGCCGGGCATACTGAAAGATGCGAAAGCCGTGATCGACCGTAACGATTTTGTCGTTGCGACCGTGCATGATGACCACCGGAAGGTGCAGGCGCGACAGCTTGGTGATGTTGTCGAAGTCGTCTTGGATGAAAGGGCGCGCCCAAGTCGGTGCTGCTTGCTCGACCCGCGTAAAGGGCGAGACCAAGATCAGGGCCTTGATGGTGCTGAGCGCGCCAACCTGAGGCGGCAAAGCTGCTTCCTGATGCGCCATGTCGATCGCCAGGGCGGTTCCCAGGGAATGGGCAAACAGAATGATCCCTGCCGGATGGTTGCGCGCAGCCAGTTGCCGTGAGGCATCCAAAATCCCGCGCGCGTCGAGCAAGAGGTTCTTGGCCGTCGGTACGCCTGGATTGGGTCCATACCCCCGATAATCCGGAATAAAAATCGGATAACCAGCCTCGATCAAGTCGCGTAAGTACAGAGCGGCGACGCCCATATGCCCAGTACTTCCGTGCAAGTGAGTGATCAGGGGCTCGTTGGGGCGCGTGCCCGGCCAGTACCAGCCCTGAAGGCTCAAGCCATCGGGCGTGTGATAGCGCACGGAATAGGCCGGAACGCTGCTCCACTCAGATGCCAGGATCGGTGCGTTTTCGGGCGTAAAGATGAATTGACGCGCGGTCTGTCCGCAACCGCTCAAGAACAAGGCCAAACTGAGCGCCAAAACACATCGCAGCGCAGGGAAATGAATGAGCATGGAATTACAAATTGCTTAAATCAACTTAAAGTTGCAATACCAGATGACAAGGGGCTTGTCACCCTTTATTCGCAAGCTGCCGTGTGCGCCCGCCTTGAAATCTGCTCAGTCGTCGCTAACATTCAGAAACTCGCATTCAACCGGATTTATGGCATGCAAATCGTATCTGTCACTCCAGCCGCCAAAGACCACATCGCTGTGTTAATGGGCCAAGCTCCTGTCGATGCACAGGGGCTCAAGGTGTCGATCAAGCAGGGCGGGTGTTCGGGCTATGAGTACGACATTTCTTACGCCGCCGATGGAGACAAGTTTGGCGAGGTCGTTGATCTGGGTGAACACAAGCTGTTTATCGACCCGGGTGCCATCATGTTCTTGCTGGGCGCGACCATCGACTACGAGGTCGAGCGCTTCTCTGCGGGCTTCCGATTCATCAACCCCAATGAAAAAGCGCGTTGTGGTTGTGGAGAAAGCATCACCTTTTAG
>CAZHYF010000228.1:0-4711 GCA_964536635.1 uncultured Rhodospirillaceae bacterium | reverse complement strand
CGAAACCGCACCAAGGCGCGCGTCACGGGCGAGGCGTTTGCCAGGGCCCTGCACACATGGCAGCGCCGCCGAAGCCCCCGCGCCTACGATCAGTCCTTAGCGGCCTCGATCTGGGGCAGGCTCATATTGGCCTTTCGTGCCAGCTCGACCATTGCCTTTTGCAGTTTTTCGAAAGCTCGGGCCTCGATCTGGCGCACGCGCTCGCGCGAGATGTCGTAGACCTGGCTCAAATCCTCAAGGGTCTTGGGCTCGTCCGACAGGCGGCGTTCGGTCAAGATGTGCTGCTCGCGCTCGTTCAGCTTGCCCATGGCCTCGACCAACAGGGCGCGGCGCTTGCTCAACTCGTCCTCTTCCACCATCACGGTTTCTTGGGTCTGCTGGTCCTGATCAACCAGCCAATCTTGCCACTCACCGTCGCCATCAATGCGCATCGGCGCGTTAAGCGACTGGTCGCCGCCGCCAGCCATGCGGCGGTCCATGTTGATCACCTCTTGCTCATCGACGGCAAGATCGGTGGCAATCTTCTTGATGGTCTCAGGCGACATGTCGCCTTCGTCCAAAGCCTGCAACTTGCCCTTCATGCGGCGCAGGTTGAAGAACAGCTTTTTCTGCGCGGCTGTGGTGCCGATTTTGACCAAAGACCAAGAGCGCAGAATGTACTCTTGGATCGAGGCCTTAATCCACCACATGGCGTAGGTCGCCAAGCGGAAGCCCTTGTCCGGGTCAAAGCGCTTGACCGCCTGCATCATGCCGACGTTGCCCTCTGAGATCAGCTCGGCAACCGGCAGGCCATAGCCACGGTAGCCCATAGCGATCTTAGCCACCAAGCGCAGGTGGCTGGTGACCAGTTGCGCAGCAGCTTCCCGGTCCCCCTCATCTTGCCACTTCTTGGCGAGTTGAAACTCTTGATCCGCTTCCAACATGGGGAACTTGCGGATCTCTGATAGATAGCGCGACAGGTTACTTTCGGCATCCAAAGCAGGGATAACAGCAACGTTCGACATGCAAAGTCCTCTTGGTATTCGGGCGCTCTGTCTTCAGCCCAAGGCGATCAAGACCAGCCAAGGGCAAGCGCGGTTGCAGATCAAGACCAAAGCGAGACTTTGATCCAGAAGTCCAGGCACAAGCGCGTGACCCCTGTAATTGGGGAGCTTGCTCGTCATTTCAAGCGGTCCGCAAGGTGCTTCAGTCTTTCTAGCAAGCAAAAGAACATAAAGCAAACAAAATCGACAAGATGGGATCAAAGAGGAAACGAACTCAGGTTTCGCCCTGCCAATCCCAGTCGTCGTCCTCGTCCTCATCCCAGTCGTCGTAGGGGTCTTGGTTGCGCGTGCGTGCCTGGTCTCGGCGCTCCGCCAGCTTCGCCTGGTTGTTGGCGGCCACTTGGGCGACCTCCTGCCAACTGGACTGCGCGAGCAAGGCCGCTAGGTCGCGCATGTCCTGCGGGCAGTCGCGCTCAAAGCGCATCCACTCACCGCTGACAGGGTGTTCAAAGCCCAAGATGCGCGCATGCAGGGCTTGGCGGCCAAAGTCTGCGATAAGCTGGTTTTGCGCCTCATCGAAGGTGCGGCGGCGGGCCGGGGTCGCCTTGCCATAGAGTGGGTCGCCGATCAGGCTGTGTCCCAGGTGGGCCATATGCACGCGGATCTGGTGGGTGCGACCTGTCGCAAGGCGACACTCGATCCAGGTGGCCGACAGGCCGAACAGCGCCAAGCGGCCAAAACGGGTCAGCGCCGGCTTGCCGTGGGGCTCTTCTAGTACGGCCATCTTCTGGCGATGGGTGCGCGAGCGGCCGATGTTGGTCTCGATCTCACCGAAGGCGCCTGGGTCGCCCCAGACAAAGGCATCATAGGCGCGTTCGATGCTGCGGTCGGCGAATTGGGCCTGCAAGTGGGCCAAGGCTGCCTCGGTTTTGGCCACGACCATCAGACCGCTGGTGTCTTTATCCAGGCGGTGGACGATGCCGGGCCGCACGACACCGCCGATGCCAGTCAGGCTGTCGCCGCAGTGGTGCAGCAAGGCGTTGACCAGGGTGCCTGACGGATTGCCCGCAGCCGGGTGTACCACCATGCCTGCGGGCTTGTTGACCACCAGCAGAGCCTCGTCCTCGTAGACGACATCGAGTGCGATCGCTTCGGGGCGCAAGTGCAGGGCCTCATCAGGCTCTGGGATGGTGAGCTGGATTTGGTCCCCCAACGCCACCTTGCGCTTTGGCTGATCGACAAGCGCGCCATTGACTCGCACGTGCTGCTGTTCAATGAGTTGCTTCAATCGCGAGCGGGACAGACCAGTTTCCAGGTCTGACAGCGCTTGGTCCAAGCGACGACCGGCCTGCTGCTCTTCAACGAGAAAGTTTTTTTGGGATGTCACACGAGACCTCAAGAGTGAGCGGGCTGCAAGCATCGCAGACACCAGATCCGCAAGCCACCAACGAGACAGACGACAGCAGGGATCAAGCCACGCTGGGTGAGGCCAGGCGCCGGGCACGAGCGCGCTTCAAGCTGCGCATGGCCCAGGCTGTCGCCGCCGTGCTGGGAGTGCTCATTTTGCTGGTTGTGGGCTTAATGGTCTATTTGGCGTTTAGCAAGTATGCAGATCGTCAGCGCCAAGCGACGCTGGAAAACGGCGCTGCACTGACGCTTCCCTCGTCGTCGGCCCAATCGGCAACTTCAGCCGCTGCCAACGCGCCGCTCGGCCTCGTGAGCGCGACGTGCCGTCTGGCCAGCCAGGCCTTGGATGCCGGTCGCCTGGTGCTGATCTTTGATGGACAGGGCAGGGATTGCCAGCGCCTGATCATCCTCAACACAAATACCGGAGCGCTGGTGGTGGACCGCCCGCTCTATCATGCGCCCAGCCAGGAGTAGGTCTTCGTCATGTTGTTTGCCAGCGATAACGTCACGCCCGCAAATCCCGAGATCTTGGCTGCTCTGCAAGCGGCCAATGTCGGCAATGTTATGCCCTATGGTGCCGATCCCATATCGCAGCGGGTGCGCCAGAGCCTGAGCGATCTGTTCGGGCGCAAACTGGATGTCCACTTTGCCACCACGGGCACGGCGGCTAACGCTCTGGGTCTTGCGACCCTGGTGCCGAGCTACGGCGCGGTGTTCTGTACCAACCTGGCCCACATCAACACCGACGAGTGCGCCGCGCCCGAATTTTTCACCGGTGGTGCCAAGATCATCGACGTGCCGACCGAAGACGGCCGCCTGCTGCCCGAGCGCTTGACCGCTGCAATCGAAAAATCCATGCCGGGCTTTGTGCATCGCCCCGAGGCCTGGGCGGTGTCGGTTTCTCAGTCCACTGAGTGCGGTTCGCTCTACAGCAGGGACGAACTGGGCGAGATCATCGCCATCGCCAGACACTACGGCCTATTGGTGCATATGGATGGTGCACGCTTCGCCAATGCCCTGGCGGCGAGCCCCCAAAGCGCCGAGGAGATGGCGCGGGGCATCGACGTGCTGAGCTTTGGCGGCTCTAAGAACGGCTGCATGCTGGCCGAGGCTTTGCTGTTCTTTGATCCAGAGCGCTCGCAGCACGCCAAATTTCTGCACAAGCGCGCGGGCATGATGTGCTCAAAGACGCGCTACATCGCTGCGCAGTTGGAAGCCTATCTGGCAAACGACCTTTGGCTGGCGAATGCGCGCCACGCCAATGCCATGGCGCAGCGCTTGGGCCAGGGGATGTCTGAGCTGCCAGGCGTGCGGCTTGCGGCGCCGATCGAGACCAACATGGTCTTCCTGGTTCTGCCTGATGATCTGGCAGGCAAACTGAAGGCGGCGGGGGCTGAGTTCTACTTTATTGGCGACTTCCCAACGCCAGCCTACCGCTTTGTGACGGCCTGGTGTACCGACACCAATATGGTTGAAGATTTCATAGACCTTGCCAAACGACTGAGCTTTGAGCCTGTCTAGGAACAAGAAAGTTGCCCGCGATACACCTATATATTGCGAATAAGCTCAAGAACTGCTTGGCGGCGACCACGATTGAGTTTATAAAACAGGTTGAGTAGATCGCTCGACATGGCCTGATTGAGCAACTCCAGATCGATTTGGTCGGCACCGATGGCCAGGTTCTGCCCTTCGACCCGGATGCCCTCGAAGAAGTAGTCCAATTCAACGTTGAGAACCTGCGAGAGCTGCTTCAGTCGCTTTGCTGTAATGCGATTGTGCGCGCGCTCGAATTTTTGAATCTGCTGAAAGGTGACACCGATCTGCTCGCCGACCTGGCTCTGAGACAGGCCAAGTTGAGTGCGCCTTAGTCGGACGCGGTGCCCGATGAAGGCATCGACAGGATCGACTTTGTTGGCGGGTGAGGTGTTGGTGTCGGCTGGCTTTGCCATCGCTTAGCTCGCGTTTTCCGTTAGTCCAGAGCCTTAGCCCTAATGCAAAAGTCCGGGACGAACAACAATAATATTAGATAAACAGCAAAACACACTATAGTGTAAGAAGCGCTCCAGCGTCCCCGAGCGAGTGAAACGTGGCATTCCCCGAACGGGCGAGAAGGGCGACGGGCAGCGGTCCGATCGCTCGCACGGGCTCGGAGTCCTGCGTTGGGCAGGGATCTGGGGTGATGCGAGGTGCTAAAAATGAGCGGTTAGGCTGGGCGGATTGGTCCGTGCGCAGCTTTCAGGCGAAAGACTCCAAGGCTTTGCGCGCTCTAAGGTGCCAGGCGAGGCCGACGAGTGTGGCACAACGCCCAAGTTGTTCCTTGA
>CAZHYF010000227.1:0-4724 GCA_964536635.1 uncultured Rhodospirillaceae bacterium | reverse complement strand
GTCGCCAGCGGGTTCGCCTTGCCCTGGCCCGCGATATCGGGGGCCGAGCCGTGCACTGGCTCGTACAGCGCTTTGCGCTTGCCGCCTGCATCGGGCGCGCCCAGCGAAGCCGAGGGCAGCATGCCCAGCGAGCCGGTCAGCATGGCCGCCACGTCCGACAGCATGTCACCGAACAGGTTGTCACAAACAATCACGTCGTATTGCTTGGGATTACGCACCAATTGCATACCGCAGTTGTCGGCCAAGACGTGCTCCAGCGCAACGCCGGGGAACTCGTTGTTGTGCACCCAAGTCACTTCTTCGCGCCACAGAACGCCCGACTGCATGACGTTGGACTTCTCGCTTGATGCGACGCGGTTCGAGCGCTTGCCCGCCAGGTCGAAGGCCACGCGCGCGATGCGGCGGATTTCTTCGGTGGTATAGCGCTGGGTGTCGATGCCCTCACGCTGGCCGTCGGGCAGATTGCGGATTTCTTTCGGCTCGCCGAAATAGACGCCGCCGGTCAGCTCACGCACGATCAGGATGTCCAGACCGGACACCAGCTCGGGCTTCAGCGAGGAGGCCTCGACCAGCGCATCAAAGCAGAGCGCCGGGCGCAGGTTAGCGAACAGCTCCATGTCCTTGCGCAGACGCAGCAGGCCACGCTCGGGCTTCAGGTGGAAGGGGTTCGGGTCCCACTGCGGGCCGCCCACGGCACCGAACAGCACGGTGTCGGCAGACATGGCTTTGTCCATGCAGGCATCGGTAATGGCTTCGCCGTGCGCCTCAAGCGCCGCGCCGCCGACCAGATCTTCATCGACATTGACGTTGAAATCACGGTTCGTGCCAAACCAGTCGATCAGGCGGCGAACCTCTCCCATCACCTCCGGGCCGATACCATCGCCAGGAAGGACTAAAACATTGTATGCATTGCTCATGCGATTTGCATTAGACCAAGCCCGAAGCAGCAGCAAGGGGCAAAATGCGCCCAATTAGCTCCTGGGCAACCTGCAGGGGCTGCGCGGCACAATCTGCCGCCCGAGACGTCACCCACTCGCCGCCGCTCCTGCTTGCGTCATGCAGCGTCCGGCCCTTGTAAATCCAGCGACTTGCGCGACAATTACTCAACTTTTGGTTGAAAATTGCACGGATTGTGGCTAGAGTGGTCGCATTCTTCGTTTGATTTCGACCAAGCCCTTTTATGCCTCTGGCCAGTTTTGGCCCAAGGAGCCTATGTTGACCTTTTCTTCGCGCGGCTGGAGCCTGCTCGCCGTCGCCTTTCTGCTGCTGTGGACCGCTGGTTGCTCGCAGTTTCGCTCCGCGCCCGAGCCTGTGGCCAAAGCCCCCCTGGTCTACCCCGAGCTGGCGCCCGAGCGCGTGGCCCTGCAACCCGTTGAAGTCTACCGGCTGGATGGCTGGCAGTCGGACCGCTTCAGTCAGGTGCTCCCAGCGCTCCAGCGCTCCTGCAAGGCCTACGCCAAAATGCCGGCCAACAAGCCGGTCGGCAAAACCGCGCTCGGTGGCTATGCTGGCGATTGGCACCCCATTTGCAAAGACCTGCTGGCGCGTTCTTTCGCCAGCGATGCGGCCTTGCGCTCCTACCTGGAGCAGAATTTCAACGCCTACCTGGTCTCCAGCACCCGCGGTGATGAGGGCACCTTTACCGGCTATTACACCGCCCACCTTCGGGCCTCATTGAACCCCAGCCAGCGCTATGCGACGCCGCTCTATGCGGCGCCCCAAAATTGGAAGTCGCTGACGGGCAACGCAGGCCTGACCCGCCAAGCGATCGAACAGGGCGCGCTGCGCGGCCAGGGCCTAGAGCTGATCTGGGTCAGCGATCCGGTGGACGCTTTCATGCTGCACATCCAAGGCTCAGGTATCGCCACCTTGCCCGATGGGCGTCAAGTCGCGCTGCGCTATGCAGGCAACAATGGGCACAAATTCAAGGGCATAACCGAAGCGCTGGTCGCTCAGGGCTACGACAAGAAAAAGGAGGGGCTAACCATGACCGCTGTGGCGGCCTGGCTGAAGCGCAACCCCACCAAGGCCCGCCAGATCATGTGGGCCAACCCGCGCTTTATCTACTTTTCCATGTCCAACGAGCCCGATACCATTGGCGCCATGGGCGTGCCGCTGACCGCAACCCGCTCGCTGGCGGTTGATCCGGCCTTCATCCCGTTGGGCGTGCCCTTGTGGCTCAGCACGAGTTTCTTGGACGAAGACGGCAAGCGTCACCCCATCAACCGCTTGATGGTGGCCCAAGATACGGGCGCAGCCATCAAGGGTGCGGTGCGCGGTGATTTCTTCTGGGGCGCGGGCCCGGAAGCCCAGTGGGCAGCCAGCCGCATGAAAAACCCGGGCCGCTATGCAATTTTGCTGCCGAAATCGCATGTAAAAGGCTTGCCAAGCAGCCAATCAGCCGCCAAATCAAGCCTCTATACGGCACAAGAGTTACAGACCTTTGATTTGCCTAGCCAAGAGTGGCAGGCTGATTGGACGGCGCTAAACGAGCTGCCCAGATAGAGACCTGACCACCCGCCCCAAGCCGAGACGCCGCATGAGGACTGCCCCGAAACACTTGCAAACAGTGATCGACGCACAAGCGGCCGCAGCCAGCTTGCCCAGCCCCGACCAATGCGCCGACCTGGCGGCCCTCGGCCCCTTGCTGCGCAGTTTGGTCGCCAGCATCACCCAAGGCCTGGTGTTGGAGCTGGAGGGCGGCCACGGGCTGCTGACCGCCTGGCTGCAAGACGGCTTGCACTACGACATCCCGCTGGTGGTGATCGACCCGGACGCGCCGCGCCTGGCGCGCTGCGAGGCGAACCTCTACCCTGACCTGCGCCTGGCCTTTCATGCACAAGGCGGACAGACCTTCCTAGAGGACATGTCCGACAAGCGCTTTGCCCTGATCGTCGATCACCGCGAGCACCGCGACTTGGCCAGCTTGACGCTGGCGGTGGACCGACTGGAGGTCGGCGGCATGCTGGTCACCCGGCTGAGCGATGGGCTGCAAGACGCACTTGCCGAGCAAAACCAGCAAAACTTGGCCCGTTTGCGCTGGAGCGGCCTTCCCGGTGGCTGGCTGCTGGCCGTCCTGGGTCCGCAAATCCCCAGCCGCCGCGGGGGCCGTGCACGCCGCATCCTTGACCGCGAGCCCCGCAGCGGTGACACTCCTTCAAGCCTAGAGGCGGCCACCGAGCAGGCCCTGCCAGCCTCGTGAGCGCGCGCCGAGGCAAAGCCCAACGCCGCCTGAGCGAGGACGACCGCAGCTTGTGGCGCATCATGACCGAGAGCGTCACGCCGCTGGTCGCAAAACCCGCCTTTTCGGACAAGCTCAGCGCGCTGCCGATCGCGCCCGAGCCCGAGACCAAACCGCTGCTACCTGGCCAGGAGCCGAAATCCGCCAAACAGCAAGGCTTTGCGCCACCGAAGGCCCAATTGCCGCCCTTGCGCCAAGCGCCCTCTGCGCCCGCAGCCTACCTCAAGCACGGCGAGGCCCAGGGCATCGACCGGCGCAAGCTGAAACGCATGCAACGCGGCAAGCTGGATATTCAAGCGCGCTTGGATCTGCACGGTTTCACCCAGTCTCAAGCGCAAGCTGCGGTGATCGAGTTTTTGGAGCGCTGCCAGGCACAGGATAAGCGCAACGTCATTATTGTCACCGGCAAGGGCAACGCCAAGGAAGGCGGCGGTATTTTGCGCGCTCGCCTGCCCGACTGGCTCAACCTGCCGCCCAATCGCCAGCGTGTGTTGTCCTATGACTACAGCCAGCCCAAGGACGGCGGCACCGGCGCGCTCTATGTCGTGCTGCGCAAAGCGCGCAGCGCCCAGCCCGCCCCTCATCGCGCCTTCGCGAGGCCCAAATGAGCGGCGCCTCCAACACGCTGCGCAGCGGCTCTGGGCGAACTTTGGGGCAAAAGCAGCGCCAACGTCCTGGCCCCAAACCCAAACGCCTGAAAACTGGGCAGGCCAAGCAAGCCAACCTGACACCGCTCGGCCAGCGGCTGCGCGCCTTGCGGACCGAGCGCGGGGTGTCTGCGGTGGAGATGGCCCGCGCGGTCAACGTATCGCCCGCCTACCTGTCGGCCCTGGAGCACGGCCAGCGCGGCAAGCCGTCCGCGCGCTTTATGCATCTGATTTGCCAGTATTTTAATATCATTTGGGATGAGGCCGACGCCTTGCATCTGCTCGCCGAGCTGTCGGATCCCAAGCTGCGGCTAGACACCTCGGACCTGACCGCCGAGCACACGCTGCTGGCCAACCGCTTCGCGCGCAGCCTGCCCAAACTGACCCAGGGCCAGGCGCGCCGTTTGCTGCGCACCTTTGAGAAACTGGACAGAGACCCCGATGTTGAGACCAGCCTGGACGGCGAACGGGAGGCCTGAGGCCCTGGCCATTTCAGCGTTTCTCGCGCTCCTTGGACCGGCTGACTGGTGCTCGGCAGA
This sequence comes from uncultured Rhodospirillaceae bacterium, assembly GCA_964536635.1. Classification (GTDB taxonomy): domain Bacteria; phylum Pseudomonadota; class Alphaproteobacteria; order UBA7985; family JAUIBT01; genus JAUIBT01. The sequence goes on along the minus strand of CAZHYF010000227.1, from coordinate 297 downwards.
CTGGGGCTCCACAGACTGGGGTTCCGCAGACTGGGGCTCCGCAGACTGGGGCTCGCCTCTTTGGACGCACGCGGGCGCCCAGCTCACGGACACCCTGCTTCAGAGCAGGTTGCCCCCACAATTCGGCCCCGATCAATCGCGAGCCCGCGTTTCATCGAAACTCACCCTACGCGCGCTACCTATCTGATTTGTCTACAGCAAGCCGCGAATGAGTGGCAACACGAGAGAGCATGGACTTGCGTTAGAAATCAGTCAAATAGAGCGGAAGGGCTGTTGCAAGACCAACGCCCGACGCTC
>CAZHYF010000226.1:0-4746 GCA_964536635.1 uncultured Rhodospirillaceae bacterium | reverse complement strand
CGCTCTCGAAGTTGGCGATCCGCCTTTACCTTTGCGTTCTCGGTCGCAAGGCGTTCCAGCACAATGTCGCTCGGCATGCTGTCGCGCAGGAAGGGTCGGTCAGACGGCATGATCGAGCGGATGTAGTCCTGGTAATCCGTCGCTGTCGCTTCTGGGTTCAGACGTTTGTACTCCTCAAACGCCTTGCGCAGCTCGCGGCGCTTAGCGTCTGAGTTCTGCTTGCGCTGCTCGTAACCCTGATAACCGGCGTTGGCTGCGGTCCCAAGAGTGGAAAGGAAGGCTGAAAATGACAAGGTTCGCTCTCCTTTAATTCGACAAGCCGTAAGGGCGTGAGACGGGTGGCTGGTACGATCCGCGCGTGCCGAAATAGCCGCCACCGCCAGATGGTGCTTCGTCCTTCTTGTTTCGCTCCTGCCACCAATCGTTCAGCTGTGAGCCAAGGTTTTTGAACGACTGCCCGACGGCGGCGCCTGCACCTGCCGCGCTCTGCATGGCCACGTTGTAGTTGCCGTTCGCGCCGCTCATGGCCGAGCCGTACATGCTCTGCCCGTTCGGCAGGTCCAGCGCATAGGGGTTCATCACGGCGCTTGGCGGGAGCTGGTAGGCAGCCGCTGACGGCAGGCCAAGGGTAGGGCCAATGCCCGAACTGATGCGCTGGTCGTAGATGGCAGATGGCGCGCCCAAGCCGACATTAGACGCCGCAGACGTGGGGTTCAGCGTCTGGCCCATACTGGAGCCAAGGACGCCCTCATACATGCCGGACTGAAGACCCAAGCCAGCCGCCGTAGCAGCGGAGTTGGGGTTGATGTAGCCCGCCAGCGCGCCACCAATGTCGCCAGAGACCATGGCCGAGTTGATGCCGACCGGCGCGCCGTAGTTGTTGGCGCTCTGAAGGCCGCGCGCATAAACCGCGCTGGGAACAATGCTGGCCAAGTTGTAAGCATCCACCGCCGACTGAGCGCGCGGCATGTTGAGCAGCGCGTCCAGACCTGCTCCCTCGATGCTCTGGGTCTCACCCAAGGCCGCCTGGCGGTGCGTGAGCTGGTTGTTAAAGTCCTGTTGGTTCAGGCCCTGCTTGCCAGAGATGTAGGCCAGAGCCTCGTCGTAAGCCTTGTCGCGGGCAGACTGATATTCATCAGCCAAACGGGAAGCCAAATCTGCACGGGTCTGGGTGCCAAGGGTGCTGCGATCCATGTTGCGGCGGATCAGGTCGGCCTCAGACTGGGACGCCACGCGGTCCGCTGCCCGGTCAATGTCCGTCTGATATTGGCGGGTGCGCCGCTCGATCTCAGCACGCAACTCGTCGGGGCTAAACTGCCGAGCGGGGTCAATGCCGCCGAGGCTTGCTTGGGTCTCGCGCAGCGCGGATTGCAGACCGCCGACTTGGCCAAGGATGTCGTCACGCAGTTGCAGGTCGAGCGAGCGCTCCGACTGCGCCTGGCCCAATGCGCCCTCGTATGCACCCATGCCGAACTGGCGTTCACTGCGGGCCTGTTGCTGCTCCTGGTAGTAGCGCTGAAGATCAGCGTCCGCCTCGCCAGACGCGATGCGCTGGGCCTGGGCGAGTTGGGCCTGGGCGTACTCGCGCTCGCTCGCGGCAAGGTTCTGATTCTGGAGAAGCTGCTCCAGGCGGAAGGCTTGCTGGGCAGCGGCGTCTCGGTCGGCGGCAAGTTGCCGATCCAAGGCATAGCCGCGTTCGCCGCTGAGCTGTTGCTGTAATTGCAACAACTGCGCTTCCGCGAACTGACGCTCTTGCGCGCTAAGGTCTTGATTTCGCAGGATTTGTTGAAGTTGGAACGCTTGCTGCTGCTTGGCATCCAGGTCCAGCATGCCTTGACGCGCAATGTCGTATTGGCGCTCAGACTGGAGCTGGGCTTTGATTTGCTCGGCTTCGGCCAGGTACTGCTGTCGCTCCTCGGCGGCAATGCCTTGGTTACGAATAAGCTGGTCCAACTCGAACTGACGCTCACGCGCAGCAATACGGTCGAGGAGAGACTGACGTTCTTTGATGTCCAGCCGCTCATCTTGAAGCTGCTGCTTGTAGTCGGCGATTTCGTCCTTGGCGTACTCCCGCTCAGCCTCAAGGGTCGCACGGTTCAGACGCTCCATCTCGCGGCGGTACTCGGCTTCCTCGATCTGTGAGTTCATAAACTGACGTGACAGAGCAAGTTGCTCGCGCTGCAAAGCCTCCTGCTGACGCTGAGCCTTCTCCGCGCGCTTGTTCGCCTTGTAGGAGTTGTAAAGGTTGATGCCTGCGCCGATCCCGGCCAGTCCGAGCGATATCGGGTCCATTAGCGTCCTAAGCTCCTTCTGAATGTGCGGCTGGAAACGCCACCACGGCGACGGTCATCGCGGCTGCCAGACACTGCGGCCAAATAAGCGGTCACGTCCTGGGTCAGCGGATCGACCAGGCTGTACTGCTGAGCGCGAACATCGGTGATCGGTGTGACCTGGGCAGACTGGTGTGCCTCCGCTGTTGCCCGTTGCCGCGCGGCCATAGCCTGCATATCGGCTTCGATCCGCGCGCGCTCATTGGCCAAGCGCTGCTCGGCGGCCACCATGTCGGCCAGCGCGGACTGAGCGTTGTAAAGGTCCACTTCCGCCCGCATTTGCTCGGCGCTGGGCTCACGGCCAGCCACGTCGTTCAAGGTGTAGAAACGCTGGCGCTGAAGCTGCTGCTCTAGCTCTGCGACCTGTGCGGCGATGTCTGCGCGTTTCGCGCGGAGCGCAGCAAACTGCTGTTCCACGGACGCGGCAGCGTTTTGAATGGTCGCGCTCGCATCATTGAAGGCCGCGTCATTGCCTTGCAGGTAGTCCTGAACGGCCTGGCCGCCGGTGTAGCGAGACAGACCGGTGCTTGCGCCAGAGGCCAAAGCAGCGCGACGTTGCAACTCGGTCTCGTCGTGGAGCGGCACGTCTTCCAGACCGGTCGCTGCCGAGCCACCAGACGCCGCAAGCGCGGCCATGTTGTCGGTACGCTGCTGGCGGAGCGCATTCAGACGCTGCTCTGCCGACTGATAGGTGCCGTCGCCCAGGGCGTAAGCATTGCTCAGCGTGTCACCAATCGCGCTGAAGTCCGAGACCAGGTTGCCCTGGTCGTCTGTGAGTGCGTCGATCTGGTTGCCAAAGCGATCCAGAATTGAATAGCTGTCCGCGTCTGAGCGCAGCTCCTGACGGCGCGCCTCAAGCTCGTCCAGCATGCCAAGGTCGTAGATTAGGCCGTCTTGCTGCAAGCGGGTGTTCAGCGCGCCCGCGTTGTACTGCAAGCGCTCGCGCTCCGCGTTGGCCAAAGCGATCTCGTTGGTCCGACGGCTGAGCACGTCTCGCACGTCGCCCTGCGCGCCATACAAGCCGGCATCCTGCGAGCCAAGGATGTCACCAGCGCGGCCACCTGTGTAGGGCTGAACGGCAGCCTGCTGAGCCTCGATCTCCGCCATCAGCGCGTCGAGCTGCTGCTTATCGGCGATGGTCATGGCGTCGAGGCGGCCACCGTAGCTGTCGATCAAGGCTTGGGCCTGATCCATGACGGCGTTGCGTGTGTCGCGATAGCCTGAGATTGTCTCGGCAGTCGGCGTCAAGCCAAGACGGTACTGCTGGGTTGGGTCTTCATAGCCCGCCGTTCCGATCAGCGAATAGGCGTCGCTCGACAGGGCCTCCTGAAGGCCAGGGTCAGAGAGGTCGTAGCCGAGACGACTAGCCTGGCTTTCCAGACCGGACAAGATGGCATCCGAGTAGACCTGGGTGCCAGGTGTCTGGGATTGCAGGTTTGACAAGCGGCTCTCAAACTGCGCCATAAGGGCAGCAATCTCGTCTTCAGACGCACCGCGCGTGCGAAGCAGGCTAGAAAGGCGCTGAGCGACCGGTGACAGAAGGAAGCCCTGTGACGCCCCCTCACCCGTCAGCAAGTCCTTGCCGCCGCCAGACAGCGTTACCTGGCCGCCTGAGTATGGGTCAAGCTGGGCGCGGATGCCCGCAAGCTCGTTGTCCAGGCTTTGCAGCAAAGTCTCGTCGGTGATGTCGGCAGCATCAACGCGGCCAGCCAGGTCTTGGCCGGTCGCCAGGATCGCGGCCAGCTCTGCATCGCGCTGCGACTGAAGACCCGCGATGCGCGTTTGCGCAGACTGGCCGTTGTAGGCCGTATCGAGCGCCGCGCGCCGCGGGTCGAGGATGTCTCCGACAACAGCGCCGGTCACGTCGTTGCCAAAGCGGTCAGTGACGCGGTAGGCGTCCAGGTCTGAGCGAAGCTGTTGGCGACGGCGCTCTGCGTCTTGCAGCTCGAACAGGTTGTAGCGCAAGTCGTCTGTTTGGATGTCGGCCAAGAGGTCGTCTGACCGAGAGCCAAAGCCGTATGGGTTTGTGTCTGCGGCGGTCGCTGCCTGGCGCTCGGAGTTGCGGCGCGCAACGATATCGTTCAGCGTGTTGATTTGGTTCGAGACAGAGATGCCGCCCAAGCCACCCAAGTTGTTGAACAGGGTCCGGTAGTTGTAGTCGCCCGCGTTGTAGCCATAGGCGGACATGAAGGGGGTGTAGCCCGCCGCGTTCTGAATAGCGTTGCCAGAGTTGATTGCGGTTGAGACAGCGCCTGGCGCAGAGGCAATGGTCAGCCCGCCAAGCTGGCTGCTGAGGGCGTTTGACCGGTTCCGCAAGCTGGCGTCATAGTTGTTGTAGTTGCCAGTGAAAGCCTGCTGCTGGGCCAAAAGGTTGTTGAGGTTGTTGAGAGCTGCCTGGCGCTGGGACTGTAGATCC
>CAZHYF010000225.1:0-4749 GCA_964536635.1 uncultured Rhodospirillaceae bacterium | reverse complement strand
ATTAGTCAGCTAGAGCGAAAGGGCTGTTGCAAGACCAACGCCCGACGCTCTAGCCGACAGCGCCCTGCAGGGCCCGGCGTCGCGCGCGTGCCTTCCCTCCCTCTTTCCCGGAGCCGTGCCAGTGCCTTGAGTGCACATTCAGGGCCACGGCCAAGGGCTGCTGAGAGTTAAAGGGCCGCGCGGAACAAGCCGTCCAGGTTTTCGCGCGTCAGTTCGATCGGATTGCCGCCGCAAGAAGGGTCGATGATGGCGCCTTCCACCAAGGTCGGAATGCTGTCCTCTGTCACGCCCAGGCCCGACAGTCCGCGCGGAATGGCCAGCTGGTCGTTCAACCCTTGCACATAGTCCTGGAAGCCAGAAAAGCCGCCGGTAATGCCCAGATAGTGCGCCGCATCGGTGAAGCGGTTGGCAATGGCCGATGCATTAAAGCGCAGCACTGCGGGCATGCAGACAGCGTTGGTGGTGCCGTGATGGGTGTTGAAGTGGGCACCGATGGGGTGGCTCATGGCGTGGATCGCACCCAGGCCCTTTTGGAAGGCGGTTGCGCCCATGGCGGCTGCGACCAGCATGTTGGCGCGCGCCTCGATATCGTTGCCGTCGGCATAAGCGCGGGGCAGGTATTCCTTGACCAACCGCATGCCTTCCAGCGCGATGCCCTGCGACATGGGGTGGAAATGCGGGCTCGAGAAGGCCTCGACACAGTGGGCAAAGGCATCCAGGCCCGTGCCGGCGGTGATGAATTTGGGCATGCCCAGGGTCAGCTCGGGATCTGCAATCACCACGCTGGGCAGCACCTTGGGGTGGAAGATGATCTTCTTGACGTGGGTCTGGCTGTTGGTGATGACGCTGGCTCGGCCGACCTCTGAACCCGTGCCAGCCGTCGTGGGCACGGCAACGATGGGGGCAATGACGTCGGCATTGGCCCGGGTCCACCAGTCGCCGATATCCTCGAAGTCCCAGACAGGGCGGGTTTGGCCCGCCATGAAGGCCACCATCTTGCCCAGGTCCAGGCCCGAGCCGCCGCCAAAGGCGATGACGCCGTCGTGTCCACCGGCCTTATAGGCCGCAACACCGGCCTCCAGGTTGATTTCGTTGGGGTTGGCGTCCACCTCGCTGAACAGGCCGCGGCCAAGGCCCGCCTCCTCCATGATGTCCAGCGCGTTCTGGGTGATCGGCAGCCCCGCCAAACCGCGGTCGGTGACCAACAGCGGGCGGCGCATGCCCGCTTGTGCGCAGGCTTGCGGCAGCTCTTTGATGCGGCCAGCGCCGAATTTGATGGCCGTGGGATAGGACCAGTTTCCGACCAGGTTCATGCGTTTGTTTCCTTATAAAACAATGCGTTGCGTCTGTTAACCCTGAAGTTTCTTCAGGTGATACGATTTGGGGCGTGTCAGGTTGTGATAGCCGATGATCGACAGCCCGCCGCCGCGCCCGGTGTTCTTGCAGCCGGTCCAGCAGAGCCCAGGATCCAGGTAGTCTGCACGGTTCATGAAGACCGTGCCGGTCTCCAGCGCGGCACCAATGCGCTCGGCGCGGCTTGTGTCCTGGGTCCAAAGCGAGGCGGTGAGACCGAAGTCGCTGTCGTTCATCAGTGCGATGGCTTCGGCGTCGTTTTCGACCTTCATGATGCCCACGACAGGGCCAAAGCTCTCTTCGCGCATGACCCGCATGTCATGGCTCACATTGGTGAGGATCTGCGGCGTCAAGTAGGTGCCGCCATCGTCGCTGGCAAAGGTGGGGATGTGGGCCGTGGCGCCCGCACTGACCGCTTCGGCGATCTGCGCGCGCACCTCGTCAGCGAAGCGCCGGTTGGCCATGGGGCCGATGCTGGTCTCCGGCTTCAAGGGATCGCCCAGGGTGTAGCCTTTGACGATGGCAATGGCCTTTTCCAAGAAGGCGTCATAGAGCGGTGCTTGCACATAGATGCGTTCTATGCCGCAGCAGCACTGGCCCGAGTTGAACATGGCGCCGTCGATCAAGGTCTCGGCCGCGGCGTCCAACAGCGCGTCGTCCATGACGTAGCCCGGGTCTTTGCCGCCCAGCTCTGTACTGACAGCGGTAAAGGTGCCAGCTGCCGCGCGCTCCATGGCCGCCCCGCCGCCGACCGAGCCGGTGAAGTTGACGAAGTTGAAGGCCCGCCCGGCGATGAGCTGGCTGGTGACATCATGATCCAGGAAGACGTTCTGGAACACGTCCTGGGGCAGGCCCGCGGCGTGGAAAGCTTCGGCCATGCGCTCACCGACCAACAGGGTCTGGGTGGCGTGCTTCAAGATCACCGTGTTGCCCGCGATCAGCGCGGGGGCCACCGTGTTGATGGCGGTCATGTAGGGGTAGTTCCAAGGCGCAACCACCAGCACCACCCCGTGCGGGATGCGCTTGATGTAGCGCTTGAAGGCGTCTGAGTCTTCCAGCGCGATATCGGCCAGGGCCTCGTGGGCGATGGCGGCCATGTAGGAGGCGCGCTCGTTGAAGCCACCGAATTCGCCGCCATAGCGCACCGGCCGTCCCATCATGCGTGCCAGCTCGGGCACGATGGTCTCGTTCATGGCGCCGACCGCCGCCACGCCGGCCATCACCAAGTCGATGCGCTCTTGTAGGGGGCGGGCCGCCCAAGCGGCTTGGGCCTGGCGCGCTCTGGCAGCCGCTGCAAAGGCGGCCTCAGCGTTCAGGGTTGGACGTTCGGCATAAACCGAGCCGTCGATGGGAGAAATACAGCGCAGAAGATCGGCCATGCCGGGGCTCCCTTAGGATGCGAAGAAACAGACAAGCCGGCCCAGGTGGGCCAGGATCGGAATGCAAGAGGCTTCTAGGCGCGCTCGAAGCCGCGCGCCACCTCCCAATCGGTGACGATGCGGTCGAACTCCTGGATCTCCACCTCGGCCGCGCGCGCGTAGTGGTCCACCACGGCGTCGCCCATGCGCTGACGCAGCATGCTGGAGGCCAACAGCGCCTCGCGGGCTTCGCGCAACGAGCTGGGCAGGAAGCCGCTGCTGCCCTCGTAGATGTCGCCGCGGGCGGGAGGCTCCAGGCTCAGGCCCTCTTCGATGCCCGCCAAGCCCGCCGCCAGCATGGCCGCCAAGGTCAAGTAGGGGTTGATGTCCGAGCCCGGCACGCGGCACTCCATGCGCACGCCTTTGCCGCCCTCGCCGCAGAGGCGGAAGCCAGCGGTGCGATTATCGATCGACCAGATGATGCGCGTGGGCGCGAAGCTGCCCTTCACAAAGCGCTTATAGGAGTTGATGTAGGGCGCCATGAAATAGGTGTAGTCGGCGGCGTACTTCAGCAAGCCCGCCGTATAGGACTTCATCAGCGCTGACATGCCCAGCGCGTCGCTGGGGTCATAGAAGGCGTTTTGGCCATCGCGCCACAAGGACTGGTGGACGTGCGCCGACGAGCCAACGCGGTCGTGGTGCCACTTGGGCAAGAAGGTGACCGCGCGGCCTTGTTGCCAAGCAATCTCCTTGGTCGCCTGCTTGGCGATGGTGTGATAGTCGGCGGTCAGCATGGCCGAGGCGTACTTGATATTCAGCTCTTCTTGGCCGATTTCGGCCTCGCCCTTGGTGTTCTCAACCGGAATGCCCGCGTTCCACAAGTGGTTGCGCAGCGGGCGCATGATGGGCTCTTCCTTGGTGGTTTGCAGGATGTGATAGTCCTGGTTATAGCCCGAGATGGGCACCAGATCGCGCCACTTCTCCTTACGGATTTCTTCAAAGTCCTTTTCGAAGATGAAGAACTCCAACTCGGTCGCCATCTTGGCGTCATAGCCCAGGGCCTCCAGGGCCTTGACCTGGCGCTTGAGCACGGCGCGCGGCGAGTGGGGCACGTCTTCGTGGGTGTGGTGGTCCAGGACGTCGCACAGCACCATGGCGGTGCCCTCAAGCCAGGGCACAGGGCGCAGTGTGCCAAGATCTGGCTTCATCACATAGTCGCCGTAGCCCGCCTCCCAGCTCGTGCTGGCGTAGCCGTCGGGGGTGGCCATCTCAAGATCGGTGGCCAAAAGATAGTTGCAGCAGTGGGTCTCTTCCCAGCCGCCGGCAACAAAGTGGCCGGCATGGAAGCGCTTGCCCATCAAGCGGCCTTGCATGTCCACCATGCAGACCAGGACCGTATCAATAGAACCGTCGGCTACGCGTTGGCGCAGGGCATCGAGGCTCATAACTCCTGCCGATTGATCGACCATAGCGGTGTTTCCACTTCTTGTCTGACTTTGGTGTTGAAGAAGATGTTTAATGATAAACTGTGGCAAAGGATTTGCGGTCCCTTAAACGACGCCCTCAAAACACATGTTTCTGAGCGAGGCAAGACCCTGGCAGCCGCAACTGCCAGGGCCCTGGTGTGGCCATGTTTGGCCAGGCGCTGGGCCTTAGCTGTAGCGGTACGGACGACCGGCTTTTTGCATGTCGGCGTTGTACTTCTTGATGATCTCAACCACCTTGGCCTTGGTCGGGCTTTCGGCAGCGACTTCATCCCAGAACTTGACCGCAGCAGTTTCGACCTGTGCCCACTCGGCGTCGGGGATCGTGGTCAACTGCATCTTGGTGCCATTGACGCGCAGGCTGGCTTCACCGCCCCAGTACCACCATTGGCGGTAGTAGTGCGACTGATCACAGCAGACGCGGAACAGCGTTTGCAGGTCTTCCGGCAGCTCGTTCCAGCGGCCCATGTTGGCGAAGAACGAACCCGCCCAAGCGCCTGAGATGTTGTTGGTCAAGAAGTAGTTGGTCACGTCGGCCCAACCCACGGTGTAGT
>CAZHYF010000224.1:0-4765 GCA_964536635.1 uncultured Rhodospirillaceae bacterium | reverse complement strand
AACCGCCCGTTCGATCCCCGTCGCCCAAGCCCTGAGCCTTCGCTTACGCGAACGCCGCCAAGGCCCGATTGAGGCCAGCCTTAACATCTCGGGCTGCATCAATGCCTGAGCGCTGAAGTCGCCCCGCGCTTGGCCGCGCCCGACATTTGGAGGCGCCGCCACAACAAGGCAGCCTAAGCCGCAATGGCCCAACCCGATTGACGCGACAAATCGCAAAGCTTTGTCCGCAGTTTCCCGATCCTGACAGGCTTGCCCTGCCTTCTTATCCTTGAGCTATGGGGATGAACTAAGCATGACGCGCTTGGCTGTCCCACCAACAGACACGACTGAAGCATGGCTGAATTGACCTCCTTTGACTCCGCCTTTACAAGAGCAAGCTCTTACCTGGAGGAGACCCCGGCAGGCACAAGCACAAGCCAGAGCGACGGCACCGATGCCAGCTTGGTTCGCGCCGTTTTGGACCAGGGTGCACCCGCTATTGTCTCGCCCGTTAGGCCCGCACCAGCGGCCACACCCGAGCCTGCCAAAGCAGTCAAACCCAAGCCAACGAACCCCAATATGTTCACTTGCACGGTCCTGGAGACCCAGCACTACACCGACAACCTGTTTCGCTTTAAGATGACGCGGCCCGACACCTTCCGCTTCCGTTCGGGTGAGTTCGTCATGATCGGCCTGACCAAAGACGACGGCAAGCCTTTGCTGCGCGCTTACTCGGTCGCCAGCCCGGCTTGGCACGAAGAGTTGGAATTCTATTCGATCAAGGTGCCCGATGGCCCGCTGACCTCACGGCTGCAAAATATCCAACCGGGTGATGAAGTGCTGCTCAATCGCAAGCCGACCGGCACCTTGGTGTTGGACGCGCTGCGCCCCGGCAAGACCCTCTACCTGCTTTCGACAGGCACGGGCATCGCACCCTTTGCCTCGATGATTCGCGAGCCCGAAGCTTACGAGAAGTTCGAGCGCATCGTTTTGACCCATACTTGCCGCACTAAGGCCGAGCTTCAGTACGGTTTTGAGCTTATCGAACAGATCAAAAACGATGAAATTCTGAGCGAGATCGTCGGCGACAAGCTGCTGCACTTCACCTCGGTCACGCGCGAAGACTACGAAGTTCAAGGTCGCATCACCGACCTGATGAACGCGGGCAAATTTTCAGAGCTGACAGGCCTTCCTGCCCTGAACCCCGAGACGGACCGGGTTATGATCTGCGGTTCGATGGCCATGCTGCAAGATTGCAAAGCCATGTGCGAAGAAGCCGGCCTAGAGGAAGGCTCAAACGCACGCCCAGCCGACTTCGTGATCGAAAAGGCCTTTGTTGACTAGGTTCTAGTTAGGGATTCGAATAAGTGAAAGGGCGAGGAGCGAAAAGTTCTCGCCCTTTTTTGCTGCCGCCACCTTCAGCGGCCATGCTTTGAGTAGCAGCGATGCGCGGTGAGCGCAGGCAATTTCCCTTGGCAGCCGCCACCCGCCCGCGATAAAGCAGAGCCCAAACGATGTGTGAGTGAGAGACATGGCCACCCCCAAGACCCCCGCTGCTCAAGAACCACCGCGCGCCGACCAGCAGGCTTTGGCGCAGATGATTGGTCGCGCTCAAAGCCAACAACTGCCCTGGTCAGAGGTGAAGAAGAAACTATTGCATGCCGAAAAGAGCTACCCACGCTCAGCCTTCGTCCAGACCCTGTTGGGAAACCTTTACGCCGCCACACAAAGGCCCGACAAGGCCTTGCAGCACCTGAAAAAGGCCGCCGATCGCGCAACAAACAAATTAAGCCCCTACTGCAATTTGGCCCGGCTTTGCCTGCTACAAGACCAACTTCCCGAAGCACAGCGATGGCTCGAACGCGCGCGCAGCCTCTCCGCTGACCACCCCGCTGTCCTCAGCTTGGAAGGAAGCTTGGCGGTCAAACATCAAGAATGGAGCGCCGCAAAAACGGCCTTTGAAAAGGCCCTGATCGCCCGACCACAAGACGTTGAAATCATGGGCGACCTGGCCAACGTCGAATTGGAAATGGGCTTCGCGGATGCGGCTATGAAGCGCTATCAAGCGGCCTTAAAGCTGGCCCCCGATGCGTTGCGCCTCTGGTTCAATTACGCCTGTGCGCTGCAAGATTTGCGGCAAATGGACAGAGCCCTTGAGGCCAACCAGCGCTGCCTCAAGCTCGCCCCCAGCCACACGGGCGCTCTGAACAATTTGGGCACGCTCTACCTGGCCTTGGGGCGCCCCAAACAGGCCAAGCAAATGCTGGAACAAGCGATCGAACTGGCACCCAACGATCCCCACTTCCGGGCCAACTTGCTCGATGTATTTGAGCGGCTAAACCAGACTGACGCGCTGGACGAGGCCCTATCCGCCTTGCCGAGCGACATGCGCCGCGCCAGCCCGGATCTGGCCTTGTTTGCAGCCCAAAGCCAGGCGCGCAACGGCGATAAAGCGGGCGCCTTGACCGCGCTAGAAGCCATTAATGTCGGCAGCCTATCCGCCTCGCGCCGCGGGTCCTACCACAAGAACCTGGCCCAAGCCCATCAGAGCGCCGGGGCCTTCGAGCAGGCCTTGGCACACTATCAAGCGATGAATGACATACAGGCCGCCACCTTGCCCACGCTGGGTATCGAGCCGTCCGCCTTCTTGGCCGAAGTCCAAGCGAACCAACGCGCGCTGACCCAGGCGCCTGCTCGCGGCTACAGCACCTGCCAGGAACCGTTGGCGTCCAGCGGCGCGCAGCTTGTGTTCCTGGTCGGCTTTCCTCGCTCGGGTACGACGCTGCTCGACACCATGCTCAGGTCGCATTCGGCCATACAAGTGGTCGAAGAGGGCCCCATGCTAATGACGGTCAAGCACGCATTGGCCAAGACCGGGCAGAGCGCAAACAGCCCCGAGCTGTCGCCCGAACAGCTTGCGGCGTTGCGGGCGCAATATATGAAGAGCCTCGATGCTGCGTTGCGCGCCTCCAGCCAGCCCGGCCTGACCGCGGCCGCTCAACCGGGTGGGACAACGCTGGTCGATAAGATGCCGTTAAACCTGGTGGATGCCTTGTTGATCCACCGCCTATTCCCTGCCGCCAAGTTCGTTTTTTCTTTGCGTCATCCCTGCGATGCCTGCCTTAGCTGCTTCATGCAAAACTTCGTGCTGAACGAATCTATGGCCAATTTCTTGACATTGGCGGACACGGTGCGCGCCTATGACGCCAGCATGCGGTTGTGGCAAGCAGCGCGCACCCACCTTCCGTTAGCGGTCTTTGACCTGCGCTACGAAGACTTGGTCGCCGACATGCAGGGGCGTTGCGAAGCCTTGCTCAGCTTCTTGGGGCTGGAATGGCAAGACGCCCTACTCGACTACCGCAAGACCGCGCAGCAGCGTGAGATGATCCGCACACCCAGCTTCAACCAGGTCGTGCAACCGCTCTATAAGACTGCGCAAGGGCGTTGGCGTTCTTATGAATTTGCCTTTGCGCCCTTGATGGCCCAATTGCAGCCTTGGATCGAGGCCTACGGCTACGGCGAAGACTAGATCTTCCGGCCATTAACTTGAGACATACCCAGCAGCTTTGAAGTAATTCCAACACTCCTGGGGTGAGAAGAGGTCACAGATTTCTGTGAGGGCGTGGAACATGTCAGTGAAAGTTCGTGCGCCGACCTTGCGCAGGTGCGCCTTGAGCTTTGAGAAGGCCATCTCGATCGGGTTCAGGTCCGGGCTGTAGGGCGGCAGGAACAGGAACCAACATCCAGCCTTGCGCATGGCTTTAGCGGCGGTTGCATTCTTATGGGTGGCGAGGTTGTCGAGGATGACAACGCTCCCCGGTTCAAGTTCCGGCACCAGCACCCTTTCGATGTAAGCGGCAAAGGCTTCACCGTCCATCGCCCCCTTGATGACCCAAGGTGCGATCAGCGCGTCGGCACTGAGGCCTGCGATGAAGGTCTGCGTCCCCCATGATCCAAAGGGGGCATCCATCACCAGCCGTTCGCCCCGCAGAGACCAGCCACGCTGGCGTGTCAGGTTGGTTTTGACCGAGGTCTCGTCAATAAACACCACGCGCCCGGGATGTTTGGCGACGGCAGGCAGGCGATGTTTGAACCAGTCCTCGCGCTGCTTCCTTACCTGTGCGCGGCGGCGCTCGGTGGCGACCAGCGTCTTTTTTTATAACTGAAGCCAAGCTTGCGCAGGAACCGGCCAATCGCATCGGGGTGCGCCACAACGCCAGTCGCATCTGCCAGGGCCCCAGCCAGTTCGGGCATAGTCATATCGCCGTCCTGCTCTATCAGTTCGATCAGGAAAGACCGATGAGGATCAAGCTTACCCTTGCCGCGCGGGCGCCCCTGAGGCGCTGCCTTGGCCTGTCCTGTTCGCCGGATCGCAAGCCCCCAACGCGCCCCGGTGGCAGGCGAAAGCTTCAGGCGCAAGGCTGCTGCCCTCCCGCTTAATCCCTCTTCAACCAACTCTTGAAAGCGCGCCCGCAGCGCGTCCGGCAAAGGTGCTGACATGATCTATCCTTCCAAACAGAGTGAATCACAGATCAGCGCACAAAGGAATCCCAAACGATTCAGGTTTTTGGCAGAAAGCTTTAGTCCGCGCGCGCCCGCGAAGACCAATCACCCCACACGCAAAAAGCCGGGCCCCCTCACTACAGGAGCCCGGCTCAAGATTTTGCGTCAGATCGCAGCTTACTCTGCGGCTTCTGCCTGTGCAGCGGCAGCGTCGTTCGCAGGCTCGACCGAAATCAGAGACTTGCCGCGCTGGCCAGAGTGGAACTTCACCTTGCCTTCGGTC
>CAZHYF010000223.1:0-4779 GCA_964536635.1 uncultured Rhodospirillaceae bacterium | reverse complement strand
GCTTTGACAGGAATTGGTGGCGTTGCCGCGCCCCGGGTGCCAACATGAAACTCATTTTTCTATAAGCGGCCAGAGGTGGCGGTCGTGGCGTTTTGCTTTGCGAGTTTGCAGGGCAGGGCACTGCGTTCAAAGCAAATCTGGTCGGGTCTCCGCGAAGCGGAAATTTAAAGAGCGGTTCCCTAGTGAAGGTCATTATGCATCAGGTCGAAACGGACACGCCCCAGGTTCATTCCAGCTCAGCCGAGCTGTCAGCTATGCCATCGGCGCGGCGACACAGCGGCCTGCAAGGGGTATCTGATGGAGCCGCTTGCGATCCGCATGCACACTCCGCTCACCTCCACCTGCCGCCCAAGTCTGTTCAGAGCTCTATGAAGATCATGTCCTTGCTTCCGTCGCCTTTCCAACGCGTTACTCGCGCTTTGAGCTGGGGGCTGGCCGCAGCGCTCACCTCGGGCTTGCTGATGGTCTCCGGAGCCCAGGCGCAGATCGCGGTTCAGAACTGTGCAACCATCACCGGTGCAGATCAGACCGATTCCAATCTGCTCAACAACACCAACTGTGCGGACCTAACAGTCCCAGCGTCGGCGGATTTGAGCCTGACCAAGAGCGTCGATAACCCGGCGGCGGGCGTCGGCGGTGCGGTCAACTTCACCGTGACCTTGACCAACGCCGGCCCGTCTACGGCGACCGGCGTCGTGGTGCGCGATCCCGAACCGACTGGCTTTACCTTCGGCTTAGCGGCTTCAGATCCTGGCGGGGTTTGGGATCCTGTCCTCAACACTTGGACGGTTGCGAGCCTGGCTTCGGGTGCCTCGATCACCCCCTGACCATTCCGGCAACCGTCGATGCTGTCGGCGTCTATACCAACGTGGCTGAGGTCATGGTCTCGGTCGTGCCAGACCCTGAGTCCACGCCCGGCAACGGCGATCTGACCGAAGACGATTATGCGACCGCCACAGTGACGCCCGCCGGTGGCCCGCCGCCGGTCAACCCTCCGCCGACAGGTGCGGTGCTGACCATCAACAAGGCGGCCAGTCCAGCCATTGGCGATAGCGATGCTGACGGCAATCCCGAGGCCACCTTTACGGTTACTATTGCCAATACGGGCACAGCTTCGACCACCTACAGCGCGACCGACACGGCCAATCTGTTGCCCGCAGGCGTGACGGTGTCCGAAATCCGCTCGCTGACCGCGGCGACGTCGGGCGCCAACAATCCGACCGCCAACCTCAACCCCGCTTATGATGGCGGGGCCACCACGGCGCTGCTGAGCGGCCCGCAGACCATCGCTGCTGGAGAGATCCACACCTATACGATCGTTGTTGAGTACGCGATCGACACGGGTACGGTGAACTACGCCGACCTGACCTGTACCGGCGGCCCGAACTTTGGCTTCTATAACGAGGCCCAGCTCACCTTTAATAATAAAGCCGTCATTGCGACCAACATAGCATCCAGCGTTGACCGGACCTTCCTGACCGGTGGCATCTTGTTCCCCAGCAACCCAGATCTGGCAAGCTTCAGCATCCCCGCAGGCAATGAGCGCGGGCTCGTGGTTCACGCTGGCTTTGAGCGCGAGGGCAATCTGGCGCTGTTGCTCGACTTCTACACTGGAGGCGCGACGCCCAACGTTACTGTCACGGTGACCGGCCCAGGCGGTACGATCAACCGCCCCACGACTTTCTCGTTTGCGCGCCAGGTGAATACGCTGCTTGGAATCCCGACCTTCGGTTTGGCCAAGGAACTGCACACAGCGGTATTTGACGAAACGGACATCGCCACTCTCATGGGCGGCAACACTGGCGGAACCGTTGCCGTCTCGCTGAGCTTCCCGAACGTAAATTTGGTGCTGGGCGATGAAACCTATGTGGTGGCAACAGCGCTCAACAACGTCGATGCGGCTGGTTCTGGCCTGCAGGTTGCCGCTCAACAGACCGGCGCTTGGCAGAGTGTTGCTGGCGACTACACCATTGCTTCAGGGCTCTTCACCCCCGGCACAGAAACCACCGACGCGGGCGATGCGGTGTTGGTCAACGGCTTGAGCCTGGCCGGTTTGGAGCAGGGAACCTTCGGTGACCTGGCGCCAGCGGGCTATACCAATATTGATGGCAACGCCAATGCGAATGGCTTGAGTGTATTCGGCTTGTTGGATTTCGATTCCGAACCCAGCGGTATGTCAACCAACACCTTCTTTGCCAATGGTGCGCAATCCAGCGTGTCGATCCAATCGGCCCTGGCCAATGCGACGCTGGCCTATGAAGGCGAAATGTCGGTGGTGACCGCCCAGGTGGCCTCCAACCTTTTGGGTGCCAGCGCCTGTGCGAACGGCAACTTTGTCGATGATCCGGGCGACGAGGACGACGGCGATGGCGTGCAGATTTCGGTGGACGGCATCTCGATCAGCAAGACGGCTTCAGCGGTTGCCTTGGATGGCGCGACCCTGGGCAGGGTGCGCTATGTCTTTACGATCCAGAACACCTCAGCGACCAATACGCTGAACTACGATCTGATCGATACGATCGACTATGATAACTCGCTGCCGCTGCCGGTAACCGGCACCTTGGTCCGCCAGAGTGCCCCCGCTGTGGTGGTCGCAACGCCGGTTTTGAACGATGCCACGCCGACTGTGTTGGTTGCATCGCAATCGCTGGCTCCGGGCGCTACTGAGGTTTGGGAGCTGTTGGTTAATCTGGGCAACGTGCCCTTGACCTTGAATGGCGGCACCACTGATATCACGGCGCTGACCGGATGTAATCCGGGCACGCCGGTCGCGGGCGTTGGTCTTTACAACGCGGCGGACTTGGCCCCTGCAGGAGCGGGCACGGCGGGGGCTTTGGGCCTGAACGCCGAAGCCTGTCCGACCGGCAATAACCGCGGCCTTCTGATCACCAAGCAAGCCTCAGCGGTGGTCTCTGCCCTGCCGGGCGGCAACCTGCGCGCGGTTTATGACGTGATCGTCTACAACCCCGGCCTGGCAACCACCTATTCACTGGTGGATACCTTCGAGTTTGACCCGGTCTTCAGCGTCGTTGATTCGCAGTTGCTGATCAATCCCAGCAGCTTGGGCACGGCCGATTTGACCGGCTTTACCGCCAGCGGTGCCATTGGCGCCAACTCGGCGCACCAGTACCGCATCTAGGTGGATGTCAGCCACGCCACCGGCCCAGTTGCAACCGCGCTGACCGATGTCGGAGCCTGTGACGCTGCCGCTCCCGTACCGGGGGTCGGTTTGGCCAATGTGGCAGTCTTGACTGGGCCCTCGGGTGTCCCGATCGAGGTGCTGGCATGTCCCACCGGCAATGGCGCAGGCGGCACGATCTCCTTCGATAAGGAAGTGGTGTCGCTGGTCAATATCGACCCCGATACGCTGGAAGTGGTCTATCGCCTGACCGTTGACAACACCACGGCAGCGCCTGCGACCTATGACCTGGCCGATGGCTTTGGCTTCGATCCTGCCTTTTCCGTCGTGCCTGGCTCGGTCAGCGTCACGGCAACGCCGGGGACCATCACGCCCTCGCCTGCCTTCGACGGCAACGCCAGCCCGACGATCGTGGCGGGCCAGACCATCGCTGGTGGAAGCGCGCACGTTTACACCATTTCGGTCCGCGTTGATTACACCGGGCCTGATATCAACGGTGCTGTTGCTGGCTGTAATACCTTGGCTCCCCAGGCTGGAACCGGCCTCTACAACATGGGTGTTTTGACCGTCAACGGCATCCCGGTCAGCGACGAGGCCTGCCCAGGCGGAACCGAGCTCAGCTTCAGCAAGCTGGCTTCCTTCGTCGGCTACGAGGGCAACGGCCGCTTCAAGGTCGGCTATCAGATCCAGGTGCAGAACCTGCGTCCAGCCCCGGTGACCTATGACCTGGTCGATACCCCCGACTTTGCGGCTGGTTTGGTCATCACCTCGGCAAGCCTGTCGCTGAACGGCGGTGCGGCGGCGCCGGTGGTTGGCTTGGCCAGCGGTGCGTCAACCACGCTGGCCTCTGGCGTCGGTTTGGCCGCGAGCGGTACCGATACCTACTATCTGGAAGTGGTGATCGACGCCTCGGCGCTGGCCACCCCAACCGATCAGTTCACAGCCTTTGCGACCTGTAACCCCAGCAGCCCGACCGCTGGAACGGGCGCCTATAACGCGGCGGTCTTCACCGTCGATGGTCAGACTTTCCCGCCGGTCGAGGCTTGCCCCGACGGCAACAATGGCCCGGTGTTTGCAAGCAAACTGGCCTCGGCGGTTGCCAATCTGGGCGGCGGCAGACTGCGGATCATCTACGATGTTCAGGTCACCAATGTTGGTGCCACCACAGTCAGCTATGATCTGGTGGATGCTTTCGCCTTCGACCCGGGCTTTAGCGTTGACAGCCTGACCTTGTTGGCCTCCCCTGCTGGCACGACCTCTACGGGCAGCGGCTTCGTTGGAACCAATGTCGATGTTGCTGCCAACAGCTCGAACATCTATCGCGTCGAGGTGATTGTGCAGCACAGTTCAGGTGACGCGGGCACCGCTGTGACGGCCTCTGGCACCTGTGATCCGGGCAACCCAACGCCCAATACAGGCCTTTATAATGGTGCGACCGTCACGGGCCCGAACGGCGTTCCGGTGACTGTCGAGGCCTGCCCGCCGGGCGTGGTCATCACCAAGTCGGCTCTGTCTGCCGTCGAGGTGGCAGCCAACCGCGTCGATGTGGTCTATCAGATCACCGTCGAGAATAACGCTTCCATTGATCATGACTACTACTTGGTCGATCAGGTGAACTTGGGTCCGGACTTTTTCGTCCT
>CAZHYF010000222.1:0-4792 GCA_964536635.1 uncultured Rhodospirillaceae bacterium | reverse complement strand
TCAACTCCTTCCGCACCGGGCCCGACGAAAACGGCCACTTTGGCATCTTTGGCGGCCGCTATGTGGCTGAGACCCTCATGCCCCTGATCCTGGCGGTGGAGAAGGCCTATAACGCAGCCAAGGCTGACCCCAGCTTTCAGCGCGATTTCGACTACTATTCCAAGCACTACGTTGGCCGTCCATCGCCGCTTTATTTCGCGGAAGGCCTGACGCGCTATTTTGGCGGTGCCAAGCTCTATCTGAAGCGTGACGAGCTGAACCATACCGGCGCCCACAAGATCAACAACACGCTGGGCCAGATCCTGTTGGCGCGCCGCATGGGCAAAAAGCGCATCATCGCTGAGACCGGCGCGGGTCAGCACGGCGTGGCCACGGCCACCGTCTGCGCATTGTTCAAGATGGAGTGCGTGGTCTACATGGGCGCGACCGATATCGAGCGCCAGGCCCCCAACGTGTTCCGCATGAAGATGCTGGGCGCCAAGGTGGTGCCGGTCACGGCGGGCAACGGCACGCTGAAGGACGCCATGAACGAGGCACTGCGCGAGTGGGTCGCCCGCGTTGAGGACACCTTCTACATCATCGGCACAGCGGCGGGCCCACACCCCTATCCGGCCATGGTGCGCGATTTCCAGTCGGTGATCGGCGAAGAAGCCAAAGAGCAAATCATGGAGGCCGAGGGCCGCTTGCCCGACACGCTGGTGGCTTGCATCGGCGGCGGTTCGAACGCCATGGGCCTGTTCCACCCCTTCTTGGACGATAAGGTCGAGATCATCGGTGTTGAAGCCGGTGGCCATGGCCTGGACGGTGACGAACACTGTGCCTCGCTGACCGGCGGCAAGCCTGGGGTGCTGCACGGCAACCGGACCTATCTGCTGCAAGACGATGACGGCCAGATCCTGGAGGGGCATTCGATTTCTGCTGGCCTGGATTACCCGGGCATCGGTCCCGAGCACTCTTGGCTGCACGAAATTGGCCGCGTCAACTACGTCTATGTCACCGATAACGAGGCCCTGGACGCCTTCCAGCTCTGTTGCCGCGAAGAGGGCATCATTCCGGCCTTGGAGCCCAGCCACGCGCTGGCGCATGTCGCCAAGATCGCGCCCAAGCTGCCGTCAGACCACATCATCATCATGAACATGTGCGGACGCGGTGATAAGGACATTTTCTCGGTCGGGCGCGCGCTCGGCATCACTATGAACGAATTCTAGGGCAGGGCATCGCATGTCACGAATTGAGAAGCGCTTTGCCGCGCTGAAAGCCGAGGGCCGCAAGGCTCTGGTGACCTTTGTAACCGCGGGCGATCCCACTCCTGAGGTTTCGGCGGAGCTGCTGGCGCACCTGCCCAAGGCGGGCGCGGATGTGATCGAGCTGGGCATGCCCTTTTCGGACCCCATGGCCGACGGTCCGGCGATTCAGCTCTCTTCGCAGCGGGCTTTGAGCCACGGTATGACCCTGCAAAAGACGCTGGATATGGTCGCCGAGTTCCGCAAGCAGGACGACGAGACGCCGATCGTGCTGATGGGCTACTACAACCCCATCTATATCTACGGGCCTGAGCGCTTTATCGAGGCGGCCTTGACCGCCGGAGTGGACGGGTTGATTGTCGTCGATCTGCCACCGGAAGAGGACGAGGAGTTCTGTGTGCCTGCGGTCAAGGCAGGGCTCAACTTCATCCGCCTGACCACGCCCACCACCAACGACGCACGTTTGCCAGCGGTAGTGAAGAACACCTCGGGCTTTGTCTATTTCGTCTCAATTGCGGGCATTACTGGCACCGCGTCGGCGGATGCCGATGTCGTCAAGGGCCACTTGCAGCGCATTCGCACAGCAACCGATTTGCCCATCGCGGTTGGTTTTGGCATAAAGACCCCCGAGGATGCCGCCAAGTTCGCCAGCATAGCTGACGGCGCGGTGGTGGGCTCGGCCATTGTTTCGACCATCGCCCAGCACTTGGACGCCGACGGCAAGCCCGAAGCGGCCTTGGTGCCAGAAGTCTTGAATTTTGTGCAGTCGCTGGCGCAAGGTGTGCGTTCTGCCCACTAGGGTAGGAGCGTCTCTGCGCCCTATCGCCAACAGGAGCCCCGATCTATGTCTTGGTTGACCGACTACGTTCGCCCCCGCATTCCGGGTTTTTCTGCCAAAAAGAAAGAGGTGCCGGACGACCTCTGGACCTCTTGTCCCTCGTGTCAGCAGATGATCTATGCGCCGCTGCTGAGCGAGACGCACCGCTGTTGTCCGCACTGCGAGCACCACATGCGCATGCCGATGATGGAGCGCTTTGCCTCGCTATTCGATGATGGCATCTTCGAGCGCATCGACATTCCAAGCGTGGCTGCCGACCCGCTGAAGTTCAAAGATCTGAAGCGCTACGGCGACCGCCTGAAAGACGCGCAGACCAAGACCGGCGAGAAGGATTCGCTGGGCGCAGCCTTCGGCCTCATGGGCGGGCGTGAGGTGGTGATCGCCATCATGAACTTCGCCTTCATGGGTGGCTCGATGGGCATGGCCATGGGCGAGACCTTCGTCAAAGCCGCCGAAAAGGCCATGGAAGCCGAGGCTCCTTTCATCATCTTTACCGCTTCAGGCGGCGCGCGCATGCAGGAGGGCATCTTGAGCCTGATGCAGATGCCGCGCACAACCGTCGCTCTGCAAATGGTCAAAGAGGCGGGCTTGCCCTACCTGGTCGTGCTGACCGACCCCACAACCGGCGGCGTATCGGCCTCCTTTGCCATGCTAGGCGATCTGACCCTGGCCGAGCCCGGCGCGCAGATCGGCTTTGCCGGCAAGCGGGTGATCAAGCAGACCACAGGCGAAGACCTGCCCGACGGTTTCCAGACCTCGGAGTTCTTGCAGGAGCGGGGCATCATCGACATCGTGGTGGCGCGCAAGGACATGAAAGACAAGCTGGTTCAGGTCTTGTCTTTGCTGTTGGGCGACGCGCTGCTGGAGTTACCTGCGCCAGACCAAGTGCCAGGCGACCGCCTGGATGAGGCCGCCGACGAACCCGCAAACGCGGCTCCCGATGGGACCGGCGAGGCATAGGGCTGCGCTACCTCTATGAGCAACTTCCAATCTGATTTGGTGTTGCAACGTCTGATGACGCTGCACCCCAAGGTGATCGACCTGACGCTGGATCGGGTCTACCGCCTGTTGAAACGCCTGGGTAACCCCCACACCAAGCTGCCGCCCGTGGTGCATTTTGCTGGCACCAACGGCAAAGGCTCGACGCAAGCTTATATGCGCAGCGCGTTGGAGGCGGCGGGCTATCGGGTCCACGCCTACACCTCGCCGCACTTGATCCGCTTTCACGAGCGCATTCGTCTGGCGGGCGCGCTGATCGCTGAGGCCGACCTTTTGGCCCTGCTGGAGCGCGTCGAGGAGGCCAACGGGCCGGAGACGATCACCTATTTCGAGATCACCACCGTTGCGGCGATCCTGGCTTTTGCCGAAACGCCTGCGGATATCTTGTTGCTGGAAACTGGCCTTGGCGGCCGTTTGGACGCGACCAACGTCGTCGATGAGCCCAAGCTCAGCGTCATTACCCCGATCTCGATGGACCACGAGGCCTACTTGGGCGACACGCTGGAAAAAATCGCAGGCGAAAAAGCGGGCATCATCAAGACCATGAGCCCAGTTTGCGTGGCGCCGCAGGACGAGGTGGTGTTGCAAACGATCTTGAACGTTGCCGATCAGCGCATCTCGCGCGCGCGCGCGCTGGGGCACAACCTGCCTTGGGGGCGGCTTGGTCGCCGGTTCTACGTCGCGCCCAAAGAGTACCCGGCGCCGGGCATGCTGGGCGAACACCAAGTTGTCAATGCCGCGACTGCCATGGCGGCACTGGATATGCTGGAGCCCGAGTTCGTCGTGCCCATGCCCGCCCGCGAAACCGCGATCCTGGAGACCCGCTGGGCGGGGCGCTTGCAGGCCATTCCGGCCGATGGCCTCGATCTGGAGCTTTGGGTCGATGGCGGCCACAATCCGGCAGCGGGCCACATGCTGGCTCAGCAGTTGGCGGCCTGGGACGGCCCGACGCACCTGGTGGTGGGCATGCTCAATACCAAGGCGGCCAGCAACTACCTGGCGCCTTTGCTGGGCCAGGCGGCGAGCCTCACCACCGTCACCATTCCAGGCGAGCCGAACAGCTTTACCGCTGACGAGCTGGCGGCCAGCGTTACGGCGCTGGGCGGAGAGGCGCTTGCCGCTGCCAGTGTCGAAGAGACCTTGGCGCGGCTGTCGGCTGCGCATCCGGGTGAGCGGGTGTTGATCTGCGGTTCGCTCTATTTGATCGGCAAGGTCATGGGCGCGCGCGGCCTGTCGCTGGCGTGAGCAGGCGCGGCCAGCTCCGGCCTGCCGTGATCGACGAGGCCCGCTGGCTGGCTGACTGACTGGCTAACTGCGCCTAGCAAGCCTATTCGGTCTAGAGCGTCGGGCGTTGGTCTTGCAACAGCCCTTCCGCTCTAGCTGATTGATTTCTAACGCAAGTCCATGCTCTCTCGTGTTGCCACTCATTCGCGGCTTGCTCTAGGTCGCCGATATCGGCAGGCGCCCTGCGCCCATGGATGCAGATTTTG
This sequence comes from uncultured Rhodospirillaceae bacterium, assembly GCA_964536635.1. Classification (GTDB taxonomy): domain Bacteria; phylum Pseudomonadota; class Alphaproteobacteria; order UBA7985; family JAUIBT01; genus JAUIBT01. The sequence goes on along the minus strand of CAZHYF010000222.1, from coordinate 221 downwards.
CCCAACACATAGCCAAGGCGAGGCCTGGATCTGGTAATGCGAGACCCTGGACGGCCAAATCCAACGGCTGGGCTAGGCGATCCTTGAGAACGCGGGCGACGGCCTCTTTGTTGATGCCATAGCCTTGCTGCGCGCCGCGCAAGGTACGGGCCCACGAGGCACTGGTCCACAAGGCACGGGTCCAGGGGCGGCGGTTGATGGCCGCCTGTGAGGCTTTGGGA
>CAZHYF010000221.1:0-4842 GCA_964536635.1 uncultured Rhodospirillaceae bacterium | reverse complement strand
AGCTAGAGCGGAAGGGCTGTTGCAAGACCAACGCCCGACGCTCTAGTCGAGCGCGAACAGCCTGCCGGGGCCTTGCCCCTGGGTCGGCTGGCCTGCCAGACGCAGCATGTGCCAGCACAGCGCCTGGTTGCTGGTCACTACGGGTTTGCCCAAGCGCCGCTCCGCCTCTTCAATGATGGAGAAGGTCTGCAAGCTAGTGCAGGAGGCAAACAGCGCCTCGACCGCCGGGTCTTCGCCCAGAGTGATCAGCGCTTGCAGGATCGAGGCCGGCGTAATCCGCGCGACCTTGGGATCAGAGCCCTCCTCAAACGAGCCGAAGGTGACAATCTCAAAGCCTTGGTCTTGCAGCAGCGCGCGCATGGGGGCCGAGACGCTCTCGATATAAGGCGTTAGGAAGCCGATGCGGCGGACCTCCAGAGCCCTGAGCGCCGCCACTGTGGCGCGGATTGGATCGGTGACCGCGGCGGCGCGGTGGTGGGTTTGAACCATCTCCTCGACCCGCGCCGAGCCGATCACCGTTGCGCCCGAGGTGCAGGCGTAGCCCACTGCTGATAAAGGCGTATCGCCCGGCAGCAGGCTGGCCGCGTCGGGAATGCGGGTCTCCATGGCGGCCAGGGTCTCGGGTGTGACCGAGGGCTCCATGCGAATGCGGGTCTGAAACAGGCCAAGGCCAGGGGCCGCAAAGCAACGCGGTGCTTCGATGGGCAGCGTCTCGTCGGTCTCAAGCAGGATCAAGCCAAAGGCCGCTTGCTGGCTAGCGGCGGGGCCAAGGGTGAAGGGCAGGGCCATGGCGGTTCTCTCTCTTGGATCAGAGGATCGGCAGCTCGGGCGCTGCTCTGGGGGTCAGCAGGCGGCAGCCGTCCTCGGTAATGACCAGATTTTCCTCGTGGACCATCATGCAGCCTGGCGCCAGGGTCAAGCTGGGCTCCAGCGTGATGACCATGCCGGGCGTTAGCACCGTTTGGTCCCATGCCACGATCGAGGGCGTTTCGGTCAGCTGCATGCCAAGGCCGTGACCCATGCGCCCAACGCTGCCCGCTTGGCCGGGTGGGGCAGGAAATTCGGCCTGAATCAAGCCGTCCATGGCGCTGAACAGCTCAGCCATGCTTGCGCCTGGTCTGGCAGCGGCCAAGCCCGCCTCGGTGGCGCGCCAAAGGCAGTCATAGCCCGACTGAGCGCGCGCATCGGCCCGGCCAATGGCGAAGTTGCGATCAAAGTCGCAGAAGTAGCCGCGGCGCGTTGAGCCCGTGTCCAGCATGATCACATCGCCTGCGCGCAGCGGCGCATCGCCGGGCGGGGAGATGACATCGCCGTAGCCGCCCTGACCGGCGCCGCCGACCAGATAGGGCACCTCCTGGGCGCCTTCTTCCAGCAGAGCGATCTTGAAGGCGCGGAAGGCTTGGTCCAGCGGCTGGCCCTCGCCAAACAGCTCTGGCGCCCGGGCAAAGGCGCGGCCCGCGATTTGGCACATGGCCTCGATGGCCTCGATTTCCAGCGGCGATTTAACCTGTCGCAGGCCATTCAACAAAGCCGAAGCACAGACAAATTGGCTGTTGGGCATGCCCGACTGCAAGCGCTGGAAGTCGCTCAAGGGCATGCGCAAGGACGCCTCGCGCCCCATCGGCAACCCGATGCGCGCGTAGGGCCCGAGGGCGTCGAGCAGCAGGCTCACGCCGTCGTCGTCCGGGTGCGGAGCAGACCAGGTGCGTATGTCTTTGATCCAGGTCTGGGCCATAAGCTCTGCCCCGATGGAGGGGATGACGGCCAGGGGCGCAGCCTTGGCGGGCACCACCAGAAACCAGGGCCGCGCGGGCGATTGCCAGAACAGAGTGCGAAAGCCGCTGAGCCAGCGGATTTCGGCCTCGGTGGTCAGCAAGATCGCGTCGAGCCCAGCCTCAGCCATGCCGGCCTGCAAGCGCTGCAAACGGGCTTCAAATTCTGCGGTGGGTAAATCTGGCATAGGGGCAGCTTTTTTGCGGGCGGTGGCGGGTCGCTGCCAGTCTGGGCAAGTCCGGCCCACTTGGCCGTGCTGGGAGCGACACGCAACCCGGCCTGGCGGTCGCATTTGGGGCCCTGGGGGGCGGGCTCAGGGGGCCAAGCGCCGGTACTTGGCTCCAGACTGCGCTCAAGAAAACACAGGAGGCCCTAATGCAAGCAATCGACAACCCCCACCGCGGCAAACCTATCAGCGATGCGGATTGGGGCCTGGCCGCCGGTCAGGTGAGCGACGATGTGGAAAGCGTGGCGCGCTTGATGGCGCTGTGCCCGGTGGCCAAGCCGACGCCGCTGGCCTGCCTGCCCGACCTCGCGGCTGGCTTGGGCTTGGCGGGTTTGGCGGTCAAGGACGAGCGCAGCCGCATGGGCCTTGGCAGCTTCAAAGCGCTGGGCGCGGCCTATGTTATTGCCAAGCGCGCGGTGGCGGCGCTGGGGGGCTCGTTGGAGCCCGAGGCGCTGGGCAAAGCGCTCACGGGTCAGACCTTCGTTTGCGCCAGCGCGGGCAACCACGGCCTGTCTCTGGCGGCAGGCGCGCGGGTGTTCGGGGCGGACGCGGTGGTCTATCTGGCCGAAACCGTGCCCGAGAGCTTCGCTCAGCGGCTGAAGGACAAGGGCGCAGACGTGGTGCGTGCGGGCGCGGACTACGAGGCGAGCTTGGCGGCCGCAGTCGAGGCGGCCAACGACAAGGGTTGGACCTTGCTGTCCGATTCCACCTGGCCCGGCAACGTCCAAGGTGGTCGCGATATCATGGAAGGTTACACGCTGATGGCCGACGAAGCCGTGAGCCAGTGGCACGAGGCCATGGGCGCGGCGCCGCCCAGCCACATCTTCTTGCAAGCCGGGGTTGGCGGCTTGGCGGCCGGTGCAGCGGTGATCTTCCGCAAGCGCTGGGGGGCTGTGCCCCAAATCGTCGTTGTCGAGCCCGACGCCGCGCCCGCTTTGTTCGAGAGCATCCGCCAGGGCCGCCTGGTCGAGACCCAAGGCCCCAGCTCGGACATGGGCCGTTTGGACTGCAAGGTGGCCTCGCATTTGGCGCTGAAGGCGCTGGCCGAAATGGCCGATGCCTTCATGCTGATCTCGGACGACGCGTGTCAGACTGAAATCGAGCGCCTGGAGGCGGCCAGTGGGATCGCGGCGTCACCGTCCGGCGGCGCGGGTTTTGCTGGCCTGGCGTTGAGCGCGGCGGCGCAGAGCCTGCCCGACGATGCCCGGGCTCTGGTCATCGTCAGCGAAGGCCCGGCCTAGGAGGCGTCAGCCGGCAGACTCATATCAAGCGGAGGGCCAGCGAAGCGCATGTTGTGACGCTGGCCTGAGGCCTCGATTGCCGCCATGTCGGCTGGAATGTTGAATTGCCCACGGGCCATTTCGACAAAAAAATTCTCAAATCCTCCGGGGGTCAGCATGACCAGGTGGCGGCAAGCTGTGTCGCCCAAGACCTGGAAGGTGTGGACCTTGCCACGCGGCACAAAGACCGCATCACCGGCCTGCTTGATGACGGTTTGGCCGTCCAAGAAGAACTTCAGCGTGCCGCTCATCACATAGAAGGTCTCGTCCTCGGCCTCGTGAACGTGCAGCGGTGGGCCCGAACCAATCGGCGAGATGCTGTCAACCAGCGACAGCGCGCCGCCGGTCTGTTCGGATGCGATCAGAATTCGGTACAAGACACCGTTCCAATTGAGCATGTCTGGTGCCTCATCCAGGCTGCGCGCCAAGCGGGCGAAGGCTTCTAGGTTCAAGGTGTTTGCGTCTGACATTGGGGGCTCCTATCCTTAAGATACGGCTCGATCGGTGATGGGTTGAGGCTAGCGCCCTCCAATTCATTTGAAAAATTTATAGCCATCATATAATAAATTTCCGATATGAATTTTACGACCTTTGATCTGAATTTGTTGCGGGTTTTCAATGCCGTCATGCGTGAAGGTTCGACCGTGAGAGCTGGCGATCGCCTAGGCCTGTCCCAGCCTGCGGTCTCCAACGCTCTGGCCCGCTTGCGCCATGCGCTGGACGACCCGCTGTTTGTCCGCCAAGGGCAGCGCTTGGTTCCGACCCATTTTGCTCTCAGCCTAGAAGCGCCGCTGCGGCAGCACTTGGAGGCGCTGGAGGTCGTGCTGGCAGGCCCGCCCAACTTCGATGCAACCACGAGCGATCAGTGCTTTCGCTTATCGGGTGCTGATTTCTTTTCTGAAATGATGATGCCAAGCCTGGCTGGACGTCTGCGGGATCTGGCACCCAACATGCGGGTGCAGTTGGTAGACTTGGTGCCCGATTCCTACGTCGATAGCATCGAGCGCTATCAGGTTGATTTTGCCCTGCTGCCCAAAGCCGATTTCCCCGAGTGGGTGGCTTGGCAGCCGCTGTTTTGGTCTGATTTCATCGTGATTGCCCGCCAGGATCACCCGCGCTTGCAGGGCCAGGCACTGCCCACGGCACCAGGCACGCGCCATCCCGGCCTGCCGCTGGAGCTGTTCTGCGCCATCGACCAGGTGCTGTTTTCACCTGAGGGCCGTTTTCAGGCCATGGGCGATGCGGCCTTGGCCAAGGTGGGGGCCAACCGGCGCGTTGTGCTGACCTTGCCCAGCTTTGCCGGGGTCTATCGCACCGTTGCCGTCAGTGACTTGATCGCCTTGATCCCGCGCCAGTTGGCGGAAAAGGTTGCGCCTGATTTCGGGCTGGCCTGCTATGCGCCGCCCTTTGATATAACGCCGGCGCTGATTGTTGCCGCCTGGCACCGCCGTTACAGCGCCAGCCCGCCGCACCTGTGGATGCGCAGTCTGTTGGCAGAGCTGACCTTGCCGCTGAACGAGGGCTTGCCGACCTTGGGCGCTGGTTACGGCTGAGGCGGATTAG
>CAZHYF010000220.1:2956-4853 GCA_964536635.1 uncultured Rhodospirillaceae bacterium | reverse complement strand
CGATCACCGGCACGTCCAGCTCCTTGGCGACCGCTTTCAGGCCGCGCGAGATTTCTGAGATTTCCTGTACACGGTTGTCCGAGCGTCCGCCGCCTGACATGAGCTGAAGGTAGTCCACGACAATCAGGTCCAGCTTGCCGGTCTGGCGCATGAGGCGCCGCGCGCGGGTGCGCAGCGTACCCACGGTGATTGCAGGCGTATCGTCAAAGTGCAGGTTGGTTTTCTCCAACACGCTCTGGGCATCAAAAAGCTGTTCGAATTGCCTTTGATCCAGCTCGCCCTTGCGGATGGCTTCTGCGTTCAAGCTGGCCTGGTCGGACAGCAAACGCATGGCTAGCTGTTCGGCGCTCATCTCCAGCGAGAAGAAGGCCACGTGTGCGCCGTGGTCGCGCGCGGCGTTCATGGCAATGTTACAGGCAAAAACCGTCTTACCCATGGAGGGACGGGCGGCGACGATCAACAGGTCCGAGGGGTGCAGGCCGCCCAGTTTGCGGTCCAAGTCGCGAAATCCGGAGGACAGGCCCGCCAGGCCGCCCACCGATTCGGATGCCGCAATGGCGGTGTCGGCGGCAATCTTGAGCGCCTCGCCGATGTGCTGGAAGCCCGAACGCGTGCTGCCGGTCTCAGCCAGGCTGAAGAGCTGGGCCTCGGTACTCTCGATCAAGGCGGCGGCGCTGGTCTCCATGTCCGCCACATAGGTCTCGTTGACCAGTTCCTCGCCCAGCGCGATCAGGTCGCGCCGGCGGGCCAGCTCATAGATGATGGCGGCGTATTCGTTGCTGGAAATGATCGAGATGTGCGAGCCCTGCAATTCGGCCAGATAGCCCGGCCCGCCCCAGGCCTGAATGGCCGGGTCGTCACGAAACCAGTGCGCCAGGGTCACGGCGTCTGCATTGCCGCCCTTTTCGATCACCGCCTTGATGGTCGCGAAAATTCGCTGGTGCGCGGGCTCAAAGAAAGACTCCGGCCGCAGCATGATCTCCAGATCCATGAGGATGCGGTTGTCCGCCATGATGGCGCCAAGGAAGGCCTGCTCAACCTCGACGTTGCGGGGCAATTCGCGGGGCTTGGGGCCAAGAAGAGGAGTGTCAGGCATGGATGGGTTCGGCTGAATAGGAAGGGGCGGGCGCCTATGCTTGGCTCAGGCGGGTGGAAATGCAAAGGACCAGCGCCAAGCGCCTTCGAACGAAGCGAAACTTGGGGATAAGAGCGGGTACAAGCGGTGGACGCCTCGGGATGAAGCGCGAGCCGCGCGCGGTCTAGTTGCCGATTTTGGACGTTTCGAGGCGCATGAAACGGCTTTGGGTATGAAAGCCCATCGCCTCAAAGAGGCCGATAGCCTTGCGATTGTCATCGTCAACGTGCAGCTCGACCCCATTGCAACCGTTGCGGCTGGCCCAATCGCGCAAAGCGAGCATCAGCGCGCGCGCGACTCCAAGCCCGCGAGCGTCCGGAAGCACGGCCATGACATCCAGCCACAAACTCCCAGGATTGGCGCCTTCCGGCATGGGGGTGGTGACCAGCACGCCGCAGGGGCTGCCATCAACGTAGGCCAGCATGCAGCCCTCTTCGGCCAGACGCTCGGCGGTCAGCGAGTAGGTGCTGAGGTCAGGCCGTACGGCTTGGCGCGAGGCGAGCTGGTCAATCAACGCGGTCCGATCATCGGCTTGGGTCTCGCCGCCGGGCAGAATGCGGATCTCAGCGGAGGCGGTCTCGGCCATAGGGCGGTCCTTGTGTAAGAGATGGGTGTAAGAGATGCGTATAAGAGCTGCAGATAAGAGCTGTTGGGCGGATGCTTCTGTGCGCAGGGCGCAGAAGAGAGCCGAGCAGCCTCGCGCGCCTAGGACGAGCGAAGCGGTGTATTTGAGCCCTTTGCTTTGCCCGATGCAAGCCTCGG
>CAZHYF010000220.1:0-2856 GCA_964536635.1 uncultured Rhodospirillaceae bacterium | reverse complement strand
CCGAGGGCTTTGGCCGGGTGGGTTGGCAATGGTCACCAGGCGACCATCGACGCGCTTGGTCCCGCGCTGGGCACTGGACTCGGCCTGCGAAGCAAAGGGGCGCGCCTGTCCCGCCAACCCGCTTGCGGCCGCCTTGCGGGTCTCCGGGGTTTGATCGACGCCTGGATGCACGATGCCCGAGGACACAACCAGCTTGATGCCTTCTTCGACGCTCAGCTTGGTGCGGAAGATTTCGGTCTCCGGCACCAGCAGCAAAAAGCCCGAGGTCGGGTTGGGCGTGGTCGGCACGAAGACGTTGAACAGGCGCATGCCGTGGACCACTTGGCACGCCTCGTAGGCCTCGCCGGACAAAAACCCGAGCGCAAAAATGCCCTTGCGGGGATATTCGACCATCACCACCTCGCGGAAGGCCGAGGAATTGGAGGAGAAGATCTGCTCCAACATCTGGCGCAAGGTGCCATAGACGCTGCGCACCATGGGGACCGGCACCAGGCTCAGCATGAGGTCGATCAGCTTGTTGATCAAACGGCCAATGACGCCGGTGGTAATAAAGCCGATGAAGATCAGCGCCACAACCAGCACCACAATGCCCATGCCGGGCACGCTGGAGTAGGGATCGGGCAAAAGGCGGTGCATCTGGGCGTCCAGACGAATCACAATTTGATAGCCGATATAGATGGTGATCGCCAAAGGCGCGACCATCAGGATTCCAGCGATAAGATAGCGGTTCAGGCGGTTCATACGGGCGATCTCAGGTAAAGCCAGCGGGCAGACTAGGCGAGCTAGCGCGCGCGGCAAGGGCTTTCATCTTTAGGCTGTTGCCCGCCACTATTCGGCGTCCAACTTCCGATTGCGTTCCCAAGATCCCGTCGCCAAACCCCTGATAAGACTTGGCCTTTTTATAGATTTTTATTTGCGTGTGCCCTAGCGCCCGCCAATTCCTACGCGCGGCGAGGCAAGCGGTGTCGGGAAACAGACCAACAGCGCTGAGCGGATGAAGACAAAGGGCAGCAGCATAGGCTAGAGCTGAGGTTGAAAGTAGCGGTTCAGGGCGGCGCTTTGATTATCGCACCAAGGGCGGAGCTGGGCCGGTTCAACGGCACGCAAGGTCCGCTCTAGGCTGACATAGCTGAGGTAGCGTAGAGCCTTCAGGGTATCAAAATCCAAGTCCTTGCGCTGAGCGAGCTGCGCGCGACGGGCCAGGTACTCGGATTCAACCTGCTTGGTCTTCAGGCCGCAGAGCTGGGCCAAGGCGATGTTCAAGAACAGCTCGCGAATGGGCTCGAAGTCCTGCCCCAAGCTGGTCAAAAGCTCTGCTTCTGAGGAAAAGGGCAGGGGGGCGCTGGCGGCCGGTTGGCTCATTTCGGGGCGGCTGGCCTCGGCTTGAAGCGGTGCAGGGTTGGGCAGCACAAGCAAAGCGAGAGCCAGAAAAAAAAGGGCGACGGGCCTTTGGCGCAGGCCGACCGGTCGTCGGAAGCATTGCGCTGCCCGCCCGAATGCAAACCAAAATGCTAAGCCACTGTGGCGCATTGCAGTCCTTTTCGCATATTGCCAGGCTCCGACCACCCATAGCGGGCCATCAAGCCCAGATCGCCGCCTATAGGGAAATAGCAGCAAGTTTCGTGCCAGCTTGCAAGCGGTCCGGTGGACTCTGGCGCGCTCCAGCCTCCAAACACCGGGGCACCAGAAGGCCGAACAGCAGGGGTCGAAAGCCAAAACGCCGAAAGCCCAAGCGCCGAAAGCGCGCGATCACAGCCCGGCGGCGGGCTTGTGATTTGCCAGTGCGCCGGGCGGGTGCAAGGCTTTGGCCATGTGTAACTGTTCACGCGCATCTTGGGAGCCTCGCGTCCTCCCCCTGGTGCCATCCCTGCCTGTTGTGACGGCAGGGCTTGGCTACGCCGTCACTTGGCTGTCTGCTCGCTTGCGCTGGCTGACCTCCAATCTGCCCAGCTTGGCGGTCGCGGCTGTCGCGCTCGTCGGCCTAGGTTCCGCCAGTGCGCCTGCGCAGGCCCAGGCTCCGGCCTCTTGGCTGCGCGAATTCCCCCTGAATGGCTTTCAGGAGAGCATCGTCGATTTTTCTGAGATCCTCTCGGGCGGTCCACCGCGCGACGGCATCCCGGCCATCGACAGCCCCTCCTTTGCCAGCGTTGCAGATCAGCGCGGCGTGTTGGCGCCCAACGAGCCGGTCATCACCCTGAGCCAGGGCGGTCAGGCCAAAGCCTACCCCTTGCGGGTGCTGACCTGGCACGAGATCGCCAACGATACCATCGGCGATGTGCCGGTGGCGGTGACCTTCTGCCCGCTCTGCAATACCGCCATTGTCTTTGAGCGGCGCGTCGGCGGCCAGACCACCACCTTTGGCGTCAGCGGCAAGCTGCGCAACTCGGACATGGTGATGTACGACCGCCTGACCGAGACTTGGTGGCAGCAATTCTCTGGCGAGGCCATCGTCGGCACCCGCACCGGCGAGCGGCTGCGCATTCTTCCCTCGCGCCTGGAGAGCTTCGCGCGCTTTGCGGCCCGCCATCCCGACGGGTTGGTTCTGGTGCCGGGCAATCCCAACGCGCGGCCCTATGGCGCCAATCCCTATGTGGGCTACGATAGCGCGGCGCGGCCCTTCTTGTTCCGGGGCGACTTGCCCAAAGACATAGCCCCCATGACCCGTGTGGTGCGGGTCGAAGGTCAGGCCTGGAGCCTGCCCTTGCTGCAAAGCCAAGGCCGGATCGAGGCGGCCGACTTGGTGCTGACCTGGGAGCCCGGCCAGGCCTCTGCGCTGGATACGCGCGACATCTCCAGCGGTAAGGACGTGGGCAATGTGTTGGTGCAGCGCAAGACGGCCGACGGGCTGGTGGATGT
>CAZHYF010000219.1:0-4859 GCA_964536635.1 uncultured Rhodospirillaceae bacterium | reverse complement strand
CGGCCCAAGTCGATCGGCGGCAGCTCTTCGATCAAGAACTCGCCCAGCTCGATACCGGGCTGGAAGACCAAAGCGGTGGTCAAATCGACCTGCGTATCTTCTTCTTCGATCTCCTCCACCACTTCGCGGTAGCGGGCAATCGAGATGGTGCCGGTCTTGCGGTCGATCACCGCGCGAATGTCATAGTCCGGGCCGTATTTGGCTTTGGCGGCTTTGGCAATAGCCAGCTCCAGGGCTTCAAGCACCTCAAACTTGGAGATGTTCTTTTCCTTAGAGACGGCGTCTGCCACCTGGAGCATTTCAAGACGGGGAACGGCGGTCGTGCTCATACAGCGTCACCTTGAGAAGTCGAAGTCAAAGAAGAAGGCGTCGGCTCGGGCGACGCCGCTTGTGATGGGGTTTGCGCATGGTCTTGATCGGCGGCTTTCAGCGTCGCCAACACGGGCAAGCGATCCTTCATGGCCTCATCGACCAAGCGATCGGTCAGCAGCAGCTTGGCTCTGCTGATATCGGTGAAGGCGATCTGATAGATGCCCTCTTCGCAGTCGAGCTGGACGGCATCGCCGTGCCAGCCAGCCAACAGGCCGGTGAAGCGTTTGCGGCCCTCGATCATGACGCGCGCCTCGATGCGCGCCTCATAGCCTTGCCAGTGCGAAAAATCGCGCGGGCGGGTCAGGGGGCGGTCCAAACCGGGCGAGGAGACCTCCAGCGTATAGGCCGACTGGATGGGGTCTTCCACGTCCAGCAGCGCCGAAGCCTCGGTCGAGATATCGCCGCACTGCTCGACGGTCATGATGCTGCCATCAGCGGGCTCGGCCATGATTTGCAGCGTCGGGTTCTTCTGGCCGTTGAGCTGTAGGCGCACCAAAACAAAGCCCAGGTCGGTCAGCATGGGGTCAAGGATGTCCCGCACCTCGGCCAGCACGCCCAGCGGCTGGTCCAAGTTGGGCTCCAGCCCCCAGATGTCAAAGCTGGCCGCTGGACCGGTCTGGCGCGGCGCGGCGCTCAACGCGGCTGCCTCAGGGGACAGATGCGCGGCTGCCGAGCCCTTGCCAGGGCCTGCGGAATGAAGAGAAGCGTTCAAAGGGGCTCCAAGAAAACAGTAAGGCGACGGGGCTTTGGCAAGCACGGCGCCGGGCGAAACCATCGCCGCTCTGCCTGACGATCAGGCGGTGGCCAGGTTGGCCCCTGCTGATTCGGCAAACAAAAAGAGCGGGCAACCCCGCTCTGTAGAACCATCGCATGATGTCAAACCATCACGGGGTAGCGCTCATATAGGCCAAAGTGTCCCGATTTGCAAGGCTTGTTCATCCTGGCGCAAATTTCGCACAGCAAGCCGCACTAAATCCGGCGCGCCTTGATCACCATGGGCACCCGTCCCTCGCGCAGGGCCTTGGCTTCATAGCGGGTCTGGGGCCAGTCCGCCGGGCGCTCCTGCCAGTCCTGCTTACGCTCGGCGAGCCAGACGAACTCTGGATGATCCAGCAGTTTTTGCAGCATCCAGGGCTTGTAGGAGGCGTGGTCGGTGGCCAAGCGCAGCTCGGAGCCCGGACGCAAGCAACGCGCCAACTGGTCCAGCACGTCGGTGTTGACGATGCGCCGCTCGTGGTGGCGCTTTTTGGGCCAAGGGTCGGGGTGGAGAATGAAGGCCCGCGTCAGGCTGGCATCTGGCAGGCGGTCCAACAGCTCGCGGCCATCGCCGTGCAGCAGACGCGCGTTGGATAGGCCCGCGCGCAACAGGTGGCCACAAGCCGAGCTAACACCGTTGGCAAAGAACTCGGCGCCGATGATGCCAACCTCTGGGTTTTGCGCCGCTTGGTAGGCCAGGTGCTCGCCGCCGCCAAAGCCGATTTCAAGCCAAACCTCCTGCGGTTGAGCTGGAAACAGGCTGGCAAGATCGGCGGTCTGCTCGATCTGCTCCAGGGTCAGACCAAATTGGGCCAGGCCAGCATCCAGGCGCTCGGCCTGATAGTCCTTCAAGGGCCGTCCGATACGGCGGCCATAGAGCTGTCGCTTGCCGGTGTTGGGATTGATGGTGGCCATGGCGTGCTTAGGCCTCGCTGTCCGCCTTGCCTGCGGCAGGCTCCTGCGGCAAGCGCAAGCGGATGACGCCCCTAAAGGGCTGCTCGGGGTCGATGGGTTTGCCGTGGCGCAGGATCTCCAAGCGGCCCGCGCGCGCCAGGCGGGTAGCCTCGGTGCGGATGGGCTTCAGCAAGGTCCGCCAGCGCAGCTCATTGGCTTCGATGCGCTGGGCAACGTCGTTCGGCGTGATCGAGCTGCCGTCCTTGGCCTTGGTCAGGGCCTCAAAAATAGCGGACTCAAGGTCGTGGCGCGCGGTCGAGGCCATGGGCAATCCTTCGATAGGGAACGAGCAACTCGCTGCCAGCGGCGACAGCAGCGCTGCGCAGTGGCTAGGCAAAAAAAAAGCCAGCCACGGTTCCGTAGCTGACTTCCAAGTATAACAGGGAGGCATAACATCTTGTCAACCGCTTGGCTGACCAATCATGTTGAAGCTGATAATACGTGATTCCCGCTCCGCCACAATTGCCGCATTTGCATGGGGCACATGCGTCGCTTGCATAGATCACCCACGGCTCGGGGCAGCGCAGGTGGCGAATTTAGCCGCTCGACGACGCTCGTAAAGCCGCTATTTGTTTGTAATCATGAAACAATTTCACCACTGGGGTCCAGTCACCAGCCAGCCCGGCTGGCGCAAAACGGATCCCTAGAACAGCTTGACGTCAATGCGGTCGAGCAAGAAATCTTTAAAAACTTGAATGCGACGCACATGCCGCAGCTCTTCGGGATAGACGAAATAGGTCTCAATGGTTGGTGGATCCTGGTCCAGCTCGATGGGCTCCAGGCCGTCGCGCTCGTCCACCATGAAATCAGGCAGCATGGCGATGCCCGCGCCGGTGACCGCCATCTGCTTCATCCCGAGCAAGCTGTTGACGGTGATAAAGGCCTGGCGGCGGCCCTTGTCCAAGCCAACCTCGACCAACCAATTCAGCTCAGGCGCAGCAGGGAAGTCATTGGCCCCATAGGCCAGCAGGCGATGATTTTGCAGATCTTCGATGCTGGTGGGCCGACCGTTCTTGTCCAGATAGTCGGGCGCAGCATAGACGTGATTGTGCACCACAAACAGCTGACGCATCACCAAGTCCTGCTGCTTGGGCACCGCCAAGCGAATCGCCACGTCTGCCTGGCGCATGGACAAGTCCAGCTCGTGATCTTCGACCAACAGGTGCAGCTCGATGTCCGGGTAGAGCAGCGCGAAATCCGTCAGCAATGGCGCCAGCCAGACCGTACCGATGCCGGTGGTGGCGGTAATCTTCAGATCGCCGGTAGGCTTGTCCTTGGAATCGCGCAAGCGAGCCTCAGTCAAAGCCAACTTTCCGAAAACATCATGGACGGTGTTATAGAGCATCTCGCCCTGACCGGTCAGCACCAGCCCGCGCGCATGGCGGTGGAACAGCGGCGTGGCAAGGCTTTCTTCAAGCGCGGAGATCTGGCGGCTGACCGCAGACTGGCTGAGGTGCAGCAGCTCACCGGCGCGCGTAAAGCTGCCCGCTTCAGCGACCTGGTGAAAGGTCCGCAATTTGTCCCAGTCCATAGCCATGTTCGATCCCGATCAAGGGGTTTATCGCTGTTTTGCCGACAAAAAAGGCCCGCTTCAATCGAAGCGAGCCTAGCATAGTCGAAACAATCGTCCAGACTTTTCAGGCCTTTAGATTATTCCACAAATCCGTCAGACATGGACTTCACCAACTGATAGAGGCGACGACGCACGCTGGGATCGGTAATCTTGTAGTAGGCTCGCACCAATTCCAAGGTCTCACGACGGTTGAAGGGATCTTGCGATCCGCCGCCGCCAATGGCCATCTCCAGATCCACGCCACGATCAGGGCGCGCTTCGCTGTCGGCGATGCCTTCAAAGAAATAGGAGATCTGCACATCCAAGATGCGAGAGATTTCATAGAGACGGCTCGCAGAGATGCGATTGGTGCCGCGCTCGTATTTTTGGACCTGCTGGAAGCTCAAGTTCAGCTCGTCCCCGAGAGCTTCTTGGCTCAGTCCCATAAGTGTGCGCCGTAGACGGACTCGCTCACCCACGTGTGCGTCGATCGCGTGCGGAGAGCGCGCCGATACAGTGGTTGTATGTGGCACAGTGAAAATCCCATTTGAAATTTGTTTTTAAGGTTGAGCCCAACATACACGTTAAGCGGCGCATGTCCATGCTCGCCTTCACCCCCAGCAGGGCTTTTGCCATATTCGTTGATATCTTGAGTTGTGTTCGGCCAGTGCGACTACTTGAGATCAATCGTTATTTATTTGAAATTTTATCTTATCGCTAACACCAGAACCTAAATATAAAGCAATTTTATTGCATATATTAATCTAATTCTGATCAATTGAACGAGTATATACGGGCAAATAATTCATGTGGATTTTAGGTGGGGATGATCAACCTTGCCGATTCCGTGCACACGCAACTTTAGATATTGAGTCCCCCCACAGGAAGAAAAATTGCTGTTTATCAATTCGGTAGCATGATGTTTTACGATTATTGACCGATCTGGCAGTCCGATATTTGCAAAAGTTGTGCCGGAAATTTCGGCGAGATTGCGTATTCATCCACCGATTACACCCCTCAAAATGGGAAAATGCTACTAGAGCGTGATCTAGCCCCACTTTCGTCTCCACAACCTTAACGAGAGGAGTCGCGAGGGGTGAATCGGGCAGGTTTAGTTTTGTGAACAAACGATCCACCGTCGCTCAGGGCTGCCCTGCAAGCAGCGCATGCCTGCCCTGCGAGGAAGCGAGTTTTCCCCTTCTTGACCCGCGCACATCTGTGCCTA
>CAZHYF010000218.1:0-4903 GCA_964536635.1 uncultured Rhodospirillaceae bacterium | reverse complement strand
AGTGAATCAGATCATAGCTTCAATGGGAATCCCTTAATTGAGTACGGACCCTAGCCCAGGCCCCCAAGAAGCCACCCCAAGAAGCCACCCCAGGGCCACCCCAGGGCCACCCCAGGGCCCCCCAGGGCCCTGCTGGCGCAGAGGCTGCATGCCTTGCCCCCTCCCTAACCTTGACCCATCCTGACCAAAAGGAGACCTCCCTATGTGTTCCGTTGGAACAGCTCTTGCCACTTTGGCGACCGGCTTTTCGGCCTATAACAGCTTTGTTCGGCCCTCGATCAACGCCCAACGCGCCAACAAATTCAACTACATCACCAACAGCCAGGATCTGGCTTACAACCGCAACCAACTGGCGTTGTCGCGCGACCAAGCCAAGACCGACAGCCAGAAGCAGCACCAGTTCCGCGTACAGCAAGTCGGCGACAAGTATGACGAGGAGCTGCGCAAGTTGTCGGTGGCCTTGGATGAAAAGCGTCGCCAGGCCCGCGCTGCTTTGGGCGACTTTAGAGCGCGCCGTGCACGCTCGGGTCTGCGCGCCAGTGGTTCGCGCTTGGATACGCTTTATGACACGCGCCGCAGCCTGGATCGCGAGGTCAACACCTACAAGAGCGAGCATCAGCGCGCCGCTGAACAGAGCCGCGACAGCTTGCTGCAAACCGCCGAATTTGACCATCAAAACGCGGTTTCCAATGCCGATCAGCGTTTCTCCAGCGGCCTGGCTGATCTGAACCAGCAGCAGCGCATGTTGTCGGCCTCCTATGCCGAGCAAAGCCGCACCAACCGCCGCAATCGCCGCTATGGCCTGTTGCGTGGATTGTTCAGCTTCTTCTCCTAAACCTTTCGTGATCCCAAGCCGCTGCTTTCCTCCCCGGCGGCTTGTCCTGCCCCACGGCCAAGCGTCGTGGGGTTTTTTTTATTGGCACGGGCCTAGCTGAGCAGGTCAGAGATGCAGACGATGTCGCAATCCAGGTGCTGTGCCTCGCAAAAGGCGCGAAGCTTAGCGGCGATCTTGTCGCCAAAGGTGCGCGACATGATCAATACGGCCTGCGGTGGGTTGCGCTTGAACTCCTCGAAATCTTCGATCTGAGCGTCAAAGGGCGGGATGAACTTGTGATGCAGATAAGGATCGTCGTCAAAGAAGCGATAGGTGCGCTCGGTCGGCAGCAAGAACATGGCCCGCCCAGGGCAATAGACCCCCAGCTCCTGATCGCCGTCAAACCTGCCGAGCGCCGCCTGAACGCCCGTGATCGCGGCGCCAAATTTCTGAGCAAATTCTTGGCAGGTGCGGGCATCCTGCTCGCGGTCAACCGGATCGCTGATCGCCGCACCGGGGCTCGCGCAGGCATAGAGCGAGCGTCCGTAGCGCGATGGAGACACCTCGCCACCAAACCCGGCTTGCTGCAAGCTGCGCTGCAAGGCGCCCTTATTGAAGTATTGGAAATGCTCGTGCAGCAGCATGGAGGGGTCGCCAAGGCTGATTTCCAGACTGCAATCGGGCACCGACAGGAACAAGAGCCCGCCCGGCGCAAGGTCGCGCGCGATCTGCTCCAAGAAGCTGCGGGTATCCAGGATATGCTCCAAAACGGTATAGGCAATGATCAGGTCAAACTTGCCGCTGACATGTTGGGATGGGTAGAAGTCGTTGATGACCTCCAAGCCCAGCTTTTGCCAACTGTCGGCATAGCCGCTGCCGGGCTCGATGCTGGTGACATCCCAGGATTTTTGTTTGAACAGGGCGCTCAAGAAACCCACGCCCGCGCCGATCTCCAACAGGCGGCCGCCGCGTTTATCGGTGCGGCTTTCGATGAATTCAACGAAGTCGGTGACATAGGGCTGGCCCTCGGGCGTGTCGTCTGAAGGGGTGCCGATTAGCGTGCCGTGGGCGTAGGCCTGGCTCAAGACCTGCTCCAGTTCCGGGCTGTCGCACTGCTCCAGGCGCGCCAGCTCGGCGTTGTAGCCGAGTTGGAAGGCAAAGGTGTCGGGCAAGCCTTCGGGATTGCGGGGACGGTCCTGCGCGCCGATGAAGAAGGGGGCATCCATGATCTGGATCAGATTGGTCATGGTCATGCTAGAAGGCGTCCTTCCAATGGCGGCACATGTCGGCGATGGTGTGGGTCGGCTGCCAGTCAAAGTCAGCGCGGCTATCTTTGATGCAGTAACGCGCCGTTTCCTGTTCCAGGGCGTCCTTGTGGCCCGGCAAGCTGACCTGGCCGCTGCCCAGTGCGTCTTGAACGTGGCGGGCGAGCTGAAACATGCTGGTCGGCAGGCCGAAGGCTAGATTATAGACGCCAGCCTTAGGCGCGCACGCGGCTGCCAGCAGCAAGCGGGCAGCATCGCGCACGTCGATAAAGTCTTGCTCGCGCGTGCCGCGGCCCCAAACCTCGATGCGCTTGGTCTGGCGCATTTTCTTGAAGAAGAGCGGCACTACCAGTTTAGAGGGCACGCCGGGGCCGACAGGGTTCGACAAGCGGAAAATGCTGGCCTTGCCGCTGGCGGCGAACAACGCCTCGCCTTCAAGTTTGGCCTGAAAATAGGGGGTGCTGGCGCTCAGCTTGGCGGTCTTGGGCGTCTTGATCGTCGGGTCCAGCCGGTCATAGAGGCCGCAGGAAGAAACGTAGATCAGCGGCAGGTCCAAGCGCGCTTGCAGCTCGGCAACTTGCGCATCCATAGCCTTTGTGGCGCTGTAATAGCGCTGGTGATCGTCGAATTCGTCGCTGTGCGGGATCGCAGCAGCCAGGTGGATGATGGCGCTGGGGCGTCCGGAGGCGCTGGGACTTTGACCGATGTGGCGTGCCAGAGCCTCGCCCGCGCCGGGCTGGCTCAGGTCAAGGCTCAGGCCGGTTTCTGTGCTGGCCTGCTGCGAATAGCGCCGCGCTGTGCAAAAACAGGCTTGCCCTTGATCCGCTAGCTGGCCTCGCAGCGCGCGTCCAACGATGCCGCTGGCTCCAGTTACTACGATCATGCCGGGCGCGGTCCCTCTTGCAGGCTATCAACAGCGCCCCATACTAGAGCGGCCGGTCGGCTTTGCAAGGCGCGTTAGTCCGCCCGCCAGGCGTCCAAATCGCGCAGCGCGCGCTGGCAGTAGGCGGCCTTGCGGTCGGCACCCTTCAGCTTGCGCTTGCCCTTGGGCGGCGGGAAATCCGGATCGTTGGTGATGTCGGGCATCAGGCCGAAGTTGATATTCATCGGCTGGAAGCTGTCTTGATCCGCATTGATTGTCACGTGATCCAGCAGAGCGCCCATCGCGGTGGTGGCTGGCGGGCGCCGCCAGCTGAGCCCCAGGCGTTGGGCGGCGGCAAAACGGCCCGCCATCAGCCCGCAAGCGGCGCTCTCAACGTAGCCCTCGACGCCGGTGACCTGGCCCGCAAAGCGAATACGCGGGACGGCCTTGAGGCGCAGCTCAGGGTCCAGCAGGCGCGGCGAATTGATAAAGGTGTTGCGGTGAATGCCGCCCAGGCGGGCAAATTCGGCGCCCTCCAAACCTGGGATCTTGCGGAAGACCTCGGCCTGGGCGCCGTACTTCAGCTTGGTCTGGAAACCCACCATGTTGAACAGCGTGCCCAAAGCGTTGTCCTGGCGCAATTGCACCACGGCGTAG
Organism: uncultured Rhodospirillaceae bacterium; assembly: GCA_964536635.1. Lineage (GTDB taxonomy): Bacteria > Pseudomonadota > Alphaproteobacteria > UBA7985 > JAUIBT01 > JAUIBT01. The sequence continues at coordinate 1,305 of CAZHYF010000218.1, read as the reverse complement.
GGCTTGACCTCGGGGTTGTGGGGGTTGGTGAGGCCCACGGGCTTCAGCGGCCCAAAGCGCAGGGTCTCGCGACCGCGCTCGGCCATGACCTCGATCGGCAGGCAGCCTTCGAAATAGGTCTTGGGGTAGGCCAGCAGATCGTCGATGAAGGCCTCGTACTGGTCGCGGTCCAGGGGCAGGTTGATGTAGTCCTTGCCGGTGCCTTTGTCGTAGCGAGACTGAAACCAAGCCTTTGAAAAATCGATCGAATCGGTATGAACGATGGGCGCGATGGCATCGAAGAATGCCAGGCTATCTTGCTGGGTCACCGCCAGAATTGATTGGCCCAGCGCCTCTGAGGTCAAAGGACCGGTGGCCACGATGACGTTATCGCTGTCCAACTGGGTCAGATCGGTGACCTCCTCGCGCGCCAGAGTTACCAGCGGGTGTTGGGTCAAGGTCTGGGTCACCGACTGGGCGAAGGCGTCTCGATCCACCGCCAAAGCGCCTCCCGCGGGCAGGCGGTGCGCATCGCCCTTGGCCAAGATCAGCGAATTACAGCGGCGCATTTCTTCGTGCAGCAGGCCGACCGCGCTGGCGGTGGCGTCGTCCGAGCGGAAGGAGTTCGAGCAGACCAGCTCGGCCAGATCCTCGCCTGTATGGGCAAAGGTCTTCACCTTGGGGCGCATCTCGTGCAGCACAACGGGCACGCCCTGTTGGACGCACTGCCAGGCGGCCTCGCTGCCGGCCATGCCGCCGCCGATGATGTGGATGGGCGCCTGCGTCATTCGCGGTTCCTTTTGTGACCTTGGGGTAGGATCGGGGCGGCCAAACTAGCCCAAGCCAAGCAAAAGAAAAACGACTTTCGAACGGCCTGCCAGCTTGGTGATCACGAAAAGTTGCGCGCAAGGCGCCGCTTTCCTGGTTAGACTGGCGGCACCAGACGAAGAGGCCGCCTATGATGACCCAAACCCACCTGCTCATGGGCTCCAGCCTGGCACTGCGTGTGCAAGGGCGCTGGGTGCCTTTGGCAGCTTTGCTTGGCGCGGCGCTGCCGGACTTGCCGATGTACATCTTTGTGGTGGTGGCGCGCGTTCAAGGCTGGAGCTCCCACGAGATGTGGCGCGACTATTACTGGCGCGACGAGCTGCAAATCCCCATGGGCTGGGTCAACGCGATTCCCATTTATGCAGCGATCTTGCTGTTGGGGCTGTTGGTCAAGCGGCCCTGGATCTGGGGCTTTGCGGCAGCGGCCTTGCTGCACTGCTTCACCGATCTGGCGCTGCATCACAACGACGGCCACATGCACTTCTACCCCTTCAGCGA
>CAZHYF010000217.1:0-4917 GCA_964536635.1 uncultured Rhodospirillaceae bacterium | reverse complement strand
ATTCTTTGATTTATCAGCAAATTGACCTGAGCTCTTGACACCAAGAGCCTGGGCCCTGCCTGGGCCTTGCCCTAGGCCTGCAGCTCATCTAGGGCTTGCTGTTCGCTCAAAGGTGTCAGCATGGCCAGCAAGGCCGGGTAGTCGAGCTTGGCTTTGGCGGCGAGAAGCGCGTCCCACTGTGCCCCGTCGAGCGCGCCGCGCAACTGGGGCTCCAGATCTTCAAGCAGCTCAAGCGCAGCGATTTTGCGCGCCGTCAGTGCGTCCAACAGAGGCTCAAGCGCGGCCGCTGTCAGCTTTGTAGCGGGGGACGCCCCTTCGGGCGCCAGATCACCACCCTGGGCGGCGGCGTCCGTCAGCTCGCGCGTCGCTGCTGGATCTTGGACGTCCAACGCGCCATAGGCCTCAGCCAGGCCGAAGACCAGGCTGGAAAGCTGGCGAAGCAGCGGCTCTAGAGACGCGCTTTGGTTTCCCGCCTCATCGGCCGCACCTTCGCTCACCAAGCTCTCAACCTTTTTTGCCGCATCATAGAGCTGGCTTGCTCCGATCAAGCCAGCATGGCCCGCCAGCTTGTGCGCGCGCGCCGCCAGGGCCTTAGCGTCGTCTGCGACCTTCGCCAGGGGCTCGGGCTGAGCAAAGTCCGCAAACTCTTCGATCAAACGTTGGATTGTCTGGTGGAACAGCGCTCGGTCGTTGCTGAGGCGCTGCTTTGCCAAAGTCAGATCAACACCAGGCAGGTTTGGCCAGCATGCCTTCTCCTCTGCCTTCTCCGCTGCCTTCTCTCCTGTCTGGGCTTCGGCCTGGGCGCGCTGCCTGACCGGCAAGACGCGCTTGGTGTTGGCCTCCAGGTGCTGGCGCAAGACCCGGATCATGCGTTCAGGGTCAAAGGGCTTGGTTAGGTAGTCGTTCATACCCGCGGCGATTGCGCGGTCTTTTTCGCTGGTGAGTGCGCCTGCGGTCAGCGCGATCAAGGGCAGGTCGCGCAAGGTTTCGATCTTGCGCAACTCCGCCACCGCTTGGTTGCCGTCCATGACGGGCATCTGGATATCCATCAGCACCAGATCGACCCGATTGCCCTTGCGCTGAAGCCATTCCAGAGCTTCGGCACCATCCCCACAACCAAAAACCGTTGCGCCCTGGCTGGTCAAAATACTGCTGGCCACATCGCGGTTGGCGATGCTGTCATCGACTACCAAGATGCGCACATGCGGCAACCACAACAGGTCGTCTTGGTCCATCTTGGTACGGCTGAGCATGGAAGAGCTGCATCCAAGGCGTTTGACCTTGAGTTCATTGATTTGATTGAATACTTCGGCAAAATTCAGCGGAAGATTGGTGGTTGCAACGGGAATCGACATATCTGCAAGGATGTCGGGCTGGCCATCTTGGTCGTCGCCGTTCTGATCGCGCAACAGCAAAGTACAAGGCATCTGGTTTGGCCCCAGGATCTCGGTCAACTTTTCCGAGCGGTTCAGGTTGCATTGGCCGTCGCTGCGCGCGCTCATGACCAAGCAGTCTGCCGGGTTGCCATCGTCAAATCGCCGTTGCAAGCGCTTGCCCAGGGCCGTTCCTTCTGGGCAAACTTCGGCGCGCCAGCCGAGTTTCTCGCAGATTTCTTTGGCCATGCGGCCAATTTTGGGATCGTCCTGGCAGACCAAGATCTCCAAGGGGCGCACTTGAAGTCCGGAGCGCTCAATTTCTTTCTCGCTTGCGGGCTTGAAGGGCAGGGTGACGCTAAAACGACTGCCCTTGCCCGGTTGGCTTTCCACGCTGATCTGGCCACCCATTGCTTGGCAGAGCTCGTTGACGATGGTCAAGCCCAGACCCGAGCCGCCAAAGACGCGAGTCGTAGAGGAGTCGGCTTGCTTGAAGGGCTCGAACAAGTGCTGTTGCAAGCCTTCGGGGATGCCGATGCCGGTATCGCAAATACTGAAAGTCACCCACTGGCGTTGGCTATCGTCATCCTGGCCTTGTGGTGGTTCTACCACCTTGGTTTCAATCGTTACGCGGCCCTTGGGGGTGAACTTGATGGCGTTGCTGACCAGGTTCAGCAGGATCTGCCGCAGACGCACTCCGTCGGTGATGACATCGCGCGCAAGATCGTGGGGCAGTTCTTCTACGATGAGATCGATGTCTTTTTGGTCTGCCTGCGCATGGCCGATCGCCTCTATATCCAACATCAGATGGCTAAGGCGCAGTGGCGTTGCTTCGAGCCTTAGCTCGCCAGCCTCAATCTTGCTGAGATCCAAAACGTCGTTAATGGTCGACAAGAGCGCATTGCCAGCACGTCGAATGCGGGCAACCTGGGTTGCAGCACTTGAGTCGAGATGCTTGTTTTGACCCAAAAGGTAGGTGCTGCCGAGTACCGCGTTGAGCGGCGTACGAATTTCGTGGCTCATGTTGGCCAAGAATTCGCTTTTTGCCTGGTTGGCCTTGTCGGCCTCGCGCTTGGCGATCTTGAGCTGGCGTTCGGTCTCTTTAAGCGCACTGATATCGCGCAGCGCCGAGATCACCAACAAGCCGGCGTCGGTACAAAGCGAGCTAAGCGCAATATCGACCGGCCGAGGCGTTCCGTCCTTTGCCAGTGCAAAGAAAGCAGACCCCATCTTCATGTCGATAGCGTGCGGATTATTATAGTAAATTTGGCGATTGCTGCCGTGTTGCTGGCGCCAGCGCGGGTGCACCAAAGTATCGACGCTCTTACCGACCAGCTCTTCGCGTTTGTAGCCCAACATGCTCTCGATGCGCGAATTCACGCGCTGAATCCGTCCTGATCCGTCGGATACCACAATTCCGTCCGGCGCTGACTCGATATAGCGATCAAGTTCTTTTTCGCGTCGCTGCGATTCTTGCAGCAAGATCGCCCGCGCGTATTGCTGGCGCCCATAGAAATAGCTGACTGCGTAGGACAGCAGCCACAGCATAACGTAGAGCGCGACTATGAAGACCCAGACAAATCGTTGATTGAGAAGAGCGCCGGCGTTGAGCTCATCGCGTTCGATAACGTCGATCAAGATCCAGTCGGCTTCAGCAACGATGGGGAACTCGAATCTGAAGGCCAAGGCCTGGCTGGCAGCCCTCCGCACGACCGGTCGGGCGATGTCTTCGCTGGGGGTGACGTGCAAATGAACCAAAACCGCGTCATCTTGCTCCAAAACCTGTTGGTCCTTCAGTTTTAGGTGATGCCAGATTTTCGGGGAGACTTTGGCCAGGCTCATGTCTGGCTTGCCCAATAGCCAGCCCCACTCCATGTCCGGTTGGGGGCCCAAGATCCAGTGGCCGTGTTTGTCGATGATCTGAACCGTGGAGATGTCCTCGGCGTCACGACGTTGGCGCAGCAAATCAAGCATTGCCTGCGCGCCGTAGTTCAAAATCAAAAGACCGCCAGTGCCGCCATTGCTATCCGAGACGACTTGCACAAAACGGAGCACAGGTTTCAGCGGCCGTTCTATTTCCCCGTTCTCTACGTTAAGATCCAAAGGGGAGATGTAGATTGACCCCGGCGCAAGACCCTGTGCCGCCTTAACGTAGGGACGCGTGGACTTGTCCTGCAAAGCAGAGGAGGCGACCACCACGGGTCCGGCATCTGTGTTTTCAACGCGCAGCCTCTCGCGCCCATTTGGGCTTAGGAAACGGATTTGGCTGTATTGTCTGTTGCCTTCCGCCAAAAGCAGGAAGTCGCGTTCGAGCTGTCTCTCATTGCGCGCTGAGGGCAAGGCAATGAAGTCGCGCATGTTGGCTGATACGGTCAAGCGCGCAACGTCCTTGGCCGCCCATTGCAGCGCGTTGGCGATGAGCGCCTTGTCGCCCTCCAGGTGGCTCTGTTCGCGCTCGATGATGCGATCGACCCGCTGAGTTTCGATGACCTGGAAGGCCGTATAGCCTAACCCGGCGATCGACACCGCCAATAGGCCAAAGGTGGCGAGAAATACGCCCAGGTGTGCATGTCGCCAGGTTGCGGTGGCAGTGTTGATCATGGCCGGGGCTTAGGCCGCGCTAGAAGCGGAAATTTCCATTTTGCCGGGGCTGAAGGTGAAGCTTTCCTGGCAGGCGACCTGATTGCGCCCTCTGGCTTTGGCTTGATACAGCGCACGATCCGCGCGCTCTATGAGGCAGTCGACATCGCAATCGCCGCTAGGCACCGTGCTGGAGACGCCAAGGCTGACGGTGACAACGGGCGCGGTGCCAGAGGCCGCGTGCGGCAGTCCTAGGGCTTCGACAGCAGCGCGAATGCGATTGGCGACGAATTCGGCATTCGCCAAGCTGGTTGTGGGCAGAAGGCAGACGAATTCCTCGCCACCCAGCCGGGCCGCTATGTCTCCGGCACGCTGCAATTCTTGTTTCAGACAACGGGCAACGGCGCGCAAACAGGTATCGCCTTGCTGGTGGCCATAGGTGTCATTGTAGGCTTTGAAGTTATCAACGTCGATCATCAACAAGGACAGAGGCTCGCGGTCGCGGCGGCACATGCGCCAAACCAAATCGGCACTTTCATGGAAGGTACGACGATTGACCAGGCCCGTAAGGCAGTCCAAACGGGCCAAGCGATGTAGCTCCTCGGCCTGGCGCTTCAGTTTGATTTGGGTGGCAACGCGGGCGCGCAGGATCGCGGGATTGAAGGGCTTGCTAACATAGTCGCGGGCGCCAGCAGCCAGACAGCGTTCTTCGTCTTCTTGTTTGTGCAAAGCCGTGAGGAAGATCACACGGATATCGCCGAGATCGGCTTGGCTTTGCAGGCGTCTGAGCGCTTCAAAGCCATCCACATCGGGCATCACGACATCCAACAAGATGAGGTCTGGCTTACTCTCGCTTGCGATCTGAAGCCCGTCTTCAGCGTTGGTGGCGAAGCGTAGATCAAATTCAGACCCCAGAGCACGGCCAAGCGCTTGCAGGGCTTCTGGGCTATCATCGATGGCTAGA
>CAZHYF010000216.1:0-4928 GCA_964536635.1 uncultured Rhodospirillaceae bacterium | reverse complement strand
TCGAGAACGAAGGCGTGATCATGTTCTCAGGCGGTTCGTCGTCTGGTGTGGCGATTGCCGTCCAGGGCCTGGCCCAGGAAAAGAAGGTGATCTTCATGTGTGGTCTGACCCACTCGAACGACACCACTGGTAAAGACCGCAAGCGTTATGGCTTCCGTCACTTCTTCAACGCGCACATGTCTGGTGCTGCACTGGCGCCCGTGCTGCAAAAAGCAATGGGCAGCGAGCGTCGCGCTTACCACCTGACCGCCGACTACACTTGGGGTTGGTCGCAGGAAGAGTCGATCATGAACTCGACCGGCGCAATCGGCTGGGAGACTGTCAACGCAGTCCGCACCCCGCTGAAGACCTCTGACTTCTCGTCTTTCTTGACCCCCGTGCTGAACTCTGGCGCAGACGTGCTGGTTCTGAACCACTACGGCAAGAACATGGTGGACTCACTGACCCAAGCGGTTCAGTTGGGCATGCGCGACAAGATGGTCAACGGCAAGCAGCTTGAGATCGTTGTTCCGCTGTACTCTCGCCTGATGGCGCAGGGCGCTGGCGAAAACGTTAAGGGCATCTACGGTTCGACCGGCTGGTCTTGGCAGTTGACCGATGCGGGCTCACAGGCCTTCACCAAGTCCTTCGGCTCTAAGTACGGCTTCCCGCCGTCACAGGCTGCGCACACTTGCTACGTGCAGACTCTGCTGTACGCAAACGCGTGTGAGCTGGCTGGTACCTTCGATCCCGCGGCTGTGATCCCGACCCTGGAAGGCATGGACTTCGACGGTATGGGCAACGGTCCGGTACACTACCGCGCTGAAGACCACCAGTGCTTCAAGGATGTCTTGGTCGTGAAGGGTAAAGACAACCCCTCATCCAACTTCGACCTGTTGGAGATCGTGGAAGTTACGCCGCGCGCTCAAGTCGAATACGACCCGAACCTGTACGCAGGCGACCTGGGCCCGATCTAATCGCTTCGTCGATCGGACTTGTTCCCACAAGCCTTCCTCGTACCTCTGGTCACTCGGCGCAGCAGCCTGCTGCTGCGCCAATTTTTCCAGCCCGCGAGGATATCAGTTGCGCAAGGCTCGGCATGTGTCGGGCCTTGTGTCCCTTAGAAGGGTTGATCGCTCTGAGCGCAGGGCCTGAGACTCAAAGTGCAGGGCCTGTTGCGCGCCCGCACACGAAAGAGACGACCCCGCGAGAGCGCCGCTTCCAAGCGCATCCAACGTCTCAACGCACTCCAAACAGCGAAGTTAGCAGTCATGGACGCAATCATTTTACAGTTCTTAAATGGTGTCGATAAGGGGGCGGCCTACGCGCTGATCGCTTTGGGCTTGACCCTGATTTTCGGCACTTTGGGCGTGGTCAACTTTGCCCACGGTGCCTTGTTTATGTTGGGCGCCTTTTGTGCCGTGACCACAAACACCCTGCTGACCTTGTCGCAGAAGGTCAAAGACCCCAGCATTACCTTCTTTGAGGCCTATATTGATCAGCCCTACCTCATCACCTGGTACGGCGATTTCGGTAAGCTTATCATCGACTGGTCCGTGCCCCTCTCCTTGGCCCTGGCGATACCGGTGATGTTTGCGGTCGGCACCCTGATGGAGCGCGGCTTGATCCGCCACTTCTACAACCGCCCCCACGCGGACCAGATTTTGGTGACCTTTGGTTTGGCGATCGTTCTGGGCGAGATCGTGCGCACCTTCTATGGCGCCAACCCGCTGCCCCAGCCGACGCCCGACTTCCTGGCCGGCCAGGTCAAGATCGGCGCAATCATCGGTCGCGATATTTCCTATCCTGCTTGGCGCCTGATGTACTTCTGCGTTGGCGTGATCGTCATGTTCGGTGTTTTTGCTCTGTTGCAGTTCACTCGCTTTGGCATGGTGGTGCGCGCGGGCATGCAGGATCGCCAGATGGTCCAGCTTCTGGGCATCAACATCCAGGCGCGCTTCACGCTGGTGTTTGGCATGGCGGCGGCGATCGCTGGTATTGCCGGTGCGCTCTATACGCCAACACTCCCGCCCAACTATGAGATGGGCATGGAGTTCCTGGTCATCTCCTTCGTTGTGGTTGTGGTCGGCGGCATGGGATCTTTGGGCGGCGCTGTGCTGGCTGGCTTTTTGCTCGGCATCCTTGAAGCTCTTGTGGCATTGCCCGTCATTTCTGATCTTATTCCCGGTATCAACCAGGTGATCATCTACGCCGTTGCTGTGGTCGTGCTCTTGACCCGCCCGCGTGGCTTGATGGGCCGCAAAGGCGTGATGGAGGACTAAAACCATGCGCAAAAGAGACTATTTCATGCTGCTGATCTTTGCAGCCATCATGTTGACCTTGCCGATTTGGGGCCCTGCGATCGACGCGGGCTACCCCGATATCATGCAGCGTTTTGCGGTCTTCGGGCTGATTGCAGTGGGCTTTAACCTGCTGTTCGGCCTGACCGGCTACCTGTCCTTTGGTCACGCAGCCTTCCTGGGGGTTGGCTCCTACACCGCAGTCTGGTGTTTCAAGCTCTTCACCATGGATGTCATTCCGGCGATCATTTTGTCGACCATTATGGGCGGCTTGGTGGCCTTGATCCTGGGCTTCGTGGCCCTGCGCCGCTCGGGCATCTACTTCTCGATCCTGACGCTGGCCTTTGCCCAGATGATGTACTCGCTGGCCTATTCGGTGCTGACGCCCTTGACCAACGGCGAGACCGGCTTGCAGCTTGCCTTGGGCGATGCCCGCATCCTGGACCGCGCCTTGGGCACCAACCCTGAAAGCGGCTTGCCCTCGACCTCGATCTTGGGCTTTGGCGTCTCGAACCAGGGTATGACGGGGTATTGGATCTGCGCCATCATTGCCATCATTGGCTTCTATATCGCGCTGCGCATCACACGCTCGTCGTTCGGCATCATGCTGCGCGGCATCAAATCGAACCAAACCCGCATGAGCTACACCGGCTTGTCTGCGCGTCCCTATCTGATCACCGTGTTCGTGATTTCGGGCATGTACGCCGGCTTGGCAGGGGGCTTGCTGGCCTCGGTTGATCCGCTGGCGGGTGCAGAACGCATGTACTGGACCGCATCGGGCGAGATCGTTTTGATGACCATTCTGGGCGGCGTTGGCACCTTGTTCGGCCCCATCTTGGGGGCTGGCATCATCAAGTGGCTGGAGGCCAAGTTGTCCACCTTCAATGAATCAGTCGTCGAGCAGGCCTTGGCCTTCTTGCCGGACTCTATTGAGCACGGCGCGGCTGTGGTGGTTTCTAAGTTCGTAGGCGAAGGCTGGCACCTGTCCTTGGGCATCATCTTCATGCTGATCGTGATCTTCCTGCCTGGCGGGGTCATGGAAGGCCTGCAACGCCTGGCCGGACTGTTCGGCTTTGGCAAGAACAAGTCAGAGGGTGCGGACAGCACCCCTGCGGAATAAGGGAGGTCTTGGCATGTCAGCTATTCTTACTGTCAGCGGCGTCAACAAGTCCTTCGGCGGCCTGAAAGCCCTGAACGACGTCAACCTGCAGGTCGAAGAGGGCACAATTCACGCCATCATCGGCCCCAACGGTGCCGGCAAATCGACCTTCCTGAACGCCCTGATCGGCCGTTTGATCCCAGATTCTGGCACCGCCAGCTTCTTGGGTCAGTCGCTGATCGGCAAGGCGCCCCAGGCGATCAACCAGATGGGCGTTAGCCGGGTGTTCCAAACCCCTGAGATCTTCGGCGAGCTCACCTTGCTTGAGAACGTCATGATCCCAGCTCTGGCGCACGCCGACGGTGCCTTCAAGGCCAACTGGTGGACCAACCTGCGCGACCGCAAGGCCGTGCGCGAGGTGGCCGAGCGCGAGCTGCACGACGTGGGCTTGAAGGACAAGATGAACGTCGTGGCCGACAATCTGTCGCGCGGTGACAAGCGGCGCTTGGAGCTGGCCATGTGCCTGTCGCAAGATCCCAAGCTGCTGCTGCTCGACGAGCCCACGGCCGGCATGTCGCGCGCCGATACCAACGAGATCATCGAGGTCCTGAAGACCATCCACGCCAAGGGCATGACCAAGGTCATTATCGAGCACGACATGCACGTGGTCTTCTCCTTGGCCTCGCGCATCTCGTGTATGGCCCAGGGCCATGTGATCGACGAGGGCAACCCCGACGAAATCCGCAACTCAGCCAAAGTCCGCGAAGCCTACCTGGGAGACGAAGCCGATGAGCACTAAGTATCTCGAGCTGAAGAACATCAAGTCCTACTACGGCGAATCTTACATCGTTCAGGACGTGAGTTTCGGTATGGAAAAGGGCCAGATCCTGGCTCTGCTTGGCCGCAACGGTGCGGGCAAGTCCTCGACTTTGCGCTCCATCGCACGCGCGGATGAGCCCGAAGTGCGCTCGGGCGAGCTGTGGTTGGACGGCGAACGTCTGGATCACGAACCAGCCCACGTCGCCTCCCGCAAGGGCATCCAGTTGGTGGTCGAGGATCGTCGCATCATCCAGGGCCTGACCGTTGAGGAAAACCTGCTGTTGGCCCAAGTGGCTGAGCCTCTGGGGTGGCCGATCGAACAGATCTATGACCACTTTCCACGCCTCAAAGAGCGGCGCAATCAAGAGGGCACCACCTTGTCTGGAGGCGAGCAGCAGATGCTGGCCTTGGGCCGCGCTTTGGCGCGTGATGTCAAGGTCTTGCTGCTGGACGAGCCCTATGAGGGCTTGGCGCCGACCATCCGCCACGAGATCGAGAACATTATGTTCCAGATCAAGGAGCAGGGCTTTACCACCATCATCGTTGAGCAAGATGCCAAAGCGGCTCTGCGCCTGGCTGATCGCGCGGTGATTTTGGATACCGGTGTCGTGGCCTTTGACGGCGCCGCCTCTGAGCTGTCTGGCAACAAGGAGCTGCTGGAAAAGTACCTCGCCATCTAGCCCCAAGGCTTTCTGGTTCGCCCGGCCCGGGTGGTTTTGCCTTTGCCACCC
>CAZHYF010000215.1:2339-4944 GCA_964536635.1 uncultured Rhodospirillaceae bacterium | reverse complement strand
CTAAAACACTCACCAGCCGACCCGCTTGTTTCTCACCCCGTATGATAAGGCCCGACCGTGCCCCAAGAGACCAACCAGCCCCTTTTCTTGCTGCAAGACGTACTGGCGCGTATCCAAACCGCGATCCCGCCCGAACGGCAAGGCGAGCCGCAGCCTCAGTTGCTCGCGGTCTCCAAGACCAAGCCCGTTGAGGCCGTCCAAGCTTTGATCGACCAGGGTCAGCGCCACTTTGCCGAAAACCGGGTACAAGAGGCGCAGTCGAAGTTCCCCGCCCTGCAGGCCGCACATCCGGACCTGGTCTTGCACCTCATCGGGCCCTTGCAGACCAACAAGGTCAAGGAGGCGGTTGCTCTGTTCGATGCCATTCACAGCCTGGATCGCGAAAAGCTGGCCCGCGCCCTGAAGGCCGAAATGGACAAGCAGGGTCGCCAACTGCCCTGCTTCGTTCAGGTCAACACCGGCGAGGAGCCGCAGAAGGCAGGCGTCGCGCCCAGCGACCTTGCGTCTTTCCTATCGCTTTGCCGAGCTTTGGGGCTCAATGTCGTGGGGCTGATGTGCATTCCTCCCTTTGATGAGGAGCCCGCGCCCCACTTTGCCCTTTTGCGCGTCTTGGCCGAGCGCAACGGCCTGCACCAACTCTCTATGGGTATGAGCGGAGATTTTGAGACAGCGGTGCAGTTGGGCGCCACCCATGTGCGGGTCGGCTCGGCGCTGTTTGGCGCCCGCGACGCCGCAGCCTAGAGCAAGCCGCGAATGAGTGGCAACACGAGGGAGCATGGACTTGCGTTAGACATCAGTCAGCTAGAGCGGAAGGGCTGTTGCAAGACCAACGCCCGACGCTCGAGCGCCGCAACGGCGGGCTTGGAGGCCGAGCCGCACGCTTTGTAAACAAATGTAACGAAAAGCCTCACAACAGTGTGGCTGGCCGTCAGCAAACAGGCTCTAGGCGGGGCGCCGCTGCGCACTTATTATGAAGTCTTAGAGACCAAGCCCGCCACCGGAGACCAAGAGCATGAACGACGTCACCAAGAACAAGAATTTGCTGATCGTTGACGATGATGACGCCCTGCGCGAGACGCTGGCCGAGCAGCTCGCCTTGCATGACGACTATAATGTCACCCAGGCCTCCAGCGGTCAGGATGCGGTGTCGATCGCCAAAGACAAGACCTTTGACCTGATCCTGCTGGATGTGACCTTGGGCGATATGGATGGCCGCGACGTTTGCCGCTTGCTGCGCAAGCAAAACGTCAAGTCGCCGATCCTCATGCTGACGGGCGCCGATTCTGATGCAGACACCATCTTGGGTCTGGATGCAGGCGCCAACGACTATGTGACCAAGCCCTTCAAGCTCAACGTGCTTTTGGCCCGCTTGCGTGCGCAACTGCGCCAACACGAGCAATCCGACGATGCGATTTTCTCGGTCGGCCCCTATTCTTTCAAGCCCGCGCTGAAGATGTTGGTCGAGGTCGAGAGCGACAAGAAGATCCGTTTGACCGAAAAAGAGACTGCGATCTTGAAGTACCTTTATCGCTCGGGCAACGCGGTGGTGCCGCGCGACACCTTGCTGAACGAGGTCTGGGGTTACAACGCCGGCGTCAACACCCACACGCTGGAGACCCACGTCTACCGCCTGCGCCAGAAGATCGAGCCCAATCCGGCGGAAGCGACGATCCTCATCACCGAACCCGGCGGCTATCGTTTATCCTCATAAACTGAGCCCGTTGTCGTCAGATTTCGGCCTGCCTTTTCCACCCCTGGGGTACAAGCTAAGGCACTAACCCCCTAGTCTTCTTTACTTTTTTCATCTGTCTCCTCCCCAAGGCTGGACGGCTCGTTTCCTCCCTCAGATGCCACGACAGCCAAACCTTCCCAGACCGCCTCGTCCAAATCGAGGCGGTTTTTTTTCGCGCCCGCCTCGGCCAGGGCAGCCAGCTGGGCGAAGCCCTCCAGCGAGGAGTCCAGGGTCAAGGTGCCCTTGTCCGCAAAGTCGAGCCTGAGCTCAACGCGCCCACGGCCCTCTTCTTGCTTGCGGCGGCTGCCGTAGTGGCGCAGGCGCAGACCGCTCAGCGCGGACCAGTCATAGCACCGGACCGCCTGGCCCGGCCGCTGGATCATCACCGCCTCACCACTCCAAGCGAAGCGCGACAGGGAACGCAGCAGGGCGAGGCCAAAAAACCAGGCTGTCGCCACCATAATGGCCGCCACCAAGCCGTATCCCCACCAGGCCAGGGTCCGGGCCGCCAAGACATAGCCAAAGAACCCCAGCGTCGGCAGCGCCAGTGCCATATCGCCAAAGGTGCTCCAGCGGCTGTAGCGATGCCAGACCACAGCTCTAAAGCTCGACGATGATCGGAATGTGGTCGCTGGGCTTGTCCCAGGAGCGCGTGTCCTTCAGGACTTGGACCGAAGTGATATCCTTGCTCAGCGGCTGCGTGGCAAAGGCGTGGTCCAAGCGCCAGCCGTAGTCCTTGGCGAAGGCCTGGGGGTAGCGATAGCCCCACCAGGTAAAGAGCATCTGATCGTCGCTCAGGTCGCGGCGCGGCAGATCGACGAAATCCAAACTGTCTTTCAGTTTGCCCCACAACGCTGTCTCGCCTGGCGAATG
>CAZHYF010000215.1:0-2239 GCA_964536635.1 uncultured Rhodospirillaceae bacterium | reverse complement strand
CGCTTGTCGTCCTTGTCCCAGAACACCTGGCGAGCCTGCGCATCAAAAGGCAGGCGCGAGACGATCGCCACGCCGTGATTGGCCTTTTGGCTGACCACCGCGCGATGCGCATAACCCAGATCCTCAAAGACCTGGTGCGGGAAGATCTCCTCGGCGATCTTAACCTCCTGCATGCAGAGCACGTCCAGGTTCTGTTCTTGCAGCAGGCGCTGGATCTGCTCCAGGCGGGGGCGAATTCCGTTGACGTTCCAGGTAGCAATGCGCATGGCGGTATCTTCGTGTCCTTGTCGATGTGTCGCTCTCTTGACCCAGGTCTAGCGCTTTGGCAGCCCTTTGTCAGCGCTCAAGCGGCATCATCGCGCCATTCGTAGCGCTGGCAGCCCAACGCAAGCCCGGTGGTATCGTCGGTTTCGATCAGCAAACCGTTCAGCGCTGAGGGCCCATCGGCCTGACCCACGCGGCCTTTGCGCTTGCCGCCCAGGATGGCCAGGGCCTGGCTGATATCAAAGCCCACGATCGACTGCATCGGACCGCACATGCCCAAATCGGTCTGATAGGCGGTGCCGCCCGGCAAAACCTGAGCATCGGCGGTCGGCACATGGGTGTGGGTGCCGAAGACTGCGGTTGCCCGGCCATCGGCCATGTAGGCGACGATCTGCTTCTCCGAGTTACACTCGGCGTGCACGTCGATCAGGATGGCATCGGCGGTCTCGCCCAAGGTCTGGCCCTGCAGGGCCTCCTCCAAGACCGCGTACAGCGGCCGGCACTTGCGCATGAAGAGGTTGCCGTGGAGCTGCACCACCAGCACCCGCTTGCCATTTTGAGCGGTGATCAGCGCTTTGCCGCGCCCGGCGGCGTTGGGTTCGAAATTGAGCGGGCGAACCAAACGCGGTTGGGTCCAGATGTAGTCCTTCAGCTCGGGCCGATCCCAGGCGTGGTTGCCCAGCGTCAGAGCGTCGGCGCCCGCTTCGATCAAGGCGTCCGCCTGCCAGGGCCAGAGCCCGTGGCCTTCGGCGGCATTCTCGCCATTGACCAGCACGAAATCCAGTGCCAATTCGACCCGCAGCTCCGCAAGACGCCGGATAACCAGCGCATAACCGCTGGTGGTGCAGACATCGCCCAGGCACAAGATCCGCATTTCGCCCTCATTCTTTTTGCACGTTTGGAGGCTAAGGCTAGAGGCTTGCAAAGGGGCTGTCCAGCGACCGCTCTTCTTCTTTGAGCCTTATGCCTTGGGGCGAAGCCTTGCGGCCAAGCCCGAGGCTTGCTACCTGCTTGCTGACACGGATCTTGAGGGAAGGAAGCGACCTTTGTCCGAACTTTTGGGTCTGGCGCCCTATGCGGCTCTGGGCGTCTTTTTGGTATTTGTCGTCTACCCCGTGGTGATCGCGGGCAGCACGATCCGATTTTCTGCCTGGGCCACGCTCGCCTGGACGCTGGCGACCCTGGCTTGGCTGGTGCCCGTGGGCTGGGCGCAATTTGCTTTACCCAGCGGCGCGCAGACGATCTCAATACAGCTCGGATTTTTGGCCGTCTTTTGTTTGTTCGGGTTGGTCCTGATCATGGTGGTGGCATGGCGCCTAAACGCGGTGGGCAAGACCCGTTGGCTGGCGGTTCTGACGCCCTTCTTGCCCTTTAGCCTGATCTTGATCGGCTACATCTGCCTGCTGCCCGGCGATACGCGCCAACTGAGCCGTGCCCAGCGGCGCGCAGAAAAAGCACAAGCGCACGCTGAGGCCAAGGCGCGCAAAGCAGCCACGCGAGCACACAAGCAAGCACACAGGCAGATGCCCGGCCAGATGCCGCCCCCGCTGGCTCAGCCGCGCCTGGCCGCCAGCATGAACCCCGCTATGCCGCCGCTGCCCGATGCTGGCCATCCTTATGGGCAAGCGGTGCCTGACCACGGCCTGCCGCCCCTGCGTGCAACCCAGCCGGCGGCGCACACGCCGCAGCGACCAGCGCCCCAGCGCACCCCCCAGCAGCAGGGTCATCAACAGAGCCACCATCAGCGCCCGCCCGCTATGCCGCCACTTCCCCAAGGACCGGGGCAAGGGCGTGGTCCGGCGGCTTCTGCTGGACAGCCGCCGCGTCTGCCTCAGGGCGATCGCGCGGCCCCGCACCATCAAGCGCCGCAGCAGGCGCCGGGGCACCATCAGGCCTCTGCGCCCAGGGGTGCTGCACCGCGCGGGCCTGCGGTGGGAATGCCGCCGCCGCTGCCGCCCAAACGGCGGTCCTAGAG
>CAZHYF010000214.1:0-4961 GCA_964536635.1 uncultured Rhodospirillaceae bacterium | reverse complement strand
GCAAGCGCTCATCGGCCAAGGCACGCGCCTGGTCCAAGGCCTGGCTATTGGCGGCAACCTGCTGCGCGCTGCGGGTTGCCTGGGCTTCCATCGCCGCAAGTTGGGCTTCGAGCCCGCGTGCGCGGCCATTGGCTTCTGCCACGGCCTGCTCCAGCGCCGTTTGCTGAGCCTTTGCAGCTTCAGCCTCGTCGCGCGCGCGCATCACATGGGCTTCCAGCTCAGAGACGGTGGTGGCCAGCCCTTCGGCCTCGCCTTCCATGATCGCGATCCGACCCAAAGTTGCTGCCAGGGCCTCCTGCTTGCCCGCAAGCGCGGTGGCGGTCAGCGCCAATTCGGCGTCGCGCTGTGACAGGGCCAGCTTCAGCCGGTCGATGCTGGCCTTCTGATCTGCGACTTGCGCCTGTATGGCGTCCCTGATTTCAGCTTGCGCCAGGCGCGCGGCGACCAGCGCCTGATCGCGCTCGGCCACGGCTTGCTGCAAGGCGTTGCGCTCGGCGAGCAAGCCTTCCAACTGGCCTTGCTGATCCCTCAGGGTCTGATTGAGCCCAGCAAGACTGTCCTGAAGAGCCGCCAGGTCGCGTTCGCGCTGCAAAAGCGCCTGGCGCGCCTGGTCATCATCCTGCTGCAAGGCCTCCTCGGCGCGCGCAACCGCTGCTTCAGCCTGCTCTGCACGCCCTAGCACGGCAGCCAGCTCCAGGGCCCGGGCTTGCTGCTGGCTCTGCGCTTGGTTCAGTGCCTGTTCTGCGGACAGATAGCGTGCCTGACTTTGCGCCACCTCTGCCGCCAGAGACTGCCGCTCCCCCTCCAGGGCCTGCAACGCCTGGCGCAGTTCAGCGGCGTTGGTCTGGCTATCGTCAAGTTTGCTCTGGGTTTGGCGCAGGGCCTGGCCGAGCTGTTCGGCCTCGCTTCGACGCTTAGCCAATGCAGCCTCGGCCTTGAGCGCGGCCTCTTGGGCAGCCTTGAGCTGCTCTTGACTGCGCGAAAGCTGGCTCGTCAGGCGGCGCGCGTCTTCCTTCAGGCGCTCGATCGAGTCAGAATTCTGGTTGGCCTGATCTTGGCCAGTCAGATTGCTCGACGCGTCGCCTGCCTGGCCCCCAACCTGGCCCTCAACCTGGCTCTGGTTCTGGCCTTGGCCCAGGCCTTGGTTTTGGCCGTCGGTCTGGTCATCGGCCTTGGCGCTCATCTGCCGCGCGATGCGCGCGCGCAGCGACTGCACCCGCACATAGCGCCGTTGCGCCTCTTCGTAGGACAGCCGCAGGTTGGCCATCTCCTCCTCGCTCAGCGCGCCTTCGGCATTGCGCAGTCGATCTTGCAGAGCGGTGATGGTTGCGGACAGGACAAAGCCATCCTGCCGGTTCAGTTGATCCAATACGTTCAAGAGATTGTCAGGCTGCGAGCTGCCTTGCACAAGTTCGCTCAACACCTGCTCGACCGCGCCGAGCTGGCTGGTCAGCACGCTCAACTCCGAGCGCAGCGCCAGCTCCTCATCGCGGCGATCGAAGAGCCGCAACTGGCTTTGACCGGGCGTGGCCAACACCAAGGCGACCAGCAGCGCAGCCACCCAGGGGCGCGGGAGCTGAGCCAAGAGCCTGGCCAAGTTGGAAAAAGACAAGCGCTGCATAGAGCTTTCAATTCTTTGGTCATTCGAGCCGTTGTTCGCCCCTCGTTCTAGCGGAGGGGTCGCGCGGCTTTCGACTTAAGATGGCCTTAGTTGCGGTGGCAATTCAACTTTTAGCGGCAAAAATGTGATCAATTCTCAGCTTGCCCTTGAATGCGCTGCTATGTGCTACGCGGGGGCGAGTCTCTTTTGCGCATTGCAACGGCCCGGCCCACTGGCGAGGGATTCGGCGTTGCTGGCATCAAGACTCGGGCGCTGCCCTTTGGGGTGAGCCTTGATGCCCCGGCGCGACTAGTTTGCTGGTTTTTCTACAGAAATCAGCGCGCCGCAATCTTGGTCAGTCCAACGCAGCACAACAGCGCGGCGTTGGTCATCGCTCAGGTCGGCTTCGACATAGGTCGATAGGCCCAACAGCAAGCTGCCGTCCAACAGGGCCCGATCCATGCGTTGTGCCAGGCCTTGCACCCGCAACGCGCGCAGCGCAGACAGCTCGGCGTTGCTGGCAACCTGACCGCCGGACTTGATGCCCTGATCGTCGGTGCTGCCAACCACCATGACGCAGCCGCCAACCGGGCGCTCTTGCAGCGCCGTGCGCAGGGCCTGCTTGGCTTTGCTGGTAATGCGCACCGAACCGCTGGCGAAGGTAACGCGATAGGACCAGCTTTGGGTCGGCAGCGACAGGCGCGGCGCGTTGAGCTTGGACATCAGCCCGCTGTTCTGGCTCTTGAGCTGCGCTGTCAGATCGTTCAGATCTTTTATGCGCTGCTTCTGTTCGGCGATGACTGGCTCGCTTTGCTTGGCCTTGGCTGCCAAGACTTGAAGCTCTTCAAGTTTGGCTTGGGTGGCGGCGAGTTCATAGCGGGCATCTTCTAATGCCTGACGCAGGCTCTCGACCTCAGCAGTGCCACCTAGGGCGCCACCGCTTTGCGCCACCAGGGTTGGTGCTTGGTCAAGGCTAGAGGGACCAGCGGGGTTTGCTGGCGCAGCCAGCGACAGGCTTGGTGCTGCTGTCGCGCTGTCTTGCGCCAAGGTGGCCAACGGTGAAAAGAGAGCGCTGGCAGCCAAGGCCAAGGCAGCAAGACGCGGCGTTGCAACCGCGAAACGGCGATCATGGGGCATGGGGGGATCTCGTTCTTATAAAACCTTAGGCTGTTCTATAGTCCCCAGCCATGGGCCTTGGCCAGCCCATGGCCCGCGTTTAACCAGCTTGCAAAGCGCGGCTGCGGCTTCCGCTACAAAAAGCCGAAGGGATTACGCTGCAAACGATCTTCTACCTCTAGTATCCAGGCGTCTGGGTCGCGTTTTGCGAGTCTATCCACATAGGCTTCGGCCTCCGATTCTGGCAGGCTCGAGTCGCGCAGAGGGTTGATCCAGGCCAGATTGCCGTCGAAATCGCGCTGTTGGGTCAAGACCGCGATCTGCCCATCCAGCCCGTTCAACAGCAAGGTGACGGTGCCGCGATCCGGGTCGCCCTTTTGGCGCACCATGATGGTCTGGCCCTGCCCCTCGCCAGCGCGGCGGGCAGCATCGACCAGGAAATGAATGGGCAAGCCAACATCAAACACGCGCTTATCCCAAAAGGTCGAACAACAGCGGCACCAACGGCAGGTCGGCGGGCGGCATGGGGTAGTCGCGCAATTGGTTCAGCGCCACCCATTTCAACGCCTGACCCTCGCGGCTCTGCGGCTCGCCGTCCCAGACGCGGATGGCATAGAGCGGCATCAGCAAATGGAAGCCCTCGTAGGCATGGCTGGCAAAGGTCAGGGGTGCCAGACAAGAGGTCGTGACATCAATGCCCAACTCCTCATGCAGTTCGCGCACCAGCGCTAGTTCGGGGCTTTCACCGTCTTGCACCTTACCGCCGGGGAACTCCCAAAGGCCCGCCATGGATTTGCCCTCGGGCCGCTGGGCCAGCAAAACGCGGCCGTCTCGGTCGATCAACACGGCAGCAGCCACAAGCACCAAAGGCTGGGACAGACTGACCCCCGCAGCACCAAAGCAGCCCGCACTGGCTCGCCCCAAACGATAGGCGTCTTGGGTCAAGATCATCATGTTGCAGTCCACCAAGGCGCCGCCCCTGTTGGCCGCTTCCATTTGGATGCAGCCGGTCGGCTGGAAGCCCTGCTTGTCCAAGATGCGCCGCGAGGCATGGTTTTCGGGATCGGTTCCGGCCTTGATGGCCTCGACGCCGATCACGTCAAACAGGTAGGCCAAGACCGAGGTCACGGCCTCAGACATCAGGCCTTTGCCGCGCGCCTCCTTGGTCAGCCAATAGCCGAAGCTGTTGGCATCGACGCGAAAGCCAATGCCGCCGATGGGTGCGCCGGTCTCGCGGTCGATGATACTGAATTGATAGGAGCGCCCCTCGCCCCAGGCTGTCTCGCAGTCCTGCTGAAAGGCGCGAAATTCCTCGGCGCTCATGTCTTCGTGCAAGCGCAAGGTAAATTGGCGCAACAAAGGGTCGTTCATCGCCGCCACCAGTGCCTCGGCATCAGCCTGCCAGACCGGCACCAACTCCAGGCGTGCGGTCAGCAGCCGGGTCACGAGCGATAGTCCGCGTTGATGTCAATGTAGGCGTGGGTCAGATCGCAGGTCCAAACTCGCGCCTTGCCATGGCCGACGCCCAAGTCAACGGCGATGCTAATCTCACGGCCTGCAAGGTGCGCTGCCACCGGCGTCTCGTCGTAGCCTGGCAGCAACCCGCCGCGCTCGACGATGGCCACCCCACCCATGGCGATGGCCAAGCGCTCGACATTGACCGCAGCGCCCGAGCGTCCGACGGCCATGGAGATGCGGCCCCAGTTGGCGTCTTCGCCCGCAATGGCGGTCTTAACCAGCGGCGAATTGGCGATGGTCTTGGCCGCTAGCATGGCGTCGGCATCGTCCTTGGCGCCCGCTACGTCGATGGTGATCAGCTTCTGTGCGCCCTCGCCATCGCGCGCAATCAAGATCGCCAGGTCGCGCGAGACCTGCTCCAGCGCCGCTTGGAAGCCGTCCAAGCCGACGTCTTGCGGATCGCCAATCGCCGCATTGCCCGCAGCGCCGCTGGCCATCAGCAAGCACATGTCCGACGTCGAGGTGTCGCCATCGACCGTAACAGCGTTCAGCGTGGTGGCCACGGCCTCACGCAGCAGGGCATCCAGGACGTTCGCCTCCAGCTTGGCGTCGGTAGCCAGGAAGGCCAGCATGGTCGCCATGTTGGGTTCGATCATGCCCGAGCCCTTGGCGATACCGTTGATGGTGACGGTCTTGCCGTCGATCTTGCAGCTTGCCGTCGCCGCTTTCTTAAAGGTGTCGGTGGTCATGATGGCTTCTGAGGCCGCCAGCCAGGCGTCGGCGGACA
>CAZHYF010000213.1:0-5003 GCA_964536635.1 uncultured Rhodospirillaceae bacterium | reverse complement strand
GCACCATGTGCGCGGCATTCGACTTGACTCGCAAGGCTGGCTATGAGCCCATGTCCTCGATTTCAGCCCTGCGCCTGAGCTTCTTGAACCCCGTGCTGCCCGATGGCGCTGCCCACGACTGGATCTTGGATCTCTAGCTGCCGTCCATCGCCCGGATGGCGGCTCGTGATGGGGCTTGTTTTGGGGGGCATCCATGCGCTGGTACGAACGCCAAACGATCGCGGTAACGCTCTTTGCGGTGGCCATGATCGCCATTGCTTTGAACGACGCGTTGATCAAGCTGATCTCGCCCTCCGTCGGCTTGGCACAGTTTATGTTGATGCGCTCGGTGGTTGCGGCCGCCTTCTTTCTCAGCCTGCCTCAGACCCGCTGCGATCTGGCAGCGCTTAGTCGTCAGGGCTGGATCTTCTTGAGCCTACGCGGCTTTGCCCTAACCACGGCCATGAGCCTCTATTTCACTTCGCTGATTTTGATGCCGGTGGCCAACGCCATGGCGCTGTTCTTCACCGCGCCCATCTTTATCACCCTGGGCTCCGCACTGATCTTTGGCGAGCGCCTAACGATCTTTCGTATCGCAGCGCTGGCCATGGGCCTTGTGGGCACTTGGCTAATCCTGCCCAGCTTTGAGATGGATTTCAGCCTGGGCGCGACCCTGCTCGGCCTGTCTTCTGCGGCTTTCTACGCCTGCTTCCAGTTGCTAACACGCGGTATTCGCAGCTACGGCTCGACCCTAGCCATGTCCACAATTCAGACGCTGGCCTATGTAGTGCTGGCGGGCAGTTGGCTGGCCATCACCAGCTTGCGCCCGGATCTGTTCCCCTCGGGTCAAGGGCTGCTCGACTTTCTGGTGCGTGGCTGGACCTGGCTAACATGGCCCCAAGTCGGCATTCTGGCTGTTTGCACCCTGGCCATGCTGTTCTTGTCGTTCGCTGGCCCCAATGCCTACCGCCACGTCGAGGCTTCGGCCATGGCCCCCTTCGAATTCGCTGCCCTGGGGGCTGGGATCTTTTTCGGCATCGTCGTCTTGGGCGAATGGCCCAGCCTTGCGGCCTATACCGGCGCGGGTTTGATCGCTGCGGCTGGCGTGCTGATGGTTCAACGTGCCCAGGCTCGCGCGCATGATCGCAAGCATGATACCGCCTAGCCCCGCCACTCCAGTCTATGGCGGCAAGGCGCGCCCCTTTAGCTTTGCGCTGGAGCCGCTTGACCCTGTGCACTGGTTGGTGCGTGATGCGGCCTATGCTGAGCAGATCGGCGAAAAGTTGCGCCTGTACGACGCCCAGCCTGACACGGTGTTCTTCGCCGCGCCCGACAGCCGCGACGCCTGCTTGGAGTTGGAGGCTCTCCTGATCCAGGACGGCTTTATTGCGCCAACGCCAGACAGTGACCTGCATCCTTTATGGCGGGCCGCGCGCCAGGTGCAAGAAGACCTGTTAATCATGCAGCAAAGCGCGCCTGGCGCCTGGCATCTGACCGCGGGCTCGCTCAGTTTTCCATCAAAATGGCGTCTCGCCGAAAAGGCTGGCAAGCGCCTGGATGCTATCCATGGCCCGGTGCCAGGATTTGGCCCCGGCGCGCGCAACGCCGCCTTGATGGCGCGCATGTTTGACAAGATGCAACCGGATAAGCCTATGCTGCGCTACAACTGGTCGCTGGACAGCCAGGCCCTGTTGCATCGCCCGCAAGGCGCGCCCCTTTCCGGGCCCGGCGGCGAGGTGCCAACCCTGATCCGGGTCGAACGGCAAACGCTGACCAAGCTGCCCAGAAGCGGTGCAATCGTCTTTACGATCCACATCCAACTCGATCCGCTCTCCTTGCTGGCTGAGCGGCCGGACCTCTGCCAGGCCGTGATCGACCAACTGGCTGCACTGGAGCCCGAGCAGGCACACTACAAGAGCTTCAAGGATGGGTTGGCGCCGATTCTAAAGCTGCTTGAAGACCTTTGCCAAGCGTCCGGAAACTCCCAAGCGTCGTAACCACTCGTACGGATGAGACCAGACAACCCACCCCTTTGGGGAGGGTCTTATCCCTCTGCATCATAGAAAACCGATAGATTTACACCTAGGTTGAAACAACAAGGTGCGCAAACGGCGTGCCCAATCAAGACCTGTCGCCAACAAAGCAGCCCACCCGTCACAACTGCGCGGCGACAAAGGACAAGAAGTTCACCTCGGCATGGATAGCTGGCTTTCAAATGAGATAGGGCGCTTGGCGCACGAGTTCTGGTTCCTTGCCAGTCAGCTAACGCTTGCCCAGAAGATCCACGTCTGCATCTTTTCGCTTGCCCTGTTGTTCATTTTGACAGGCGTCTCTAAGCCGAAAATCGTCGCCATTGGCGGGGTGATCGTCTCCTACTTCATCTTGCGCGTGAACTTCACCATTCTGCCCTTTGTGCACGAAAGCTCAGTCATTGCGGTGGTCATGTGGACCTACTTGGTTGCCGAGGTGATCAGCATCATGGATATCGTTCAAAACGATGCTTTCGAGCTGATAAAAACCCGCAGAAAACGCCGCCTGGCTTGGGCCGCTATGGGGCCTGAATGGAAGCGCTCCACCAGTGCTGTACGTCCTGTGGCTCTGGAGCCTAAAGTCGATATCGTCATTCCGACCTACAACGAGCAAGAAGAGTTGCTGCGCAAAACAATTTTGCGCGCGCTTGAGGTCGCCTATGACAACAAGACCGTCAACGTGCTGGATGACGGTGATCGCCCCTGGCTGGCCGCCTTGTGCGGGGAACTTGGCGCTCGCTATTTCCGCCGCGACGGTAACCAAGGGGCCAAAGCGGGCAACATGAACGCTGCCTTGCCCAAGCTGGATGGCGACTTCATCGCAATCCTTGATGCTGACTTCTTGGCGCTGGACAATTTCCTGGTCTCCGCCATGCCCGCCTTTAGTGATCCCAAGGTCGGCTGCGTACAGTTTCCGCAGGTCTTCTATAACCCCGACGCCTCGCAGATCAACAGCAAGAGTTATGGCAAAATCGACGATGAGCAGTGGTTCTGGTACTCCGAGGTGCTGCCCTATCGCGACAGCTTGGGCCTGGCTACCTCCTGCGGCAGTTGCTCGGTGGTGCGGCGCTCTGCTTTGAATGACATCGGGGGCGTTTTCCCCGCCGATACCATCACCGAAGACTTCGACATGTCGTTGCGCTTCCTAGAGAGGGGCTACATCACGCGCTACCTGTTCGAGGGCGTCGCTGTCGGCCTTGCCGCCGATTCCAGCGAGGGCTTTTTTACCCAACGCGTGCGCTGGGCGCTGGGCAACATCAAGGCCTGGCGTTTGTCCCTGCGGCGCAAAGGTCGCCTGTCCCTTGCCAGCCGCATTTTGCTGGTCGAGTGGCGGGTGATCAGCCTGCCAGCGCGCATCGTCACCCTGCTCGCACCGGCCTTTGTGTTCTTGTTCGATGTCTGGCCGCTGAAGGTCGCCTCGGTATTGGAGTACGTCATCTACGTCGCGCCCTTCATTCTGGTCATCTCAGAAAAAGAGCTGCGCACTGCCCGCGCTGGCGCTCGAAGCATTTTCGTCAAGATGGCGCGCGACGCTGGCGTTGCCATCGTGCTCGGCAGCATGATCCTGGTCAAGTTGATCGATCAACGCCGCGCGGTCTTCAAGGTGACGCCCAAGGCGCGCGACAAGGCCGCCAGCAACGTGGCCTTTTCCATCCTTCTCGCTGTAAACGCCTTCTTGGCGCTAGCGCTCGTCGATGCCGCACTGCGCTATGCCGCAAGCTTCCACTGGAGCGACTATCACCTGGTTTCAGCGCTATGGCTGGTGTGGAACCTCAGCTTGACCCTAACTGCGGCGCTGATGTTCTTTGATCGCCCTCCCCTTCGCAAGCAAGACCGCATGGTTGCAGCCGCACCGATGCAATGCTGGCTTGAAGGCCTGCCAGGACAGGCGCATATTCAAGGCAATCTGATCGACTTGTCAGAAGGCGGCGCCAGGGTCGGGTTGCCTTTCTGTTTGCAAGACATCGAGACTGTCGAGCTGGTCATGGAGGGGCTGAGGCTCAAAGCCCGCGTGCTTGACGGCGGCAAGATGGTGCAAGGGCGCGATTGCCAAGCACGGCTCAAATTCGAAGGCAATTCCCAGGCGGTGATGGATGACCTGGTGCGCTTGCTCTATTCCGGCCACTTCATGCCCGAAGTGCTCAAAGCTATCTCAGTACGCAAGAAAATTTGGAGACCGGCGGATGATCAACCTCGCCAAGCTTTCAAAGCCCCCCAGCAGTCCGCTGCAAATTTGCCAGGGCCCCAATCAGGCCCTCTACAACGCTCTGGCAACGACGCTCGCGATGAAGGATCCAGGGCTGGCCGAGCACTCGGACCGCTGCGCTCTGCACGCCTTGACTATGATGGCAGCGCTTGAAGAACGGGGGCATCCGGCAGCCAAGCAGCTCCAGGCAGGCCATTTTTGCCAAGCCATGCGCCTGCATGATTTTGGCAAGATCGCTATCCCAGACGCCATTTTGAACAAGCCTGGGCCGCTGGATCAGAACGAATTCGACACCATGAAGAACCACTGCCTGGCGGGTTCAAGGGTACTGCGTGCGATCCAGCTTGAAAACCATCTCGGTGACGACCCGGTCCTGACCATTGCCAGTGAAATTGCCCTCAGCCACCACGAACGATGGGATGGCCGAGGCTATCCCCAGGGTCTCGCCGGCGCCGACATTCCCATGGCCGCACGGGTAGCGATCCTGATTGATATCTATGACTCGCTGCTTTCGCCACGGATTTACAAACAAGCATTTTCTCATGCGAAGGCCCTGGAGATCATGCAAGACATGGCGCCG
The DNA here is from genome assembly GCA_964536635.1 of uncultured Rhodospirillaceae bacterium. Lineage (GTDB taxonomy): Bacteria > Pseudomonadota > Alphaproteobacteria > UBA7985 > JAUIBT01 > JAUIBT01. The sequence continues at coordinate 208 of CAZHYF010000213.1, read as the reverse complement.
CAGACTTTTGATCCAGATCTATACGATATATTCACGGCCATATCCCATCGATTGCATGCCAATCGACACAAGTCTGCTAGCATGATCTAGACGTTTACATGACAATTGTCCCATTTTTGGCGTGTAAACTACTTGGTTACTTTCGCTCAAACCAAGTCCAAGGCAACAACAAGAAAAGAAGCTCTAACGATGCTGCCCGTTGTTCTAG
>CAZHYF010000212.1:0-5039 GCA_964536635.1 uncultured Rhodospirillaceae bacterium | reverse complement strand
GCCACCTTAAAGACACCAGCGCGAGACCCCATGAGCTACAGCATCCACATCGGTCCCAATATCCGCCAGTCGCCCTTTTTCGAGGCCACGGTGGCTGACGGCCTGCGCTCCTTGTCGGTCTACAATCACATGTATATCCCGGGCAACTTCGGAGATCCCGAGGGCGAGTACCAACGCCTGATGACCGGCGTCGCCATGTGGGACGTGGCCGCTCAGCGCCAGGTCGAGCTGGCCGGCCCCGATGCGGGCCGCCTGGCGCAGTACCTGACACCGCGTGATATCAGCAGCACCCGGGTGGGGCAGGGACGCTATGTGCCGATCTGCGATCATGACGGTTGGTTGATCAACGACCCCGTGCTGCTCAAGCTGGCCGAGGATCGTTTCTGGCTGTCCATCGCTGACAGCGACCTGCTGCTGTGGACCGGCGCGATTGCGCGCGAGCGCGGCTGGGATGTCCACGTGTTCGAGCCCGACGTGTCGCCACTGGCGATCCAGGGGCCCAAGGCCGAGGCGGTGACCGCAGCGCTGTTCGGCGACTGGGTGCGGGCGCTGAAGTATTTCTGGTTCAAGCCGACCGAGCTGGAGGGCATCCCCCTGGTGTTGGCGCGCTCGGGTTGGTCCAAGCAGGGCGGTTTCGAGCTGTATTTGCAGGACGGCAGCCGGGGCTGGGAGCTGTGGCAGGCAGTCAAGGCGGCGGGGGCTGCTTTTGACATCGGCCCCGGCGCTCCTAATGACATCGAGCGGCTGGAGAGCGGGCTCATCTCCTATGGCGCGGACATGCGGCGCCAGGAGTTCCGCGCCAATCCCTTTGAGATGGGGTTCGGCGGACTGCTGGCTTTGGACGCTGATTTCGACTGCGTGGGTAGGCAAGCCTTGTTGGCGATGCGTGCGGCTGGGCAGACCCGCCGACGCTCGGGCTTTGTCATCGAGGGGGCAGCCGTTGCTGGCAACGCTGCGCCTTTGACCTTGTGGAGCGGCGGCCAGGCGGTGGGCTGGGTGAGCGAGATCGCTTATTCCAAGCGCCTCGGCCTCAATATCGGGGTAGGACTTGCCGACTGCGCAGCGCTAGAGGGCCAAGCAGGGCTGCACATAGAGTTGCCCGATGGTCCCCGCGCCCTGCGACCTGCTGGGCTGCCCTTTGCGGCCTAGTCTTTGGAAACGAGGAGGCGCAAGGATCGTCTGTCGCGCTCGATTTTGCCCTCAGCTTCCAGGCGGGCCAGGGCGCGATAGACCGCCTCGTGGGTCAAGCCAAGGTGCCCGGCGAAATCCTTCCAACTGCCTGCCAAGACCACATGGCCGGTCTCATCGGATTGCAGGCGCAAAGCGGCGATCACCCGCTCTGGCGCTGAGCGGATGTGCGACAGCTCGGTTTGCAGCCGCGCTTGTCTGAGCTGCATGGCAAGCTGTTGGGTGATGGCTAGGGCAAATCCGGCGTCGCTCTGCAAGCGCGCCAGCAGTTGGGTGCGGGGCAGCAGGCGGAGCTGACTTGCCTGCTCGGCCACGCAGTCGCAGTGGTAGCTTTGCGAGAACAGCGAAGCTTCTGCGAAGGTCTGTCCGGGCAGGACGGTTTGCATGGTGGTCTCACTGCCATCAGCGCTACAGCGTCGAAGACGCAGGCGCCCGGCTTCAAGCCAATAGAGAGCCAGCGGGGTGTCGCCACGCAAAAACAGCGTCTGGTCGCGCGCAAGTGTGAGGCCCTGCGCCTGTGCCCAGAGCGTTTGAAAACTGCCTAGCGCTTCTTGCATGGACCAATCCTTTCTATGATTGCGATCATAGGTGGCTGGCCGTTCCTGGGCTAGTCTGGTTTTGCTGGCGTCCGGTGCGCCGCTGACCCCTCAAGGACATATGGAATAGGACATGAAGCATTTCTCAAAGACCAGCCTGCTTGCCTGCGTCGCCTTGGTTGCTATGACCAGTGGCTTGGCTGGCCCAACGCTGGCTGAAGATGAAACCCGCGAGCTGGTGGCTATGCCAGAGATGATGCAGCAGCACATGCTCGGCAATATGCGCGACCATGTGCGGGCGCTTGAAGACATCTTGGGCCTGCTGGCCGAAGGCAGGGGCGGGGATGCTGCTGCGGTGGCCGAAGCGCGCTTAGGGCTGTCCTCGCTCAATCTGCATGGCGCAGCGCATATCGCGACTTTCATGCCCAAACCGATGCAGGAGGCCGGCACTCAGATGCACCGCGCCGCAAGTCGCTTTGCCACGCTGGCCACCGAGGCAGAAGTCGATCCGACGGTCGAAAACCAACAGCAGTTGTTTGGCGCTCTGCAGGACATTACCCAGGCCTGCAACGCCTGCCATGCGGGCTATCGCATCCGCTAACCCGGAGCTGCAAACCCGGAGCCAAAAACCCAGAGCCACAAACCCGGTGCCGCCCGCTCGCTCCAGCTTGTGCGCGGCTTGCTTGATACAAAAAAAGCCCCGAGCGAGTGCTCTGGGGCTTTTCTTTGTTGGTTGGTTGGGCCTTGTGCCTAGAAGGCGACGCCCAAGGCGCGAACAGTCTCCATGGTCAGGCCGTATTCGCCCAGGCCATTGGCGCGCTGGAAGGCGGACACAGCAGCCAAAGTCTTGTTGCCAGGCTTGCCATCGATTGGTCCGGGATTGAAGCCGCGCGCCTGCAAGCCTTGCTGAATGCGCGAGATAATGCCGGGGGTCATGTTGGTCTCACACAGGATCGAGATCCAAGCGGTGCGCGACGGTGAGCTCACCACGGTCTTGTCAACCAAGGCGTACTCGGCCGGGATCGGGACCACAACTTCGCGTGCGGGCTCCAGGATCACGCGGCGTTCAACCGGGCGGGTCACCGCAGGCTTAATGCGACGCTCGACCCGCGCGGGCTGGTCAACAACCTGCTTTTCGATCGCGCGGGTTACGGCAGGGATGGTCTCCAGGCGGGTGCCAGCAGGCTGCACCATCACGCGCTCGGTGACGGTCTTATAGACTGCGGGCTCTTCGACAAGGCACAAGATTTCGCCGGTCGCGGCGTCAACCTTGGTGATGGCACCAGTGCCCTTTTTCCATACGGTCTGCGCGGGCTTCACCAAAACGCGCCGGGTCACGGTGTCGTATTTGGGCGGCACCGGGACGACCTTCTGCGCTGCGGGGCGCACGACGATCATCTCTTGGATGGTCTTGTAGGTTGCCGGAATGGTGACGAACTCTTCGCTCGCCTGACGGACCACCACCTGCTCGGTGACGGTGCCATAGCGGGCCGGAACGACCTTAACCTGCTGGCCAGCCGGGCGGACCATGACGCGCTCTTTGACCACGTTAGACTGTGCGGGAATGATGACCTTCTGGTAGCATTCGCCGGGCTTGGGATTTGGCGGGGCGTCGGGGGTCGGCGCGCGCGGAATGGGCGAAGCCTGGGCTTGCTGCAAGGGCTGCGCGCCAGGGATTGCGCTTTGCGCTTGCGCGGTCAGCAAGGTGGCCTCGCTGGTCTCAAATCCTGAAGACATCAAGCCAGCTTGCGCCATCTGGAAGCTGGCGACCTCGGTCTTGGGGGCGATGAAGCTCTGCTCACCTGCATAGCTTGCAAGCTGCGCTGTGGGTTGCTCGGCGGCGGCGGGCGCCAGCGCCTCGTCTTGAACAATTTGCTGGCAGCCAGCAGTAAAGGCCAGGGCGGTCACAAGGCCCACTGAAGCCAACTTGCTGATGCTGCGAATGGTGACGGACATGCTCATGCCTTCTGTCCTGCTTTCCGAAAATAGACTGTCGTTTCCAATTATGGTTACAACAAGGACTGTCTGTTAAAATATACTAAAGCAAGCCCGGCTAGCGAATCACATTGGGATTCCCGCATTGCTCGCAATCTCTAGTTGAATAATGCTCTGGGAATCGAGTGTCAAGCGCGCCCTGATTTTGCCATTCTTGATAAATAACGGCAGCTTATCGCGACTGCTTAAAGCTTTGGGTGGATGCATTTTGCAACTGCTCTCGCGTCAATTGAGTCTCCAAAAGCGGTTGCGCTCTCGGGGGGGCTTGGAGTAACACAAGCGCTTCATTGCGCGATTTTACAGTCTTGTGGGACTGAATTGGAGTAGATCATGGCCTGGAGCCCTCGTTCTTGGGAAGCCTTTCCTGTTAAGCAAATTCCGACATACGCGGACCCAGAACAGGTCAAGTCGGTCAATCAACGCTTGAGCGCGCAGCCTCCTTTGATCTTTGCCGAGGAAGTTCGGGCCCTGAAAGCAGACCTGGGCCGCGTGGCGCGCGGCGAGGCTTTCTTGCTGCAAGGTGGTGACTGTGCTGAGGCCTTCGCCGAGTTCTCTGCCGACATGATCCGCGATAATTTCAAGCTGATGATGCAAATGGCGGTCACTTTGACCTTTGCGGGCCAAAAGCCGGTGGTCAAAATCGGTCGCCTGGCCGGTCAGTTTGCCAAGCCGCGTTCTGCGGACATGGAAAAGCAGGGCGATGTTGAGCTGCCCTCTTACCGCGGTGACATTATTAACGACAGCGCCTTCACGCCCGAGGCTCGCATGCCTGATCCTGAGCGCATGCTCAGCGCCTACTACCAAGCCGCATCGACGCTCAACTTGATCCGCGCCTTCGCTCAAGGTGGCATGGCCGACCTGAACAATGTCCACAAATGGAACCTGGAGTTCGTGCGCAACTCACCGCAAGGCGAGCGCTTCGAGCAGCTTGCCGGCGACATCGACAAAGCGCTGAGCTTCATGAAGGCCTGCGGCATCAACTCTAAAACTCTGCCTGTGCTGCACAGCGTGGACTATTATACCAGCCACGAAGCGCTGCTGTTGGAGTACGAGACAGCCCTGACCCGCGTCGATTCCTTGACTAACAAGTACTACGATCTGTCGGCTCACATGCTGTGGATCGGCGACCGCACCCGCCAGCCCGACCACGCGCACGTCGAGTTCCTGCGCGGCGTTGGCAACCCGCTGGGCGTCAAGTGCGGCCCCTCCATGGATACCGACGATCTGAAGAAGCTGCTGGACACGCTCAACCCTGAGCGCGAGGCGGGCCGCATCACCCTGATCGTGCGCATGGGCGCCGACAAGGTGCAAGAGCACATG
>CAZHYF010000211.1:0-5069 GCA_964536635.1 uncultured Rhodospirillaceae bacterium | reverse complement strand
TTCGACCACTCGGGGCGCAAATGCTTGCTGCCCTTGGCTTTTTTCTGCTTGGCTTTGGCTGGCAGCTCGTCGGCCAGCACCACCAATTCGATGCCCTGCTTGCGCTCGATCAAGCGGATCATCGGCATCTCAAAGGCATCACACAGCGCAATGGCGACGCCTTCTTGCTGGGCCCGGCCGGTGCGGCCAATGCGGTGCACATAGGTCTCCAGCTCACGCGGCATATCAAAGTTGATCACGTGGCTGACGGCGGGCAAATCGACCCCGCGCGCGGCGACATCCGAAGCCACCAGCACCCGCACCTCATCATCGCGGAAGCGCGCCAGAGCCTTGCGGCGCGTGCTCTGATTGTGGTCGCCGTGCAATGAGGTCGCCTTGATACCCGCCTTACGCAGGTCCTTTTCCAGCTCGTCGGCTTTGACCTTGGCGTTGACGAAGACAACCACCTTGGTCAGCGCTTCATCTTCCAACAGCACCTTCAGCACGTCGCCTTTGCGCTCGTTGCTGCAATAGTAGACGCCCTGCTCGATCTGGGGCGTATTGCCGTGGCGCGCACCCACTTCGACCCGCGCGGGATCGGTCAAGAAGCGGCTGGCGGCGCGCTCGACCCAACGCGGTACTGTGGCCGAGAACAAGAGTTTCTGGCAGGTCTCGGGTGCGGCGGCCAGTACCTGGTCCAGCGCTTCGGTGAAGCCCATCTCAAGCATGCGGTCGGCCTCGTCCAGCACCAGGGTCTCCAGCATGGAAAGGCTAATGCGCTGGTCGTCCATCAGGTCAATCAGACGGCCGGGCGTGGCAATGATGATCGGCTGCGGGCGGTCCAACAGGCGAAACTGCGGCGGATAGGGAACACCGCCGGTGATCTCGCACGGCTGGGTGGTCTTCGGCGGCTGCAACGCGCGCGCCATGCGGCCCAACTGAGCAGCCAGCTCACGGGTCGGCACCAAGATCAGAGAGCGGGGCATGCCGGGCTCCAGCACCATGCGCGCCTGGTCGGACCAAGTGCGCTGCAGGATCGGCAGCAAGAAAGCGGCGGATTTACCCGAGCCGGTCGGCGCGCGCGCCACCAAGTCGCGACCTTCGAACACCTGGGGAATGGCCTGGGTCTGAATGTCGGTGGGTGTGGTAATGCCTTGCTTATCAAGGCGGTAGAGGTAGGATTCTTCGATCCCCAGCGCCAAAAATGCTTCGGCGGGGAGCGTAGTCGTATCAATGTCGGTCAAAAAATCTGTCCTAGATCGGAGGCGAGGCGCAGACATCTGCGCGCGCAGTCATGGGCAAGCGGTGGCGCGATGAGGGCTAAGGTTGCCAAAGAGCGCGGCGCAAGACTTCTACCATGCCCGAAATTGGCCCGCCTGTCACTTGCCAAGAACGCAGGGCTTCAGGCTGCCCGACGCATGGCAGGCGCCACAGCCCCAGTCACGACATTGCGCGATCCGCCCACTTTTAACGCTTGGCGTCGTAGCGGCAGATGTGGCGGTGGCCTTCGTCGTAGAGTTTGGAATCCTCAAAGCCCTGAGGGTCCATCACCCGGCCAACGAAAATCAGCGCCGTGCGGGTGATCTTGGCCTCGCGGACCTTGGCGCGGATATCGGCCAGCGTGCCTCTGATAAAGGCTTGGTCCGGCCAGCCGACCCGATAGGCCACCACGACCGGGCAATCTTCGCCATAGAGCGGGCTCAGGTCTTCGACGATTTGCTTCATATTGCGGATCGCCAGGTGGATCACCAGCGTTGCGCCCGACTTGCCGAAAGTCACCAGGTCTTCTTGGTTCGGCATGGGCGTCGATTTCATCGCGCAGCGGGTCAAAATGATCGACTGCGAGACGTTCGGCAAGGTCAGCTCCTGGCCCAAGGCCGCGGCGGCAGCGGCGTAGGCCGAGACGCCCGGCGTGATGTCATAGGCGATGCCCAAGGTCTCCAAGCGGCGGATTTGCTCGGCGATGGCACCATAGAGCGACGGATCGCCCGAATGCACCCGCGCCACCTCTTGGCCCTTGGCCACCCGGTCGGCCATGATCTCGACGATCTGATCCAGGTGCAGGGGAGCGGTGTCGATGATCTCGGCGTCCTTCGGGGCGTGCTCCAGCACCTGCTCGGGCACCAGCGAGCCCGCATAAAGACAGACCGGGCAGCGGGCAATCAAGTCGCGCGCTCGCAAGGTCAACAGGTCCGGGGCACCGGGACCGGCGCCGATAAAGTGGACGGTCATGCGCTCTCCTCTGGCGTCGCATTGCTTTCGAGGCGGGGCTTGTAGCCGCGCGGGGTATAGGCCCAGGTCTGGCCGCTGGGCAGCGCCACTTGGCGCGACGAGGCAGCTCCGATGCAGACCACGGTCAGCATATCGACCATCTCCACCTCCAGCGCGCCCAAGGTCAGGTGCTGGATGCGCTCGTCCGGGCGGCCGATGGAGTGGCCCAGCACCACCGGCGTGTCGGCAGGGCGCGCCTTGAGCAGCAGCTCCTTGGCGCGCTGCAACTGCCAGCGACGGCGCAGCGAGACAGGATTATAGAAACTGACCACGAAATCCGAGACCGCAGCCGCAGCGATGCGGCGCTCGATCTGCTCCCAAGGGGTCATGAGGTCGGACAGCGAGATGGCGCAAAAATCGTGGCCCATCAGCGCGCCCGAGCGCGCCACCGCGCCCTGCATCGCCGTAATCCCGGGCTCAAAGGCCAGGTCCAAGCGCCGCCAGGCGGGATTGTCGCTCTCGTCCAGCAATTGCAAGACCAGCGCCGACATGGCGAAAATGCCAGGATCGCCCGAGCAGACCAGCGCCACGTCACGCCCCTGCGCTGCCAAATCCAGCGCATAGCGGCAACGATCCGCCTCTTCGCCGATGGCAAAGCTGTGCTGCTCTGCGGTTACCGGGCCATCGGCCGCCGCGATATCCAGGTACATTTTGAAGCCGACCCAATCGCTGGCCAAGTCCAGCGCGCGTTGGGCCGCATGCGAGCGCCAGGCCTTGCCGCCTGGGCCCAACCCCACCAACGTCAGGCGGCCCTGAGCCGCGCCCGGCAGGCTGACACCGGCCTGCAAGGGATCGCGCGGATCGCGCGCCTGATGGGCAAAGGACCAAGCCAGTGTGCAGCCGCGCGCTGCGCCCTGTCCGATGATCTTGGCTTGCTGCAACTGGGTGGTGCCCGAGGCCGCCAGCGCGGCGCCCTCGGCGACCCCGTGGCAGCCGGTCTCGGCGAACACCACCTCAGAGGGCGTGCGCAAGAAGGCGGCTTGGCTCTCCAACTGCTCGGCGGTGAAGAAGCGCGCCGCTACGCCAAACTGCTGCGCCAGGGCGTGAACAGCGGGCTCGTCGGCCTTGAGGTCGATCGAAAAGACGCCTGCAAGCGCGCGTCCATCCAGGCCCGCTTTGCTCAACTGGCCCTGGACAAAGTCGATCAAAACCTGTGGGTCCGTGCCCCGCTCACAGCCGACCCCCAGGCAAATGCGCCGTCCAATATAGACCAGCTCTTGCGCGCTGCCTTGCGTTTGAGCCAAGACGGTCTCCGTGATGCGCAGAGGCGCGCTGACATCAAAGGCCAGGCTGGAGGCGTGCAGCCAGTCTGCGCCTGCGCTACAGCCCTGCAAGCCCAAACGCAGCCGCTGGGCGGTCAACAAGTCGGCGGTAAAGGCCTTGTAGTCCTGCGGGTTGGCCAGCGTCCAGCAGGCCGGCGGCTCGTCCAAAGCCAGCGCCAAACGGAGATCCCCTGCGGTGGTGATGGCGGCATGGCTGCCCGCCTCGCGGTGCAAGGCCAGCCCTTCGGCCAGGCGCTGCGCCAGGCGGTTGGCGCCGCGATGCCCCCCCAGCAGGGGCACCACGCTGGAGCCATCCTCGGCCACTGCCAGCACCGGCGGCTCTTGGGTCTTGTCGGTCAGGCTAGAAGCCAGCGCACGGATCAAAATCCCCGCCGAACAGATGGCGATGATGGGCCTGCCCGCCTGAAACAGGCTCTTGAGCGTCAGCAAAGCGTCGCTGAACAAGCGGTCTGCATCGCTATCGGCCAGCCGCTGGCTCTGGCCCCAGACTTCGGCCTCGGGCAGCAGAACTTTGAGGCGCTGCGCCGCCCACACACCGGTCGGGCCCAACACAAAGATCGCAGGACGCGCGGAGGCGTTGGCGGGCATGGAGGGTTCACTAGGCATCGGCGCGGCCTCGCTTGTGCAGCAGAATCATAGAAAAATAGGGCGCTTGCCCCTGCTCAACCTCGGCCAGGCGCGCCACGCGCTGATCGGCCATGCTGGCGCGTTCGACATACCAAGCCTGCTCCAACAAACCAAGGCGACCAAGCAGCGCTTTGAGGCGCGCGAAATGCCGCCCGACCTTCATAATGACGAAGGCCTGCTCGTCGCTCTCGCCGCTGGTCAGGCGCCGGGTCAGGCGCTCGTCGTCCAGCGGGCCCGGCAGCACGGTCAAGCTGTCTTTGCGCGCCACCAGAGGCAAGCCCGCCACCGCCGCACAAGCGGTCACCGAGGTCACGCCCGGCACGATCTCAATCGGCGCGCGGCCCTCCAGGCGCTGGTAGAGGTACATGAAAGAGCCATAAAACAGCGGGTCGCCCTCGCAGAGCACCGCCACCGAGCGGCCGTCTGCCAGATGCCCTGCGATCTGCTCCGCGGCGGTCTCGTAGACTTGCTGGGCGGGAAAGCGCGCCTCAACCATGGGCATGGCCATGTCGATCTCGATCAAGCCGTCGCGCAAGTGCGGGGCAGCGATCTGGCGCACCAGGCTGGGCGTGCCTTCCGCCGAGGGGTAGGCAATAACCGGCACTTGGCCCAAGATGCGCAGCGCCTTGAGCGTGATCAGCTCAGGGTCGCCCGGACCCAGGCCCAGGCCATAGAGCCGCGCACCCGCCTGCGCAGAAGAAGTCTGATGATCTGTCATGCCTTGGATATAGCCTTTGTCAGCCGAACAACTTGTCGAAAACCGACCCGCTTGCATGTGGCTGATTCGAGCCGGGCTCGCAAGGGCTTAATCGTAGCGTTGCCGCGCTGTGGGGCCGCCGCTAGAGCGTCGGGCGTTGGTCTTGCAACAGCCCTTCCGCTCTAGCTGACTGCTTTCTAACGCAAGTCCAT
>CAZHYF010000210.1:0-5099 GCA_964536635.1 uncultured Rhodospirillaceae bacterium | reverse complement strand
AAGTTGCAGCGACTTGGCTTTGGATTGTGCGCTCCCTATTCTCACGCGCTCTAAGTCTTTGATATGGCGTAAGTGCTTCCCTGGAGGCCCTTAGGCCATCCAGGCGTTTTCGATCACCTGGGCTTGGCCCAGCTCATCCAGCAGCACGGCATCGAAGCGGCAGGTGGCAGCCTGCCATTCGGGGCGTTCGGACAGCCAGATTTCGGCGGCGCGGGCAATGCGCCCCTGCTGGCGGGTCTGGAGCGATTCCGCTGCCTGGGCCAAGGTTTTGCGGCGCTTGACTTCGGCGAAGACGATGACATCGCCCCACAAGGCGTGGGGCTGGCGGACAATCAGGTCGATTTCACCGCCCGCCGTGCGGCAGCGCTGGGCCAGAACTTCGCCGCCGCTCCGACAATAAAGGTCGCGCGCACGGGCTTCACCCGCCAGTCCGGCCTGGTAGCTGTCGTGCTGCTTGCGAGGGTTAGCGGTCTTCATCTTTGATCTTCAACGCACGTTCGTAGACAAGTTTTTTCTTTGTTCCACTTACGTTTGTGACATAGGCCACCGCGTCTTTCAAGCTGTTTTCCGCCAAGGCACGCCGCAACATGGCGTCCAGCTCATCTTCGCTGGGTTCATCGCCACCCGCCGGTGGGCCGATTAAGACTACGATCTCGCCCTTGGGCGGCCCCGCCTCGGCGTAGTGCTGGGCCAGCTCCGCCAGGCGACCGCGCCGGGTCTCCTCGTAGAGCTTGGTGAGTTCGCGGCTGACCGCTGCGGGTCGGTTGCCCAAAGCCTCGCCAGCGTCGGCCAGCATGGCCGCCAGGCGCGAGGGGCCTTCGTAGAATATCAGGCTGCCCGGAACCTGGGCCAGTTCCGACAGGGCCTTGCGGCGCGCGCCGCTCTTGGGCGGCAAGAAGCCAGCAAACATAAAGCGGTCGCTGGGCAGGCCCGCCAGCACCAGCGCCGTCGTCGCCGCTGTCGGCCCCGGCACCACCTGCGGCTCCAGGCCCTCGGCGATCACGGCCTGCACCAGCTTATAGCCGGGGTCAGAGATCAGCGGCATGCCGGCATCACTGACCAGCGCCACCGCTTGGCCCGCGTTCAGAGCCTCCAGGATACGCGGGCGCAGGGCTTCGGCGTTGTGCTCGTGGTAGGCGCGGCAGGGGGTCTTGATGCCAAAGTGCGCGCAGAGCTTGCCGGTGACCCGCGTGTCCTCGCAATAGATGACATCGGCTGCTGCCAGCGCCGCCTGACCGCGCGGACTCAGGTCGCCCAGGTTGCCGATCGGCGTGCCAACGATGGTGAAGCTGCCGGGCGATGCACTGCCAATTTTTCCAGACATGCGGCCTCCTGTCGGGGGTTAGACGCGAACCAGAGCGCCCAAGATGGCATCCAGTCGCTCGATACCTGGATCGCTGGCGACCAGGGTGCGCGTTTGATCTGTGCCCTGCAAGGCCAGATCGCCGGATTGGCACAGGCGTTGGACCATGGCCAGGTCTAACAATGCCTCGACGGGACGGCCCGCCAGCGCCTCCAGGCGTGCCAACGGCAGGCCCTCGCGCAACCGCAGCCCCATGATGAGGGCCTCTTGCCAGGCGTCTTCGGGCTCCAGGCTCTGCCAGTGGCGCGTGGCATGGCCCTGCTGTTGGCACAGCGACAGCCAGGCGGGCGGCGCTTTGTGCTGGCGGCTCGCCCAACGCTGCCCGTTGAGGGTCAAGCGGCCATGGGCGCCGGGACCAACGCCGACGTAATCCTGATAGCGCCAATAGCAAAGATTGTGCCGCGATTCCTGCCCGGGCTTGGCATGGTTCGACACCTCGTAGGCGGGCAAGCCCGCTGCAGCCAGGCGCTGGCGGGTGGCCAAGAAGAGGTCGGCTGCAAGCTCCTCGTCCAGTGGCTGCCAAAGCCCCCGGCGCACATCCGACGCGAAAACCGTGTTGGGCTCGATGGTCAGTTGATAGAGCGAGATGTGATCGGGCGCCAAAGCCAAAGCGCGCTCCAATTCGGTCAGCCAAGCGAGCAGGCTCTGTTGTGGGCGGGCATAGATTAGATCCAGCGAGGCGCGGTCAAACAGGCCGCGCGCCAGCTCCCAAGCAGCCAGGCCCTCGGCGGCGGAGTGCTGACGACCCAAGAAGCGCAAATCAGCGTCATCCAGCGCCTGCAAGCCGACCGAGACCCGGTTGACCCCCGCCGCCTTGTAGCCAGCAAAGCGCGCCGCCTCGGCTGAGGTGGGGTTGGCCTCCAGCGTGATTTCGGCGGCTTCGGCAAAGCCCCAGAGCCGGTCGATGGTCTCCAGCAGCCCTGCCACCAGCCCCTCGGGCATCAGCGAGGGCGTGCCACCGCCGAAAAAGACCGAAGTCACCCGCCGGTTGGGGCTGAAGGCCGCAAAGTGCGCCAGCTCGCTTTGATAGGCCGTTAGCCAGGCTGCGGGGTCGGGCGGGGTCTCGGCGACAAAGGAGTTGAAGTCGCAATAGGGGCACTTGGCCTTGCAAAAGGGCCAGTGCAGGTAGACCGCAAAGGCGGTCTCGGGCGGAGAAATCGCAGCCATCTAAGCCTTGGCAGACGCGAAACAGGCGGCGATGAGCTGCTCAAAGGCCAGCGCACGGTGGCTCATGGCCTGCTTGGCCTCGGGCGCCATTTCGCCAAAGGTTTGGGTCTGACCGTCGGGCAAGAACAAGGGGTCATAACCAAAGCCGTGCGTGCCGCGCATCTCTGGCGTTACCGTCCCGCTCACGCGCCCCTCGAAGCTCTCGCAATGGCCATCGGGCCAGGCCAGGGTCAAAGCGCAGATGAAGGCCGCGCGTCGATTGTCGCTGCCGCTGGCGGCCAGTTCGTCCAGCACGCGCTGCATGGCCAGCCTGAAGTCCTTGGTCGGCCCGGCCCAGCGCGCGGAGTAGATGCCGGGCGCGCCATTCAGAGCCTCGACCGCAAAGCCGCTGTCATCGGCCAAGGCCAACAGGCCCGAGGCCTCAGCCGCGGCCCGCGCCTTGAGTTCGGCGTTGCCGATAAAGCTGTCCTCGGTCTCCTCGGGTTCGGGCAAGTCCAGCTCGCCAGCGGACATGACGCTGAGGCCATAAGGCGCCAGCAGTTCGCCGATCTCGCGCACTTTGCCGGGGTTGTGGCTGGCGATCACCAGCTTGGTTTCGCTCACACGGCGCATGGTCTTATCCTCAACCCAGATTGAACAGGGCTTGATGCTGGGCGCGCACCAGCTCGGCTATGCCCTTTTCGGCCAGGTCCAGCATGGCGTTGAGCTGATCGCGCTGGAAGGGCTCATCTTCGGCCGTGCCCTGGATTTCGACCAGGCCGCCGCGACCGGTCAGCACAAAGTTGGCGTCGGTCTGGGCGCTGCTGTCTTCGGCATAGTCCAGGTCCAGCACGGCTGCGCCTTCATAGAGGCCGCAGGAGACCGCCGCGACCTGATCGGTCAGCGGCAAGGTCTTGAGCGCCTTGATGGATTGCAGGTGGCTACAGGCCAGGTGCAGTGCCACATAGCCGCCGGTGATCGAAGCGCAGCGGGTGCCGCCGTCGGCCTGGATGACATCGCAGTCCACTTTGATTTGGCGCTCGCCGAGGGCGACCAGATCGGTGACCGCGCGCAAGGAGCGGCCGATCAAGCGCTGAATTTCCTGCGTGCGGCCCGATTGCTTGCCTTTGGCGGCCTCGCGGTCCATACGGCTGTCGGTCGAGCGGGGCAGCATGCCGTATTCGGCGGTCACCCAACCCTTGCCACTGCCGCGCAACCAGGGCGGAATGCGCTCGTCCACGCTGGCGGTGCAGAGCACATGGGTGTCGCCCATTTTGATCAAACAAGAGCCCTCGGCGTACTTGTTGACGTGGGGTTCGATGACGACGCTGCGCAGCGCGTCAGGCTTGCGGCCAGAAGGGCGGGACATGAGGGGCGGCTTTCACTTCAAGAATTGACGTTGATTGGGGGCTTGCTTACATGGGAAGTGGAGCCAGGAAAAGCCCTTTGCCTGCTCCTTTGCCCGTTTCCAGCCCTGCGGCGATCCTGCGTGATTGCGCTGATGAGGGTGCGAAGCACAACCACTCCAACGCCCGCCAGCTCCAAGGCGCCCTATGTCCAACGATCGTGACATCGCCGACATTCTGACCAGCATCTCGCCGCGCGCCCAAGAGGTGATGCGTGAGATCGCGCTTGCCTATGTTGAACGCGGCGAGCCCGTGGGCTCGCGCACCTTGTCCAAGCTGGGCCACCTGGAGGCCTCGCCCGCCACGATCCGCAATGTCATGGCCGACCTTGAGGAGCTGGGGCTTTTGTATTCGCCGCACACCTCGGCGGGGCGGCTGCCGACCGAGACCGGTTTGCGGCTGTTCGTCGAAGGCCTGATGCAGGTGGGCACGGTCAGCCGCCAAGACCGCGAGCGTATCGAGCGCCAGTGCGCCGAGCGTGGCGGCCGGGCCAGCGATGTGATCGAGAGCGCCTCAACCGCGCTGTCGGGTCTGTCGGGTTTTGCCGGACTGGTGGCCTCGCCCAAGACCAATGCGCCCCTAAAACAGATCCAGTTCACGCTGCTGAGCGATGAGCAGGCCTTGGCCATTTTGGTGTTGGCCGACGGCACGGTCGAAAACCGCTTGCTGAGCCTGCCGCGCGGCATGCCGGTTTCGGCCCTGGTGACGGCAGGCAATTACCTGACCCAACGCCTTGGCGGTCTGACGCTGGCCGAAGCGCGGGTCAAGATCCTGCGCGATATGGAGCAGGACCGCGCGGCTCTGGACGGTCACATCCAAAAGCTGGTCGAGCTGGGCATTGCCACCCCCTCGGCCGATGGCCACGATGCAGGCGTCTTGATCGTCAAAGGCCAGCTCAATTTGCTGGACAGCGTTGAGGCGGTGGCCGACCTGGCCTCGGTGCGCGCGCTGATGCGCTCGCTGGAGTCCAGCCAAACCTATCTCAAACTGATGGAGGCCGCCGATCAAGCCGACGGCGTGCGCATTTTCATCGGCTCCGAGACCGAGTTGTTCGGGCTGTCCGACTGCTCGGTTGTGATCAAGCCCTACCGCAATGCCGATCAGCAAATCATTGGCGCGGTTGGGGTAATTGGTCCCTTGCGCTTGAATTACGGGCGCATCATACCCATGGTGGATTACACGGC
>CAZHYF010000209.1:0-5104 GCA_964536635.1 uncultured Rhodospirillaceae bacterium | reverse complement strand
TGGCCGTTGGCCTTGCGGCCTAGAGCGTCGGGCGTTGGTCTTGCAACAGCCCTTCCGCTCTAGCTAACTGATTTCTAACGCAAGTCCATGCTCTCTCGTGATGCCACTCATTCGCGGCTTGCTCTAGGCTGCGGCCAGAGCCGCCTTCACCAGGGGCGCGGCCTTGCCCATATCGACGCGGCCGACATAGCGCTCTTTCAAAGCGCCCACCACTTTGCCCATGTCCTGCATGCCGCTTGCGTCCAGCTCCTTGACCAAGGCAGCAATGGCAGCTTCGGTCTCTTCGGCGCTGAGCGGCTGGGGCAAGAAGCGTTCGATGATGGTGATTTCTTCGGCTTCCGCAGCGGCAGCCTCGGCCTTGTCGGCATCTTCGTACATCTTGATGCTCTCGCGGCGCTGTTTGATCATCTTCTGCAACAGCGCCATGATGGCCGCGTCATCCAGGCCCTCTTCTTGGCCTTCGGTGCGGGCGACGATGTCTTGGTCTTTCAAGGCCGCCATGACCAGGCGCAGGGTCGAGACAGTCCGGGTCTCGCGCGCCTTCATGGCAGTTTTCAGGGTCGCATTGATTTGCTCGCGTAGCATAGGCTTGGCTGAAGTCTCGTGTTGGTGTGTTGGGTCGTTATTTTTGCAGAGCTGCTGCTTTGTGGTGCAGATCTGCCCTCTGCCTGTTTGATGGCCAGGACCATCAGCGATGACAGATCGGGGCCCTTGC
Organism: uncultured Rhodospirillaceae bacterium; assembly: GCA_964536635.1. Classification (GTDB taxonomy): domain Bacteria; phylum Pseudomonadota; class Alphaproteobacteria; order UBA7985; family JAUIBT01; genus JAUIBT01. The sequence continues at coordinate 4,389 of CAZHYF010000209.1, read as the reverse complement.
TGTCAATTGACCATTGCGCGGGGCTGCCCTGCGGCGAATTCCTTGCTTTTGACGGGGACAAGTGGGGGTCTGCGGTCTTGTCTTGCTGGACGCGCGCGCGTATCTAGGGGCAGCTTCCAACGAACGAGACTGCCATGCCAAGCCTTGCCCCCAGCCCGCGCCCTGCCTCTGCCACCGCCGCCCTGCTGTTGAGCGATGGCAGCGTGTTTTGGGGTAAAGCCTTGGGAAAGAAAGCGACTTTCGCAGCCGAGCTTTGCTTCAACACCGGCCTGACCGGGTATCAAGAGGTGATGACCGACCCCTCCTACGCCGGGCAAACCATCACCTTTACCTTTCCGCACATCGGCAACGTCGGCACCAACGATGAGGACATCGAGTGCCTGACCGCCTATGCGCGCGGCGCGGTTTTGGCCGCAGATATTACTTTGCCCTCGTCCTGGCGCGAGCAGCAGCACTTCAACGACTGGCTTATCAGTCAAGGGCTTCCTGCTATCTGTGGTGTGGACACGCGCGAAATCACCCGCAAGCTGCGCGACGGCGGCGCGCTGGGCTGCGTGATTCTGCACCAAGAAGCCGACGGCAGCATCGACCTGGCCGCTGGCATGGCGGTGCTGGAGGCTTGGGGCGGCCTGGAGGGCGCCGACTTGGCGGCCGACGTGTCTTGCACCCAGTCCTATGCCTGGGACGAGACCTTGTGGGATCTGGAAAAGGGCTATGGCCGTATGGAGGCGCCCCAGCGTCACGTGGTGGCGGTTGATTTCGGCGCGAAGCGCAACATCCTGCGCTGCCTGGCCAACGAAGGCTGCAAGGTGACCGTGGTGCCCGCCAATACCAGCGCCGAAGCCATCTTGGCCCTGCAGCCCGACGGGGTGTTTTTGTCCAACGGTCCTGGCGATCCGGCGGCCACCGGCGTCTATGCCGAGCCCATGATCAAGGGCATTTTGGCCTCTGGCACGCCGCTGTTTGGCATCTGCCTTGGCCACCAGCTTTTGGCGCGCGCGCTGGGCGCTCAGACCAAGAAGATGCACATGGGCCACCGTGGCGCCAACCACCCGGTCAAAGACCTGACCACGGGCAAGGTCGAGATCACCTCGCAAAACCACGGCTTTGCGGTGGATGCCGCGAGCCTGCCTGCGGGCGTGAGCGAGACCCATATCTCCTTGTTCGACAAAACCAACGAGGGACTGGCGGTCGAGGGCAAGCCCGTCTTCAGCGTTCAGTACCACCCCGAGGCCTCGCCGGGACCGCAAGACTCGCACTACCTGTTCAAGCGCTTCGTGGACCTGATCGACCAAGCGCGGGCCTAGGCGCGATGCGCCAGGTGGCCGCTCATGTCGCGTAAGTCTGCCATCGGCCAGTGGCCGCGCAGCCAAGACGGCAGCCGTTCTGGCTTGAAGGCAAACCGGCTCAGCCTGCGCCACATCGCTTGGCTGGTGGGCCAGATCGTCTGGCCGGATGCGCGTGAGCTGCGCCGACCGGGCTTGCTGGCGGCGGTGCTGGTGATCCTGATCACCTCGCGGTCTTTCGTGGTGCTGGTGCCAGCCCTGCAAGCGGCCATCGTTAGCCAGCTCGACCGCCACCTGAACGGCGGCCTGTCAGCGCCGCAAGTCTTGTGGCTCAGCTTGCCGCTGCTGCTGGTCATCGCCTTTGGTATTACCCGCTCCTTGCAAAACACCCTGGAGGGCCTGGCCGACCTGCTGGTGGACCTCTTGTCTCTGCCGGCCATTCGCCGCATCACGCTGCGCGCCTTTGACCATGTGTTGAATTTGCCGCTGGCCTACCACCTGGACGCCAAGGCGGGCACCTTGTCCCAGGGCCTCAAGCGCGGGCTGGCGGCGGCTGAAAACCTGGCCAACCGCTTGCTTTTGACCCTGGGGCCGGTGGTGTTCGAGCTGGGCGCGGCGACCTTGGTGGTCTGGCTTTGGTTCGGCTGGTACGAGGCGGCGATTATCGTGGTGATCGCGTTGGGCTATCTGGGCATCACCCGGCTGTTTGATCCGGTCCGCAATGCGGCGCTAAAGACCGTCAACGCTGCCGAAGACCGGGTCAACGGCACCCTGATCGAAAGCCTAACCCACATCGAGAGCGTCAAGGTCTTTGGTGCTGCGCCGCGCCAACTTGAAGAGACCAATGCGGGGTTGCGCGACTACCAGGAGGCCTCGATCAAGGTGTCGATCCATTGGCTCTTGCGCATCATGGCGGTCTGGTCGCTGTTGGGGCTGGGGCTCATCTTGATCCTGTCCGGGGTCACGCAGGAGATTATGGCGGGCCAGCGCGCGCTGGGCGATTTCGTCTTCCTGTCGGGCATCACCATGGGCCTGTTTCGCCCCATCGCTATCTTGGCCATGATTGGGCGGCGCATCCAGGACGACATGATCCACACCGAGCGCCTTTTTGCGCTGCTGGACGAGCCCAACCCCTTGGCCGATGAGCCGGGCGCGCCCGACTTGAAGCTGGGCGCCGCTGCGCTGGCCATCGAAGGCGTGAGCCTCTCCTATCAGCCGGGACGCCCGATCTTGCAGGACTTGAGCCTAGAGCTGCCAGCGGGGAGTTTGACCGGCATCGTCGGCGCAACGGGGGCTGGAAAATCCAGCCTGATCAAGCTGCTGTTTCGCCTCTATCGCCCTGATCAGGGTCGCATCACGATTGATGGCCAGGACATCTGGCAGGTCAGCGGCCAGAGCCTGACCCGCCACCTGGTGCTGGTGCCCCAAGATACCGTGCTGCTGAACGACAGCATCGAGGCCAACCTGCGCTTTGCCAAGCCCGACGCCACGCCCGAACAGATGCAAGAGGCGCTGTGGGTGGCCTGCATCGACGACTTCGTGGCGCGTCAGCCCGAGGGCTTGGCGACACTGATCGGCGAGCGCGGCCTGAAACTCTCCGGCGGCGAGCGCCAGCGCATGGCCATTGCTCGTGCCGTGTTAAAGCGCCCGCGCATCTACGTGTTCGATGAAGCCACCTCCTCGCTGGATTCCAAGACCGAGGCCCTGGTGCAAGAACGCCTGGCCGCCGTGACCCAGGGCGCGACCCGCTTGGTCATCGCCCACCGCCTGTCTACCATCCAGGCCGCCGACCGCATCGCGGTGCTTGAGCAAGGCCGCTTGGTCGAACTGGGCCGCCACACCGAGCTGTTGGCTAAAGCCGGGCTCTATGCCGCACTCTGGCAGCGCCAGAGCGAGGCCCAGGGCGGTTCATAGCGACTTGCCTCTTGCAGGCAGGGCCGTTAAACAGGCGTGATTTATCCCGACAGCCTCCTCACACGCTCCCGACAGAAGGCCTCAGCATGCCCAAACGCACCGACCTCCAGTCCATCATGATCATCGGGGCAGGGCCCATTGTTATTGGTCAAGCCTGCGAATTCGACTATTCGGGCGCGCAAGCGGTCAAGGCGCTGCGCCAAGAGGGCTACCGCGTCATCCTGGTCAACTCGAACCCCGCCACCATCATGACGGACCCCGAGCTGGCCGACGCCACCTATATCGAGCCCATCACTCCCGCTGTGGTGGCCAAGATCATCGAAAAAGAGCGCCCCGACGCTCTGCTGCCGACCATGGGGGGCCAGACGGCGCTGAATACCGGCCTGGCGCTGGATCAAGACGGCACGCTGGCCAAATTCGGCGTCGAGCTGATCGGCGCCAAAGCCGCGTCGATCGAAAAGGCCGAGGACCGCCAGCTCTTCCGCGACGCCATGGACAAGATCGGCCTGGAGAGCCCGCGCTCGATCCTGACGACCACCATCGACCAGGCGCGCGCGGCGGCCAAAGAGATCGGCTTCCCGCTGATCCTGCGTCCCTCCTTTACGCTGGGCGGTCAGGGCGGCGGCATCGCCTATAACCAGGACGAGTTTGAAAAGCTGATCGTTCAGGGTCTGGACCTGTCGCCCACCAGCCAGGTGTTGGTCGAAGAAAGCGTCTTGGGCTGGAAAGAATACGAGATGGAAGTGGTGCGCGATTCTGCGGACAACTGCATCATCATCTGCTCGATTGAAAACATCGACCCCATGGGCATTCATACCGGCGATTCCGTGACCGTCGCGCCCGCCCTGACGCTGACCGATAAAGAATATCAGATCATGCGCAACGCCTCGCTGGCGGTGCTGCGCGAGATTGGCGTCGATACCGGCGGCTCCAACGTGCAGTTCGCGTTGAACCCTGAGACGGGCCGCCTGGTGGTGATCGAGATGAACCCGCGCGTTTCGCGCTCTTCGGCGCTGGCCTCCAAGGCGACCGGCTTCCCGATTGCCAAGATCGCAGCCAAGCTGGCGGTGGGCTACACCCTGGACGAGTTGCAAAACGACATCACCGAAGTGACCCCCGCGTCGTTTGAGCCGACCATCGACTATGTGGTCACCAAGATGCCGCGCTTTACCTTTGAGAAGTTCAAGGG
>CAZHYF010000208.1:0-5125 GCA_964536635.1 uncultured Rhodospirillaceae bacterium | reverse complement strand
GGAGGCTTGAGCGCTGGCGTGAACTATGCCTCATCGTCGACCGACAAGTATCAAACCACCGAATACATAGCAGCAGGCGCTGGTTATGCGATGGGCGCACTGTCGATTGGCGCTGGCGTTGAGACCGCGATCTGGCACCATGGCTTGCTCGCATCTGGCGAAACTTACGCCACCAACGTTTTCGCTGGCATGTCGTATGAGATCGCTGACGGCCTGACCTTGGCGCTTGGCGTCGGCAATTTGGATGCAGATAGCTGGGCCAACCGCAGCAACCTTAACATCGCCAACCCTCAAGATCGCAAGCGGACCTTCAACGCGATTGGCTCAGTCCAGGTGGACTTCTAGACCGGTTAGCAGGTCCTGCAGATCGCGGGTCAATCCCTCTTGCCCACGCGGCTGCCAGCCCAGCGCCTCCAGCTTATCGGTCGCCAAGACCGGGCCTGTCATCGGCTCCAAGGCTGGAGGCGCTTCTTGTCGGTCGTGACCCTGTGGGCCGCGGCCCAAGACTTGCCCCATCAGCGCCGCCAGGCGCTGGCGAGAGATCACCAGGTCCGAAGCATGGAACACCTGCCCCGCCATGGCCTCCACCGGGCAGGTCAGCAGCAGCGCCACCGCCTCGGCCAGATCACCGCCGTGGACTTCGCTGGCCTGGCGGTTGCCGGTCGGCCAAACGCCCTGGGCCACCTGGCGCGCCAACTCCGCCCACTTGCTCGCCGCCGGGTCCAGGCGCGTGCCATAGACCCCGGTCGGACGCAGGCAGGCCACCGCAAAGGCCTCGGGCGCGCGCGAATAGAGCCGCGCCAGACCCTCGATGGTCCATTTTTGCAGGCCGTAGTGGGTATCGGGCTCAGGGACCGCTGCCTCGCTCAAGCGGCCGATTTGGTGGGGGCCGAAGACCGCGCGTGAGGAAAACAGCACCACCCGCTTCACGCCTGCTGCGCGCGCCTGCTCCAGCAAGCCGATGGTGGCGCCCAAGTTGAGCTGCCAGAAGCCGCGCGGATCATCGCCCTCGCCGCCGCGATAGCGCCCCGGCGCATGGGCAAAGGCGGCATGCACCAAAGCATCACAGCCCGCCAGCAGATCCGTAAAATCGCTATCCTCAAGCTGGCCTGCGACCGGCTCCAGGCCGGCGCGCTGCGCCAGCGCGGGCCTCAAAGCCCCCGACCGGAGCAAGAGCCGCTGCTGCCAACCGCGCGCGGCACCCAGGCGCAGGCAGAATTCGCCGATGGTGCCCGTGGCTCCGGTCAGCGCGACCCGCATGGCTTCAGGCTCCGGCAGGCCGGGTGTGCGGACCCTCGGCCAGCAATTCACCGGTGGCGTCCATGTGCTGCCACAGGTCGATCAAGGGCTGCAACTGCGCCCGCTTGGGATGGTCGGCCTGCCAGGGCTTTTCGTACTGGAAGTGCAGCAGCTTCAATTCCGGCCAATTCCACAGCTCGGGCAGTTGGAAATAGACGTACTGCAGCGCGTTGTAGGTATAGGGCAGACCGTGCCAGTCGGGATAGAAATCCTGCAAAAAGGTCTGATCGGTGCGCCGCCAAAACGCCTCCGGCGCATCCAGGCGCTCAAGCATGGCCGCATAGGTGTCCGCGCTGGGCTTGGCGACGAAGACGCCAGAGTTCATGCGGTTGAAGTCCGCCAGCTCGGCATAGACGTTGGGCGCCGCACTGAAAGCCGGGTAGTCGAACAGCCGATCACAAGCGCGCAGCATCATGGTGTCGGCGTCCAAGAAGACCAGCGTTTCAAACTCGGTCAAGAGCCACAGCCGCAGCTTGGCGAAGTTGTCCAGCGGCGAATGGAAGGCCGGTTTATTGCCCTTGGTGAAGGGGGCTTTGCCATGCACTTGCTCGCGGGCGTGGCGCTGTTTGAAGCCGTCCGAGACCTCGGGCGGGCTGACCAGGCGGATATCGCAGCCCAGCGCGCGCAGAGGGTCCAGCGTCGGGCCCTCAAAGGTGGTCAGCACCACCAAGGGATAGCGGCAGCCCGCAGCGATGATCGACTTGGCCAAGACCCGCGCGCCCAGGGCGAAATCATCGTTGGTCACCAAGGTCACATAGGCGCAAGATCGCGCGCTGGGGCGGCTCATATCAGGCGGACTTCTCGGGATCGTGGATAATCTCGGCGCTGCGCTGGCGGTTCCAGCCCGACACGGCGGGAATGCGCGAGCGGTCTACGCGGTAGGCGTATTTCTGCGCGATCTCCATCACCTCGTTCATCAGGCCGTCGGACAGGGTAATCAGATCCAGACCCAGGCCGCGGAACTTCTCGTTGGCAACGATCAAATCGTTCTCGTCGGCCTCTTGGCGCGGGTTGGGCAGGAACTTGATGTCAACGCCCGTGCGGTCGGCCACCATCTTGGCCAGATCGCGCACGCGGTGGCACTCGGTCATCTGGTTGAAGATCTCCACCCGGTCGCCAGCCTTGGGCGGGTTATTGATCGCCGCCTCGACGCACTTGACGGTGTCTTGAATGTGGATGAAGGCGCGGGTCTGGCCGCCGGTGCCATGGACGGTCAGCGGATAGCCAATCGCCCCTTGGATCAAGAACCGGTTCAGCACGGTGCCGTAGTCGCCGTCGTAGTCAAAGCGGTTGATCAACTGCTCGTGCAAGCGGGTTTGTGCTGTCTGCGTGCCCCAAACGATGCCCTGGTGCAGGTCGGTGATCAGCAGCTTGTCGTTCTGAGCGTAGAACTGGAACATGATTTGATCCAGGCTCTTGGTCATGTGATAGATCGAACCCGGGCGCGTGGGATAGAGGATCGACTGATCCACCATGGAGCCGTCTTCTTTCTGGATCTTAACATCCAGATAGCCTTCGGGAATGGTCGCGCCGACGGTCGAATAGCCGTAGACGCCCATGGTGCCCAGGTGGACTAAGTGGGCATCGACCTGGGTCTCAACCAGCGCGTTGAGCACGTTGTGGGTGGCGCTGATGTTATTGTTGACCGTGTAGGTCTTGTGCACGTCCGACTTCATGGAGTAGGGCGCGGCGCGCTGCTCGGCAAAGTGGATGATGGCATCAGGGCGCCAATCCAGCAGCCACTTCTTGAAGCGCTCGTAGTCGCGCGCCAGATCCAACAGATAGAATTCGATACTGTTGCCGGTGACCTGCTTCCAGACGCGGCGGCGTTCTTGGATCGAGTCCATCGGGGTCAGGGACTGCACGCCCAATTCGGTATCAATCCAGCGGCGGCTCAGGTTATCGACGATGGCCACCTCGTGCCCCAAAGCCGACAAATGCAAGGATGTCGGCCAGCCGCAAAAGCCGTCGCCGCCCAAAACTGCGATTTTCATGCACACATCTCCTCGTGGCCCGCGCCTAAGCGGCGGGCGAATTGGGGCAAACAGGTGCCGGTAAAGGCGGCCCTTCAGCTTTGTTTCAAAGCGGTTTTTTGTGGGCCAACGGCTTGGCTGCCTGCCGGAATCTTGGTCGCGCGCACTGTAGCGAAAATTCTAGGCCATGAGACCCGCCTAATGTCGCAGTTTCGATGTAAGCGCTTTCATCAAACGAGGGTCGCGCAGCCGCCGATCAGAGGCTCGCCCGCGCGGCGGTGAAGGCCGCAATCACGGCCTCGATATCCTGCGCATCGGTGGCCCAGGAGCAGACGCTAACCCGCACCACAGGGCGCTCGAACCAGGTGGCGCCGCCAACCCAAAGCTGGCCGCCCGCTTGCAGCGCGGCGATCAGCGTCGCGATCTGAGCGTCGTCGGGCAGACCCACCAGCACCTGGTTGAACACCACCTGATTGCGGATCTCAAAGCCCTGTTGAGCCAGCCCGTCGGCCAGTTGGCGCGCGCGCTGGGCGAGGCCCGTCACCAGGTCATCCAGCCCCTGACGGCCCAAACTGCGCAGCGCCGCCCACAGCTCGACCGCCCGCGCGCGGCGCGACATCTCGGGCGTGAAGGTCATGCCGTCGCGCTGGTCGCTGTAGACGATATAGGAGCCCGTCGCGGCCATGGCCGCTTGCAGGGCCGCGCCGTCCGAACACAGCACCAGACCGTTGTCATAGGGCGCGTTCAGCGTCTTGTGGCCATCCAGGGAGAAGGACTGGGCGGCCTCTGCGCCTTGTACCAGCGACCGCAGCGACTGGCTCGCCCCAGCCCAGAGCCCAAAGGCGCCATCGACATGCACCCAAGCCTGGGCCGCCTGAGCCAGCGGCATGATGCGCTCAAAGGGATCAAAGGCGCCCGAATTGACATTGCCCGCTTGCAGCACCAGCAAGCAAGTCGCGTCCAGAGGCGGCAGATCGTCGGGGTCCAAGCGGCCTTGGTCATCGACCGCCACCCACTCGATGGTGTCGGTGCCGAGCCCCAACAGCGCCACGGCCTTCAGCACGGTGGCGTGGGCGTGGCGACCGGCGATGAGGCGCAAGCGCGGCGCGCGCGCCAAACCCTGCCGCCCCACGTCCCAGCCTTGGCGCTGCAGCACGCGATAGCGGCCCGCAGCCAAGCCGCAGAAGATCGCCGTCGAAGAGCCAGGCACGAAGCCCGCCACACAGCCCGGCGGCAGGCCCAGCAGATCGTTGAGCCAGTCTTGACAGCGCTGCTCCAGCGTTGCGGCGATCGGTGAGGAGAGGAACAGCGCCGCGTTTTGGTCCCAAGCATCGGCCAGCCAGCGCGCCGCCAGAGCCACCGGCAGAATGCCGCCGTTGACCAGGCCGAAATAGCGCCCGCTGGCGGCTTGAGCCACGGTCGCCGGGCTGCCATAGCGGTGCAACAGGTCGAGCGTCTCTTGCGCCGAGCGCCCCTCTTGCGGCAGGGCTTCGTCAAACTGACGCAAGCCCGCTAGGGCCTCTGCGGCGGGGAAGACCGGGCGATCGCGCTGACCATCCAGATAGTCTTGGGCGGCACCCTGAGCCCAGCGCAGCAGGTCGCCCGCACTGAGGTCGGCTAGGTTGCGCGCTCTGGCCTCGGCAAAGGCGTCTTGGAAGGGCGCAGCGCTGGATGGATCAGACATATCAAAGGGCCTCCGTTTGCTGCCAGCATGGCAGCGCAAAGCCTCCCGCATTGCAAGCCCCATTTGAGATGAGAAGGGGAGATGAGGATGTGAGGTGAGGCGTTGCGGCTTGGTTCTCGCCACGCAAAGGGCCAGGCAACAAAAAAAGCCGCCACCCTCGCAGGGCAGC